>NZ_JAVRFL010000018.1:0-141281 GCF_031845925.1 Micromonospora reichwaldensis | reverse complement strand
GAGGCGGTGCAGGACGTTGGTGCCGCCCCGGCCGAAGTGGTCGTGCAGGGCGCGGTATTCGGCGTACAAGGCGTCGTAGGCTGCCGCCCGGGCCGGGTCGGGGTGCCAGGTCTCGCGCCGGCCGGCGCCCATCGCCGCCGAGGCGGCCGGCACGTCCGGGTACGCCCCGGCGGCGACCGCCGCGTGGATGGCCGCGCCCAGCGCCGCCGGGTGCGCGGAGTCCAGCACGTGCAGCGGCCGGTTGAGCACGTCGGCGTAGATCCGCAGCAGCAGCCGGTTGCCGGTCAGCCCGCCGGCCACGGTCAGCTCGTCGACGGCCACCCCGGCGGCGGTGAACGCGTCGACGACGGTCCGCGCGCCGAAGGCGGTGGCCTCCAGCAGCGCCCGCCAGATCTCCTCGGGGCGGGTGGCGAGGGTCAGCCCGACCAGCACGCCGCTCAACTCGTGGTCCATCAACACCGAGCGGTTGCCGCTGTGCCAGTCCAGGGCCAGCAGCCCGTGCCCGCCCACCGGCTGGTCGGCGGCCAGGGCGTCCAGCAGCTCGTACGGGCTGATCCCCCGGCGGCGCGCCTCGTCAACGTAGCCGGCCGGCAGGGCGGTGCGGGCGTACCAGGCGAAGATGTCGCCGACCCCGCTCTGTCCCGCCTCGTAGCCCCAGGCCCCGGTGGTGACGCCCCCGTCGACCACGCCGCAGACGCCGGGCACCTCGCGGTACGCCGCCGCGTTCATGATCAGGCAGGTGGAGGTGCCGAGCACCGCGAGCATCCGGCCGGGCTCGACGGCGCGGGCCGCCGCGGCGGTGACGTGCGCGTCGATGGCGCCCGCCGCGACGGCGGTCCCGACCGGCAGCCCGGTCCACGCGGCGGCCGTGGCGGTGAGCCCGCCGGCCCGGGCGCCCACGGGCACGAGCGGGCCGTCGACGCGCGGCAGCAGGCCGTCGAGGCGGGGGTGCAGGGCGCGCAGGAACTCCGCCGACGGGTACCGCCCGTCCTGCCGCAGCCCCTTGTAGCCGGCGGCGGAGACGTTGCGGGTCTCCCGGCCGCAGAGCTGCCAGACCAGCCAGTCCGCGGTCTCGATGAAGCGCTCCGCCCGGTCGAAGACCGCCGGGTCCTCCTCCAGCACCTCCAGCGCCTTGGCGAGCTGCCACTCGGCGGAGACCCGGCCGCCGTAGCGGGGCAGCCAGCGCTCGCCGCGCGCGGCGGCGACGTCGTTGATCCGGGCGGCCTGCCGCTGGGCCGCGTGATGCTTCCACAGCTTCGGGTACGCATGCGGCCGGCCGCCCAGGTCGGGCAGCTCGCTCAGCGGGGTGCCGTCGGCGAGGGCGGGCAGCATCGTGCAGGAGGTGGCGTCGACGCCGATGCCGCACACGTCCCCGGGCCGGATCCCGGCGGCGCGCAGCGCGGCGGGCACCGCGACGCGGAGCACCTCGCGGTGGTCGTCGGGGTGCTGCAACGCCCAGTCCGGTGGCAGCGGCGTGCCATCGGGCAGCCGCTCGCTGATCACCCCGTGCCGGTACGGGTGGACGGCCTCGCCCCGCACGGCGCCGTCGGCGACGTCGACCACGACCGCCCGGCCGGAGAGGGTGCCGAAGTCGACGCCGACGACGAACCGGGCCGGCCCGGTCGTCGGCCGCGCCGCGCCTTCTCCTGCCGCCACGGCTGCTCCCTCCCGCCGCGGCGCGCCGGCACCCGGGCGGGCGACCGGTCGGCGGCGGCGGGAGGAAACGGTAGCAACACCGCCGCGCCCGCGGCACGTGACCGACAGCCGGCGGCCCGCCCGGGCCGGAGCCGGGGCGGCGGGGAGGGAGGGGCGGGCCGGGGCGTCAGGCCACCGGCCGCTTGAGGTGGTAGCGGTGCACCTCGGTGCTGCCCTGGACGTTGTTCACGTCCTCGGCGGCGGAGACCAGTTCCCAGCCCTCCCGGCCGGCCCGGTTGAGGTGCGCGATCGCCGTGTCGCCGTACGCGGTGATGTCCCGGCGCGACCCGTCCGGGCCGTACCAGGTGAAGCTGACGTGAAAGGCGCGGCCCTGCCCCTGATAACGGCGGACCAGCAACGCGTACTCCCAGGCGACCATGGCGTCCATTATGAGTGTCCACCCAGGACGGCGAAACACGGGCAGTCGCGCTTTGCCATGCGGTGAACGCGTTGTGTCATCCCACCTCGGCGTTCGCCGCCCGGCGGGCCGTCTCGTCGGCGACCAGCGCGGCCAGCCGGTCCAGCCCGAGGTCGATCTGCTCCGGGGTCACGGCGCTGACCGACAGCCGCAGCGCGTCGACCGGGGCGCCGTCGTCGTAGAAGTGCGCCATCGGCGTCCAGAGCAGGCCGTACCCACGGGCGGAACGGTGCAGCAGCGCGTCGTCGACCCGGAACGGCACGGTGACCACGACGAAGAACCCGCCGGCCGGGACGTTCCACCGCACCGGCGAGGTGCCCGCCGGGAAGCGCCGGGCCAGGCCGTCGACCAGGTGGCGCAGGTTGCGTCCGTACGCGGCCCGTTCCCGGACGGTGGCCGCCACGAGGCTGCACCCGTGCTCCAGCAGCGCCCCGCCGACGACCGCCTGGGCGATCGGCGAGGTGTTCACCGTGACCATGCTCTTGATCTTGGCGAGCTGGTCGGCGAGCAGCCCCACCGTGCCGTCAGCGCCGGCGACGCGCTGGTCGGCGACCACGTAGCCCACGCGCGCGCCGGGCAGCACCGTCTTGGCGAACGAGCCCAGGTAGACCACCCGCCGCGCGGTGTCCAGCGCCTTGAGCGTCGGCGGCCGACCGGACTGCGTCGGCGGCCGACCGGACTCCGAGGCGGGGAAGAGACCGTACGGGTTGTCCTCCAGCAGCAGCAGGTCCTCCTCGGCGGCCAGGTCGAGCAGCCGCCGCCGGTCGGCCAGGCCGATGCTGGTCCCGGACGGGTTGGCGAAGTCCGGCATCACGTAGCAGGCGCGCGGGCGCAGCCCCGCCGCCCGGGCGAGGCGCACCTGCTCACGCAGGTCGGCCAGGTCGATCCCGGCGGGGCCGCCCCGCACCGGCCGCACCGGCAGGTCCAGCAGCCGGGCGGCGCCGGTCAGCCCGACGTACGTCGGGGCGACGGCGAGCAGCACGTCGCGCGGGTCCGCCCGCAGCGCCCGCAGCACCAGGAACATCGCCTCCTGGCAGCCGACGGTCACCACGATCGCCTCCGGGTCGACCGTCAGCTGCTCGTCGACGGCGAGGTTGCGGGCGACGAGGTGGTGCACGATGCCCTTGGTGCGGCCGTACTGCAGCAGCGTCCGGTGCACCTGCGCGGGGCTCTGCCCCAGGTCGTCGGCCAGGTGCCGGCGGAACCTCTCCAGGTGCCGGTGCAGCGCCGCGACGTCGAAGAACTCCTCGTACGGCCGGCCGGCCGCGAGCGACACCGCGTCGGGGTAGTGCTGGGCCACCTCGTTGAGGAAGTTCATCGAGTTCAGCGCCGGGTCGTCGACCGCCGGGTGCAAATCGGCGACGCGCAGGTCCACCGTCTCCGTCACCGGTCAGCCCTCCCTGATCACGCGCAGCTCGCGGGCCGCCTCCGGGTCGGCGCAGCCGGCCAGCGCGAGGGCGTCGCGGAACTCGCCGGCCAGCAGCGCCAGCGCCGTACGCGCCCCGGCCTCGCCGCCGGCGGCGAGCGCCCACAGCATGGGCCGGCCGACGAGCACCCCCCGCGCGCCGAGGGCGAGCGCGCGCAGCACGTCGACGCCGTCGCGCACGCCGCTGTCCAGCAGCACCTCGCACCGGTCCGCCACCGCCGCCACCACCTCGGGCAGGATGGTCGCGGTGGCCGGCGCCCCGTCGAGCTGCCGTCCGCCGTGGTTGGAGACCACCACGGCGTCCGCGCCGGCGGCCACCGCCAGCTCCGCGTCGCGCGCGTCCAGCACGCCCTTCACCACCAGCGGCAGGGCCGTACGCCCGCGCAACCACTCCAGGTCGGCCCAGGTCAGCGCGGGCGCGAAGACCTCACCGGTGTGCGCGGCGATGGCGGAGACCCCCGGGGTGGCGGTGTGCGCGAGGCCGTCCCGGCCGGCCGGCAGGTTGGCCGCCACGACCTGCGGCGGGATGGCGAACGCGTTGCGCACGTCGCGCCGGCGCGGGCCGAGGATCGGCACGTCCACGGTGACCGTCAGCGCCGTGCAGCCCGCCGCGTGCGCCCGCTCCAGCAGGTCGGCGACCAGGCCCCGGTCGCGCAGCCAGTAGAGCTGGAACCAGACCGTCGCGCCGGTCTGCGCGATCTGCTCGATCGACACGCTGCTCAGGGTGCTGGCCACGTACGGCACGTCGGCCGCGCGGGCGGCGGCGGCCAGCGCCAGCTCCCCGTCGGGGTGCACGAGCCGCTGGTACGCCATGGGCGCCACGGCCACCGGCATGGCGTACGACGCGCCGAGCAGCCGCGCCCCGGTGCGGGGGGTGTGCACGCCGCGCAGCACCCGGGGCAGCACGGCCACCCGGTCCAGCGCGCGGCGGTTCGCGGCGAGCGTCGTCTCGGCGCCGCTGCCACCGTCGACGTAGTCCCACACGTCGGGCGGCAGCACCGCCCGGGCCGGCCCCGCGAAGTCGGCCAGGCTGGCCGGCAACGGCTGCGCCACCGGCAGGTCCGGCTTCGGCAGTACGCCCTCCACCATCACCGGTCTCCCTTCCCACCGGCGCCGCCCCCACCGACGGTCGCCGCACTACCGGCCGATGCACCGCCCACCGCGCCGGCAGCCACGCCGCCGATCGTCGCCCCGGCGGTCGTCACGCCGGGCGATCCAGCACCCGCCGCGCCACCACCCACCACGTCACCGTCCGGCGTGCCGAGCCGGCCGCGCAGGAACGCGGCGGCCTGGTCCTGGGCGCGGCGGCCGTCGTCGAACGCGGCGGGCATGGCGAAGAAGCCGTGGATCATGCCGGCGTACCGGGTGAGGGTGGTGGGCACCCCGGCGTCGCGCAGCCGGTGCGCGTACCGCTCCCCCTCGGCGCGCAGCGGGTCGTGCTCGGCGGTGATCACCAGCGCCGGCGGCAGACCGGTCAGGTCCGCGGCGAGCAGCGGCGACGCCAGCGGGTGCCGCGCGTCGGCCGGGTCGGTGAGGTAGTGGCTCCGGTACCAGGCGACCGAGCGGCGGTTGAACAGCAGCGGATCCTCGCCGGCGCCGTCGGGATCGGCGCTCTGGTCGGTGTTCGGGTACACCAGCAGTTGCGCGGCGAGGCGGGGCCCGCCGCGCTCCCGGGCCAGCAGGGTGACGGCGGCGGCGAGATTCCCGCCGGCGCTGTCCCCGCCGACCGCCACGCGCTCCGGGTCGACGCCGAACTCCTCCGGGTGCGTGGCGAGCCACGCGGTGGCCGCGTGGCAGTCGTGCACGGCGGCCGGGAAGGGATGCTCCGGGGCCAGCCGGTAGCCGACGGTGACCACCTGGCAGGGCACCGCGTTGGCGAGGCGCCGGCAGATGCCGTCGGCGGTGTCGACGCTGCCCAGCGTCCAGCCGCCGCCGAAGAAGTAGACCAGAGTGGGCAGCGGCCCCTCCCCCGCCGGCCGGTGGATGCGCACCGGCAGGTCGCCGGCCGGGCCGGGCACGCGCGTGTCGCGTACCTCGTGCACCGGCTCGACCGCGCCGCCGCCCGCGCGGATCGCGGCGAGGTCGGCGGCGCGGGCCTCGGCCAGGGTCTGGGTGTACAGCGGCGGGGTACCGGCCGCCGCGCGGGCGGCCCGGTACGCCGCCACCTGCGGATGAACGCTCACGCGGGCCCTCCTCGGGTGTGTACGGTCAGCTTGTCGGCGCCGCGCAGGAAGAGGCTGCCGCTGTACGTCGGCGGCTCGGCGACGGTGAGCCCGGGGAAGCGGGCCAGCAGCCTGGGCAGCGCGAGCCGACCCTCCAGCCGGGACACCGCGGCGCCGAGACAGAAGTGCGGGCCGGCGCCGAAGGCCAACGACGGTGGCCCGCTGCGGCGCGGGTCGAAACGGTCCGGGTCGGGGAAGCGCGCCGGGTCGCGGTTGGCGGCGCCGAGGATCAGCAGCACGTTGCGGTCCCGCCCGACCGGCACCCCGCCGACCTCGGTGTCCTCCGGCGCGGCCCGGGCCAGGAAGTGCACGGGGGCCTCCAGCCGCAGGATCTCGTCGACCGCGCCCCGGGTCAGCGCGTCGTCGCCGGGCAACGCGGCGGCCACCTCGGGGTGGGCCAGCAGCAGCGGCAGCCCGTTGGAGAACAGGTAGACGGTGGTGACGAAGGCGGCGTTGAACAGCACGATCAGGTTGCTGACCAGCTCGTCGACGGTCAGCTCCACGTCCCCGAAGTCGACCGCCTCGACCAGGGCGCTGATCAGGTCGTCGCCGGGCCGGTGGCGCCGGTGCGCGATCAGCCCGGCGTAGAAGTCGCGCAGCTCGGCGGCGGCGGTGTTGGCGGCGGCGAGGCGCTGCGGGGTCTGGCCCGCCACGTCCAGGAACTCGTCGATCCGTTCCACCCGCTGCCGGTAGAAGTCCAGTTCCCCGGCGGGGATGCCGATGAACTCCGCCATCACCAGGGCCGGCAGCGGGTACGCGAACTCCGCGACGAAGTCGAGGTCGGTGTCGCCGGCGTCGGCCAGCCGGTCGAGCAGCCCGTCGACGACCCGGTGCACGATCGGCTCCAGCGCGGCGAGCCGGCGCGGGGTGAAGCTCCTCGCGAAGGCCGCCCGCATCCGGGTGTGCTCCGGCGGGTTGACGAACATCATCGAGGTCTGGAGGGTGTGCAGCACCTCCTGCTCCCGCCAGCCCGGCGGGGCCTGCTTGTACCACCGCGGGTCCCGCAGCACCTGACTGACCAGGTCGTAGCCGACGGCGACTGCGGCGACCGAGCGGTGTTCCGCGCGCGCCGGCACCGGGCTGACCGGCCCGAGCGCGTGCAGGGCGGCGTAGCAGGGGTACGGGTCCTGCCGGCCCTCGTCGCTGTAGAGACGGGTCAGCAGCTGGGTGACGTCCACGGTCCTTCGGTCTCCCCCGTCGAGGGTGCCGCGGGCGGCGGGGGTCGCCCGCCGCCCGCGCCGGTGTCACAGGCCGAGCAGTCGCAGCGGTACGGCGTTCGCCAGCGCCTGGTTGCCGGCGTCGTTCGGGTGGATGTGGTCGCCCGAGTCGTACGCGGGCAGCAGCCGGCTCGGCTGCGCCGGATCGCGCAGCACCCGGTCGAAGTCGAGCAGCCCGTCGAACTCGTCGCTGCCGCGCAGCCACGCGTTCACCGCCTGCCGGGTGGCCTCCTTCTCCGGCGTCCACACCCCCGGGTTCCCGTGCCCCTCGTACGGGCTGAGCGTCGTCACCAGGCTGCGCAGGCCGCGCGCCTTCACCTGCTGGTTGACCTGCCGCAGCGAGGCGATGATCTGCTCGGCGGAGTCGCCCGACATCCAGATGTCGTTGATGCCGAGTCCGGTGATCACGGTCCGGACGTCGGTCTGCGCGAAGACGTCCTCGTCGAGCCGGGCCAGGGCGTTGGGGCCGAGCTCGTGGTAGCCGGGGAAGCCGCCCGCCCCGGGCTCGGGGCCCTCGTGGTTGAGCCGGTTGCCGGCGAGGCTGAGGTTGAGCACCCCCGGGGTGCGGACGTCCGGGCGGGCGTCGATGAGCCGGTCGGCGAGCAGGTCGGGCCAGCGCTTGTTGGCGTTGACGGTGCTGCCGTTTCCGTCGGCGATGGAGTCGCCGAGCACCACCACCGAGCCGGGGCTGTGGCGGCGCTGCACGTCGATGCCCGACAGGAAGAACCAGCAGCAGTTCGGTCGGATCGTGAACCCGGCCCCACCGGCGGCGGAGGTCAGGTCGCTGGCGCCGATGAAGTTGGTCTGCCGGGACTGGCCGTGGAAGGTCACCGGCCCGGTGGGGGTCGGGAAGTGCACCGTCAGCACCAGGTCCTGCTGGTCGCCGACGGGCAGCGCGACGGGGTCGCTGACCAGCTCGGCGCCCCGGTTCATGGTGGCCGAGGTGGCGCCGCCGAAGGTGAGCGTCCGCAGGGTCGAAGGGTCGATGTCGGACAGGTCGTCGGGGGTCGCGGTGTTCGGCTTCGCGACGGTGGCGCGGCCGACCCGGACGGCCTGCTCGCCGTAGGAGTTGCTGAGCCGGACCCGGAACCGCTCTCCGCCGACGGTGGTGTGCACGACCATCCGTACGCTCTGGTCGTTGAGGCCGGTGTTGGTCAGGCCGGTCGCGTTTCCCCTGGTGACCGCGGCGGCCCAGCTGCCCGCCCAGACCGTGCGCTGGTGGGACGCCCCGGTGTCCGCCGGACCGGCGCTGGCCACCATCGCCGGGGCGCCGGCGACGAGCAGGGTGGCCGCGGCCGTGATGACATGCCATCTCTTCGGAGTCGACATTGAACCTCCATCGTTGGCAGCCCAGGGCCGTCCGCTGACGGCACCGCCTGGACGATGGTCCAGAAACCTAGCCGTCCCGTTTCACGACCGTCAATCAACCTGATCGACGCGATCAAATGTCCTCCGGTCCGTCCGGAGCGCCGTTCAGGCTCTGTCCGGTGACAGTCGGTGGTCCCTACGCTCACGGACGGCGGCGGTGCGCCCGCCCGGCCGCCGCGCCGTGCCGGGCCGCCCGGCACACGGCCACACTTCTGCGGCGAGGGGGCTGTCGGATGACCGACCGAGCGGAACGACGGGCCGGCTACGTGCACCGGGCGCTGGAGCTCTTCGCGGGTTTCGGCGACCGGGAGGCGCTGGTCGGAAACGGACACCGGCTCAGCTACGCCGAGGCCGCCGCGCGGGTACGCGGGCTGGCCGCGACGCTGCTCGGGCACGGCGTACGGCCGGGGCAGGCGGTGCTGCTCGCGCTCGGCAACCCGGTGGAGGGGCCGCTGGTGCAGCTCGCCCTGCACCTGCTGGGCTGCCGGACGATGTGGGTCGCCCCGGTGACGTCCCGCCGGGAGGTCGACGAGTTCGTCCGGCTGGCCCGCCCCGACGCGTTCGTCTTCGACGCCCGGGACCCGGCCGGGCTGGGCCCGGAGCTGGCCGCCGGGCTGTCGGGCGTACCCGTGCTCTGCCTCGGCCCGGGCGGCGCGGGCCCGGACCTCCTCGCCGCGGCGGAACGCGCCGGGGCGGTCGAGCTGCCGGCCGACGTGCCGGCGCCGGAGTCGTTCCTGCAGACCAGCGGCACCACCGGCACCCCGAAGCTGGTGCACCACCGGGAGAGCTTCTACACCCAGATCCTCGCCCTGGCCGCCGACTTCCGCGCCGCCGGGCACCCGCCGCTGCGGCACCTGTCGCACTCGCCGATGTGGCTGGCCAGCGGCCAGATCACCACCCTGTTCAACCTCTTCACCGGCGGGGTGCTGTTCCCGCGCGACGGCTGGGACCCGGCGCGGTTCATCGGGACCGTCGACCGGGAGCGGATCAACTCGACATTCGTCACGCCGCCGATGCTCTACGAGGTGCTCGACCACCCGGCCCTCGACGGCGCGGACTTCTCCGCCATGTTCATGTTCAACGTGGGCGCCGGGCCCGCCGCGCCCGCCCGGCTGCGCCAGGCGATCGCGCGCTTCGGCCCGGTGCTGCGGATCGTGTACGGCCTCAGCGAGGCCGTCGTCGTCACCGCCCTGCCGGGGCTGACCGACGACCCGGCGCACCCGCAGCGGCTGCGCTCCTGCGGACGCCCCTACGGCGACGTGCGCGTCGAGATCCGCGCCGAGGACGGCACGGTCCTGCCGCCCGGTGAGAACGGCGAGGTGTGGGTGCACACCGGCCTGCGCTTCGCCGGCTACCACGGCCAGCCCGAGCTGACCGCCGAGACGCTTGTCGACGGCTGGGTCCGTACGCGCGACGTCGGGCACCTCGACGCCGACGGCTACCTCTACCTCGTCGACCGGTTGCAGGACCGGATCCTCACCCGGCGGCGCAGCTGGCCGATCCACTCCCGCCCGATCGAGGACGTCCTGGCGGGGCACCCGCAGGTGCGGGCGGCGGCGGTGATCGGCGTGCCCGACGAGGCGGCCGGCGAGCTGCCGTACGCCTATGTGGTGCCGGCGCCCGGCGCGACGGTGACCGCCGGGGAGCTGATCGACCTGGTGACCGCCGAGCTCAGCGACACCTGGGCGCCGGGCGGGGTGGAGTTCGTCGACCGGCTGCCGCTCAACCGCTCGGCCAAGGTGGACAAGCGCGCACTGCGGGCCCGGTACGCCGCGGACCACCCGTCGTCGGTCGAGCACCCGGAGGCGTCGATCGGCAGCCTGGCGTGACCCCCCGGCGGGAACTGACCGTCCTGGTCGCCGCCGACCTGATCTCCAACCTGGGCAGCCGGATCTCGGTGGTGGCCCTGCCCTGGCTGGTGCTGGAGACCACCGGCAGCGCGGCGAAGATGGGCGCGGTGGCCGCCGCCGAGACGCTGCCCTACCTGCTCTCCAGCGCCCTCGGCACGCCCTGGGCGGACCGGATCGGGCTGCGCCGCACCGCCATCCTGGCCGACGCGGGCAGCGCCGGGCTGATGGTGGCGGTGGCCCTCACCCCGTGGCTCGGGTTCGGCGCGCTGCTCGCCCTGGTCGCCCTGGTGGGCGCGCTGCGGGGCGTCGGCGACCGGGTCAAGCACGTGATGTTCCGCCCGGCCGCCGAGGCCGCCGGGGTCCGGCTGATCCGGCTGACCTCCGTCTACGACGGGTTGGGCCGGCTGGTCACCCTGCTCGGCGCGGGGCTGGGCGGGCTGCTCGTCTGGTGGTTCGGGGTGACGCAGGCGCTCCTCATCGACGCCGCCAGCTTCGCCGCCTGCGCCCTGCTGGTCGGCCTGCTGGTCCGGGCGCCGGCCGCCGCGACGGGACCGGCGGCGCCGGAGGGCTACCTGCGCGCGCTCGCGGGCGGGTTCCGCCACCTGGGCCGCGACCGGATGCTGCTGACCATGCTGCTGGTGATCTCGGCGCTGAACATGGTGGTCAACGCGAGCGTCGCGGTCTACATCCCGCTCTGGGTGGCCGACGTGCTGCGCGGCCCTGCCGGGCTGGGCCTGCTGCTCGGGGCGTTCTCGGCCGGCGCGCTGCTGGGCAACCTGCTGTTCACGGCGTACGGTCCCCGGCTGCCCCGGTACCTGACCTTCGTGGTCGGCGCGGCGCTCGGCGGCGCCCCGCGCCTGCTGGTCCTGGCGCTGAGCGAGGAGTTGGCGGTGGTACTGGCGGTGACGTTCGCCTCCGGCATCGGCATCGCGGCGGTGAACCCGCTGCTCGGGGTGGCGATCTACGAGCGGGTGCCGGCCGATCTGCAGACCCGGGTGATCGGGCTGGCCGGGTCGCTGGCGTTCGCGGGCCTGCCGCTGGGCGCGCTGCTGGGCGGCTGGTCGGCCACCGCGCTCGGCCTCGCCCCCGCCCTGCTGGTCATGGCGGCGTTCTCCCTCGTGGTCACCCTGCTGCCGCTGCTGCCCGGCCTGCGGCCACGGTCGACGGCGGCGCCGGCCGAGCGGGCACCGGGTGTCGTAGGCCGGGCGTAGGGTCGGGACATGGCCACGTGGGAGGACGTACGCCGGATCGCGCTGGGTCTGCCGGAGACGGGCGAGCACCCGTCCTACCAGGGGGCGCCGGCGTGGAAGGTCCGCGACCGGGCGTTCGTCTGGGATCGACCGCTGCGCCGTGCCGACCTCGACGCCCTGGGGGCGGCGGCACCCGACGGTCCGGTCCTCGGCGTACGGGTGCCGGACCTGGGGGTTAAGGAGGCACTGCTGGCCGACGATCCGGCCGTCTACTTCACCGTCCCGCATCTCGACGGCTATCCGGCGATCCTCGTCCGGCTCGACCGGATCGACCCCGAGGAGCTGGCCGAACTCGTCATCGAGGCGTGGCAGGACCGGGCGCCGAAGCGGCTCGCGGCGGCCTACCGGCGGGGCGCCTGACCGCCGAGGCCCGCTCGGCCTGTCGCCACGTCCGGTGCCGTTGGGCCGCGCCGGCTGCGCAGGCCAGGCAGATCGCGGCGGCGGCGACGAGCGTGAGGCGCTCGCCGAAGTGGACGATGGCGGAGCCGAGCGGGATCGCCAGCGCGACGGGGCCGAACATCGCGGTGTTGGCGGTGCCGGACACCCGGCCGAGCATCGCTGTCGGCGTGTGCGTCTGCACCGCGGTCACCGCGGCGACGAGGGCCCAGGGCAGGCCGATGCCGGCGACGACGGAGGCGGCGACCGTGCCGGGCCACCAGGGCACGCAGCGCACCAGGCAACTCACGGCGAAGAGCGTCGTGCCGGCGACGCCCACGGTGACCGGGCTCCACCGCGCGATGAGCCGGCCGACGACGAGGCCGCCGACGACGGACCCGGCCCCCTGCGCGCTGAGCAGCACGCCGAGGAACGTCGCCGGTAGGCCCAATCCGGCGGTGACGATCGCGTAGTTGGCAGCGGTGGCGAAGCCGGACATGGCGATCGACACGGCGGCGAGCACGACGGTGAGGCGCAGCGCCCGATGCGCGAAGAGGACGGCGAGTCCGGCGCGCACGCCGCGAGGCCGGTCGGCCGGCCCGACGGGTGGCAGCTGCTTCAGCCGTACGGCCGCGTACAGGACGGCGACCAGGACCGGCGTCGCCGCGCTGAGCAGGACGACGGCGTGGCCCCCGCGCCACGCGTAGAGGCCCGCACCGACCAGGGGCGCCACGAGCTTCATGCCCTCCTGGGCGCTCGAACGCCAGCCGTTGACGTCGCCGAGTTCCGTGGGCGACAGCGCGGAGGGCAGCAGCGCCGACTCGCCCGTGTCGATCAGCACGTAGCTGAGGCCGTAGGCGCAGGACACCAGGAAGATGAGCCACGTCTGCTCCGCTCCCCGCACCGTGAGGAGACTGAGCAGTACGGCGGACAACGCGAGGTTGACGGCCATGACCAGCGGTCGCCTCGGCGCCCGGTCGAGCAGAGCCCCCAGCCAGGGGCCACCGAGGACCGGGGCGTACACGCAGAGCCCGGCGAGGGCGGCGAGGCTGGCGGAGCCTGTGAGGTCCAGGATCCAGATCCCGGCGACCAGTGACATGGCGCTGCTGCCGAAGCCCGACAGCAGCGAGATCGCGATGAACAGCGCGGCGTTGCGGCGCACGAGTCCTCCAAGGTTGAGCCATGTCGACTCAAATCCTCAGCCTTGAGTGAGACTCAGGCAATACTGTCGCGACTCGTCAATGTGTCGTTGACAACAGATCGTCCAGCGTCGACGCGACGGCCCGCACCGGCGCGGGCAACCGTCCACACTCCACGTCGGCCAGGTCGGCCAGGTCGGTGGCGAGGAGCGACGCCAGCGCGTACAGCGGGCCCGGATCGGCGTCCAGGGCCACCTCGGCGGTCCTCCTCACGAGGGCCGCGCGCCGGAACCGCGCATCCCACCGCCGGTCCGCGTCGATCCACCGCTGGAGGTCGAAGACCGCGCCCCGGATCGCCGCGATCCGTGCCGAGTATCCGAGATCCCGTTCCTGCCGCCGCGACCGCCGCGCCGCCGCCAGGCGCTGCCGGCGCTGCTCCGCGGCCTGCCGACTGCCGAGGCCGAGCGCGGCGGCGATCTGAGCCCACGTCGCACCCAGGTGACGCGCGCGGTCGAGCAGCTCCAGCTCCCGCTCGTCCAGCCGCGCGCGGTCGGCCGCGACGGTGGACAGCTCGCTCAGCTCGGGCGGCACATGTCAACGCTACATTGACACGCGGGCCGCGCGTCGCCCGCAGCGGCCGGGCACCGGAAAGCCGACCGACCGTAGCGTCGCGTCAGTCCACAAGGACCTTCTCCGGCCCCCGGACGCCGGCTAGCGTGCCGGCATGCCATCGACGTTGACCGAGGCGACGGATCCGTGGTGCCTGCGCGACGGGGAGAGCGCGGCGCTGCTGCGCGACCATCCCTGGCGGCGCTTCGCGGTGCTGGGCGACAGCGTGGCCGAGGGGCTCTGCGAGCCCGTCGACGGCTATCCCGACGTGCAGTGGGCGGACCGGATCGCCGCCGAGCTGCGGACCGTCCGGCCGGAGCTGGCGTACCTCAATCTGGGCCTGCGGGGGCTGCGGGCCCACGAGGTGCGCGCCGCCCAGCTCGCCCCGGCGCTGGCCTTCCGCCCCGACCTGGCGCTGGTGGTCTGCGGCGGTAACGACGCCTTCGGGCGGGGCTACGACGCGGACGCCGTCGACACGGAGCTGACCGCGATCATCGAGGCACTTCAGGCCGCCGGGGCGGACGTGATCACGGTCGGCATGTTCGACGTGTCGCTCAGCCCCGCTGTGCCCGAGCGGCACCGCGCCGGCCTCGGCGAGCGGATGCGGCGGCTCTCGGCGCACACGGGGGCCCTCGCGGAGCGGCTCGGCACCCTGCACGTGCGGCTCACCGACCACCCGCTCACCGCCGAGGCGACGATGTACAGCAGCGACGGCCGGCACGGCAGCGCCCGCAGCGACGCGGTCGCCGCCGCCGAGACCGTCCGCCGCCTCGGCGCCCACCTCGCGCCCTGACCATCCGGTGCTGCGGCTCAGCGGTGCTGGACCCACACGTTCGGCTCGGTGTAGGTGCCCTGGTCGCGATCGAGGTCCACGCGCAGCAGGCTGAGGCCGTCGGGGATGACGTAGTCGCCGCTGTCGGGGAAGACCATGCCGGTCCACTGCCGCCACTCGGCGACGGTGCCGGTCATCGTCTGCGACCGGGGCGCCATGGCGACCACCCGGGCCCCGAGCCGCCAGTGGGTGCGCAGCCAGGGATCGAGCGGGGAGCCGTCCTCCCGGGTCCAGGCGGCGAACCGCTCGATCGGGGTCAGCGGGTAACGCGCCTTGAGGGTGGGCCGCACCGGGGCGATCACCCGCGCCCAGCCGCGCTGCTCGGCCAGCGACCGCAGCGCCGTGAGCAGGTCGCCGGCCAGGCCCTGGCCACGCAGGTCGGCGCGCACCTGGGCGGCCATCACCACGAGGGTGTCGGGGGCCTCGTCGCGGTCGTGGCCGGTGACCGCGCGGCGCAGGGAGTCGGTGTAGCCCTCGGGCAGGTGCGCCGGGTCGCCGTCCCAGCGGATCGGCACCGCCCAGCCCGCGGTGACCAGGTCACCGTCGCCGTCGAGCAGCACGAGTTCCAGGTCGGCGAACACCTCCCGCACCCGGTCGAGGTACCGGCCGACCTGCCGGTCGGCCGTGATGAACGCCGGCCAGCCGCCCGCGAACAGCCGGTCCATCTGGTCACCCGGCCGCGGCCGGGCCCGCAGCGGCTCCACGACGGTACGCACGGACGCCTTTCTACCAGGACGGCCGTCGGGCGCACCACGTCAATAAGTCGGCCCGCCGATCGGCAGCCCGACGCCGCCCGCACCGCCGCGGAACCGTCGGCGGCCGTCAGATGTCGGCGTTCCGCGAGCCGACCTGGACGCGGTCGCGGTGGGTGAGGGCGATCAGGTCCGCTTCCAGTTGGTCGCGGTCGGCGTCGTCGAGGATGGCGCCCCACAGGGGTGCGCTGTTGCTGCCGTCGGCCGCGGCGATGACCATGCGGACGATCGTGGGTTCGAGGCCGTCGTCGAGGAGAGCCTCCCGCCACTGTTGTGCGTCCTGCTGCGCGAGCGCCTCCAGGCCGGGTTCGAACATGAGGTGCGCGGCGAGGGCGATGTAGTCACGTAACCCGGGGAGGTCGCCGGCGTGGGCGAAGCTCACCCGGATGTACGCCCTCGTGAGCCTGCCCGGCGTTCCTTCCTCCTCCTCGGCCGCAGCCTGCTCGACGTCACTCCGGAACTGGCCCATCAGATGGTTGGCCAGGCCGTTGAGGAGTTCTTCCTTGCTCGGGAAGTGGTAGAGCAGACCGCCTTTGGACACGCCGGCTGCCTCGGCGATGTCCGAGACGGGCACCGCGGTGCCATGCCTGCTGATGAGACGCGCGGCAGCGTCGAGGATGAGCCGTCTCGTTTCGGCGGCGCTGCGCCCAGCGGTCCGTGCCATGTCGACGTCCTTTCCCCTCCGGTTGAGCCCGAGGTGTCAGTGCTCCGCTGGCGCAGCGTCCTTGTGGTTCGGGATGAGCGTGAAGGCCACGATCGCGGCGATCACCATGACCGCGCTCGCGATCAGGGTAGTTGCCTGCATGGCGGACACGAACGCCTCCTGCGCGGCCTCCAGCGCCGCGCTGCCGGGCGCCAGGACCGCGCTGGCCGCCGCCAACGAGTCCTCGGCCCGGGTCGCAACCCCGCCGGCGACATCCGCGGGGAGGGTCAGGTGGAAGCGGTAGAGCACGGTGATGACGGAGCCCAGGATCGCGATGCCGAGGGCCACGCCGAGCTCGTAGGCGGTCTCCGCCACCGACGCCGCCGCGCCCGCCTTGGCCGGGCGGACCGCGGACACCACGGCGTCGATGCTGAGGGTCTCGGCCACGCCGATCCCCAGGCCCAGCGGGACCACGGCGAGCAGCACCCAGCCCAGTTGCTCACTGCCTTCCAGCGCGGCCAGGATCGCCAGCCCGACAGCCCCGGTCAGCAGGGCGACGGCGATGGCCCGTCCCCGCCCGAGCCTGGTGAGAAGGAACCCGACGGCCGCGACCGCAGCCATCGCCGCCACCGCCGCGGGCAGCTGCGCCAGTCCCGCCCGCAGGGGACTGAGTTCGCGGGCGAGCTGGAGGTACTGGGAGAAGAAGAACAGGACGCCGCTGAGGGCGAACACCGAGATGAAGTTCACCAGCACCGCCCCGCTGAACGCGGGATTGCGGAACAGGCCCACCTCGATCATCGGCGAGTCGACCCGCCGCTGACGACGCACGAACAGCACCCCACCGACCACGCTCGCCACGATCGCGACGGCGGCGGTGACGCCGAACGCGCCTCCGGTGAGCTTCTTGATCGTGTACACGAACGGGATGATCGTCAGCATCGACAACCCGCTGGAGATCAGGTCGAACCGCCCGGGGTCGGGGTTGCGGGACTCGGGCAGGAGCCACCCGCCGACGATCAGCACGAGCAGCATCACCGGGAGATTGATCAGGAACACCGAGCCCCACCAGAAGTGCTCCAGCAGCGCCCCACCCACCAGCGGGCCGAGCGCGATGCCACTCGCCGCCGCGGCCGACCAGATCGCGATCGCCCGCGTCCGCTCGATCTGATCGGTGAAGATGTTCCGGATCAGCGACAGCGTCGACGGCATGATCGTCGCACCCGCCACGCCCAACAGCAGACGGGCCGCGATCAACGCCTCCGCCGAGGGGGCGAACGCCGCCAGCGTCGAGGCGAGTCCGAACGCGCCCGCACCGACGAGCAACAACCGCTTCCGGCCGATCCGGTCGGCCAGGTTCCCCATCGTCACCAGCAGACCCGCCAGGGCCAGGGAGTAGATGTCCCCGATCCACAGCACCTGCGTCGCCGTCGGCGACAACTCCGCGGTCAGCGACGGCACCGCCAGGTAGAGCACCGTCGCGTCGATCGCCAACAACGACACGGCGCCCACCAGCACGGCCAGCGACGCCCAGCGACGCGTGGGGCTCAATGCCGCACTCATCCCGCATCTCCCTAAAACTAAACCGTCCCGACGGTACAGTTTTACCAGGGAGGAGACCGGAACGACGAGCCGCTCGCGACGGCGGATCACTCCCAGCGGAAGTAGCGGGCCGCGAACCCGCCCAGCACCACGGTGAACGCCGCCATCACGGCCAGGTGCGGCAGCGTGGGCCACGAGCCCGCCCAGGCGTCCTGCACGGCCAGGGACGCGGCCCCCAACGGGGTGAAGTCGGCGATCTTCCGCACCAGGTCCGGCATCTGCGGCCCCGGTGTCCACACCCCGGCGAAGAACATCATCGGGAAATAGATCAGCTGACCGATCCCCATCGAGGCGCGGGCGCTCGGCGTGACCGCCGCCACGAGCAGCGCGACGGCGCACATCGCGCTCGACCCGAGCGTGAACGCCAGCACGAAGCCGACCGCGTTGCCGGGCGGGGAGACGTCGAAGACGGTCGCCGCCACCAGCCAGGCCAGGCCGCAGGCGACCAGCAGTGCGGCGACGTTCACGGCCACCTGCGCGACGAGCAACGCCGCCGGCGGGACCGGGGTGGTCGACAGCCGGCGCAGGACGCCCCGCTCGCGGTAGGTGCCCACCACGCTCACCAGCGTCACCATCGTCACCGTCGCGATGGCCAGCGTCATGGTGATCGGCAGGTAGACCTCCACGGGACGCCGGCCGCCCAGCTCCTCCGACGGGTCGCGGGTCCCCGGCAGGGCCAGGCCGAGCACCAGGATCAGCAGGGCCGGGAACGCGATGGCGAAGAACGTGCCGACCGGATCCCGGAGGAACAGCTTCGCCTCGACACGGATGATCTTGGAGAGGGCGGTCATCGGTTGCTCCTGGCGGCGGTGAGGGAGAGGACCGCGTCCTCGAGGGTGGGCCGTTCGACGCCGGGCACCTGGGCACCGGCGATCAGGTTGCGGGGGGTGTCGACGGTGACGACCCGGCCGGCCGCGACGACCGCCAACCGGTCACAGAGGCGCTCCGCCTCGTCCATGAAATGGGTCACCAGCACGACCGTGACGCCACGGTCCCGGACCTGCCGGACCAGCTCCCACGTGTCCCGCCGCGCCTGCGGGTCCAGGCCGGTGGTCAACTCGTCCAGGATCGCCACCGACGGGTTGCCGACCAGGGCGAGCGCGATCGACAGCCGCTGCTTCTGTCCACCGGAGAGCTTCGCGAACACCGTGTTCCGTTTGGCGGCCAGGCCCAGCTCGTCCATCAGCTCCCGCCAGTCGGCCGGGTGCGGATAGAACGAGCTGTAGAGGTCGAGCGCCTCCCACACCTTGATCCGGTCCGGCAGTTGGCTCTCCTGGAGTTGGCTGCCCAGCTTCCGCCGCACCGCCGCGCGGTCCCGGCGCGGATCCAGCCCCAGCACCCGTACCGTCCCCGAATCCGGGGTCCGGAGCCCCTCGACGCACTCCACGGTGGTGGTCTTGCCGGCGCCGTTCGGGCCGACGAGCCCGAAGATCTCGCCCTCCTGCACGCTGAACGACACGTCGGCGACGGCCAGATGGTCGCCGTACTGCTTGCGGAGGTTGCGCACCTCGATGACTGACATGCCGGCAACGCTAGGAATCGCGGCGGGCGCGCAGAATGGGTCCAGCCGCCCGGTGGGGGTGTACCCAGCCCCACCCCTGGTCGGTAGCCTGCCCCGATGCGGTGGCGGTCGGTGCGGCGAAGACTCGACCCGTGACCCGCTTCGCGCTCGCCGTACCACGCTGCGTCGCCCTGGTCGTCCTGGTCGCGGCCGGGTTCGCCTACGGGTACCTCCTCGTGGTCGCCGCCACCCTGGTGCTCCCCTATCCGCTCGGCCTCTCCGGCCAGTTCCGGCTGACCGCGCTGGCCCGCCGGCTCGCCCGCGCCTGGGCCGGAGCGGACCTCCCCGATCCCGTCCGGTCGCCGCCACCCGCACCGCACCGGCGCGCGGACGGCTGGTACGTCCACGGGGAGACGTTGTTCAGGTCACCCCGGGTGCCGGCGTTCCTGCTCAGGCTGGACCACCACGCGAAGGACCCGACACTCGGCCGGGAATGGGCGTGGCTGATGCTCACCCCGGTCACCGGTGCGGTCCCGCTCCTGGTGCCGCCCGCGCTGATCGCGGCCGGCCTGCTCCTGCTCGCGTCGCCCCCCTGGCCGCTCGCGTGGTCGGTGCCGGTGGCCGTCGCGGCGATCGTGGCCGCGTTCCTGCTCGCGCCGGCTGCGCTGGGGGCGTACGGGCGGTGGACCGGCATGCTGCTGGGCACCGGGAAGCCGCCGCGGACGGCGGTCGGCCGGTGGGTGACCCGGACGTCGGCCGCGACGTGGCGGGGTGCCGGACTGGCCGGGCTGTCCCTCGCCGCGTTCGGCGGCCTGCTGCTCAACCTGCTCACCGCCGTCGTGTCGTGGGGCGGGCTGCTGCCGTACACCCTGCCGGCCACGCGGTCGGTGGTGGAGCTCTACCGGCGCCACGTCCGCCGGTGGACGGGCGCCGACCTGCCCGCGCCGTACCGGCCGTACCCGCCGCCGCCCAGCCCCGGCGAGGACGGCAACTACCGGGTCGGGCGGGTCCTCTACACCGATCTCGTGGCGGCCGTTGAGGGTCAACGGCCGGGGTGGCTGTTCGGCGACCCGGCCACCTGGCGGGACCAGCTGTGGGCGCTGGGCTCGCTCGCCCTGGCCCCGCTCTCGTTCGTCCCGGCGGTCCTGGTCGGCTTCGGGTTCTACGGCCTGTTCTGCCAGCCGCTGACCTGGGTGAGCTGGGCGGTGCCGATCGGCCTGTCCACCGGCTACTGGATCACCCCGTTCTACCTGTGGTTCGGCATCGAGCACGTCGGCCTCGTCGGGCCGTGGTTACCGGACTGGGCGAGCATGCCCCTCGGGCTGGCCGTGGCGCTGCTCGGGCTCGGCCTGGCCGGCCCGCTGATGCGGCTGCGGCTGGCGTGGGACCGGCTCCTGCTCACCCCCACGGCGGCCACCGTGCTCGCCTCGCGGGTCGCGCACCTCGCCACCACCCGGGCCGACGCCGTCGACGTGCAGGCGGCCGAGCTGCGCCGCATCGAACGCGACCTGCACGACGGCGCCCAGGCCCGGCTCATCGCCGTCGGGCTCGGCCTGGCCGCCGTCGCGCGGCTCATGGAGACCGACCCGGCGCGGGCGCGGCTGGTGCTGGCGCAGGCGCAGGAGACGTCCGCCGCCGCGCTGGCCGAGCTGCGCGACCTGGTACGCGGCATCCATCCGCCGGTGCTGGCCGAACGCGGACTCGGCGACGCGGTCCGGGCGATCG
This sequence comes from Micromonospora reichwaldensis, assembly GCF_031845925.1. Classification (NCBI taxonomy): domain Bacteria; kingdom Bacillati; phylum Actinomycetota; class Actinomycetes; order Micromonosporales; family Micromonosporaceae; genus Micromonospora; species Micromonospora reichwaldensis. The sequence goes on along the minus strand of NZ_JAVRFL010000018.1, from coordinate 120,660 downwards.
CGCTCGACACCCCGCTGCCGGTGGACGTGGACGTCGACCTGCCCCACCGGCTCGACGCGCCGGTCGAGTCGGCCGCCTACTTCGTCACCTGCGAGGCCCTCACCAACGCGGCCCGCTGCGCGGCCCACATCTCCGTCTCGCTGTCGCACCGCGACGGGGTGCTCCGGATGGTGGTGGCCGACGACGGTCCCGGCGGGGCCGACCCGGTCAGGGGAACCGGGCTGCGCGGCGTCCACCGTCGGCTCGCTACATTCGACGGCACCCTGACCCTGCACAGTCCGCCCGGCGGACCCACCGTCGTCACCATGGAGATCCCGTGCGCGTCGTCCTCGCCGAAGACCTCCACATCCTGAGGGACGGGCTGGTCCTGCTCCTCGAGAGCCACGGCTTCACCATCGCCGAGGCCGTCGGCGACGGGCCGTCCCTACGCACCGCCCTGGCCCGGCACCGGCCCGACGTGGCCATCGTCGACGTACGGCTGCCGCCGACCTTCACCGACGAGGGACTCCAGGCGGCGCTGGCCGCCCGACGGGACGTCCCCGGCCTGCCGGTGCTGGTGCTGTCCCAGCACGTCGAGCAGCTCTACGCCCGGGAGCTGCTGGCCGACGGGGCCGGCGCGGTCGGCTACCTGCTCAAGGACCGCGTCCTGAACGCCGACCAGTTCATCGACGCCGTGCGGCGCGTCGCGGCGGGCGGCACCGCGATGGACCCCGAGGTGATCGCCAAGCTGCTGACGGCCGGCGGCACCGCCTCACCCCTGGCCCGCCTCACGCCGCGCGAGCGGGACGTTCTCGAACTCATGGCCCAGGGACGTTCCAACGCCGCCATCTCGCAGCGACTGTTCCTCAGCGAGAGCGCCGTGGGCAAGCACACCGCGAGCATCTTCGGCAAGCTGCGCCTCCCCCCGTCGTCCGACGACAACCGCCGCGTCCTCGCCGTCCTCGCCTACCTCAACGAGACCTGACCGCCGCTCTCCCGGGCCGGAGACGGATGGCCCAGCATGAGAGGCGTCGATAGAATGCGTTCCGTGACGACGCCGCTACCCCAACCCGGCACGGCAAGGACACCAGCGGAATTCGTCGCTCGCCTGCGCGGCGTGAAGGCCTGGTCCCGGCTTTCGTACCGGACACTTGAGCGGCGGGCGCGGAGGGCCGGGGACCAGTTGCCGGCGAGCACCGTCGCGACCTCGCTCAATCGGGTCTCGCTGCCGTCGGAGGAGGTGGTCGCCGCCCTTGTGCGGGCCTGCGGCGGCGATCCGCCAGCGGTACGGGAGTGGGTGGAAGCCCGCCGCGCGTTGGTCCTGTCCGACCCCTTTCTGTCAGCCGTGGGCACAACGCGACAGGCTCCCGATCCGTCCGCCGAGCCGGCGCCCGCATCGCCGCCGGCACCTGCCGGGCCTGAGCCGAACAAGCAGGTCCGCCCCCGTCCGGACGGGCCGGCCGCACGGCAGGTGACCCCCTGTCTCCTGCCACCGGACCTGCCACTGTTCGTCGGTCGGAAGGACGAGCTGACCGAGACGCGCCGGTTGCTGGACCTGGCCGCCTCCGGGCCGGTGACCATGCTGGTCAGCGGGCCGGCCGGCGTCGGCAAGACCGCCTTCGCGGTACGCCTCGGACACCTGCTCGCCGCGCAGTTCCCGGACGGTCAGCTCTACATCGACCTCGGAGGGTTCGGCGACGAGCCGCTGGAGCCGACCGCGGTCCTCGGCGCCTTTCTGCGCGCGCTCGGCGTCCGCGGTGGCACGGTGCCCTCGGATCTGATGAGCCGGGTCCACCTCTACCGCACCCTGCTGGCGCAGCGGCGGATGCTCATAATCTTGGACAACGCGGCGACCACCCGGCAGGTCACCGACCTGCTGCCGAACGGCGGGCGGTGCGCCGCCATCGTCACCAGCCGCACCACGCTGGCGGACCTGGGCAGCCGTCGACTGCCTCTGGGCACCCTCGACCAGGCCGCAGGACTTGCGCTGCTGAGTGAGATGTTGGGTCGCGAGAGGGCCGCCGCAGAGCCCGCCGCCGCCCGGTTCATCGTGGACTCCTGCGGTGGTCTGCCCCTCGCGGTGTGGGTAGCCGGGGCACGGCTGGCCGCCCGACCGCACTGGCCGCTGGCCAGGGTCGCCCAGGCGCTCGCCGACGAGCAGCGCAGGCTCGACGAACTGGCCGTCGGTGACGTCGCCGTACGGGCCAGCCTCGAACTCACCTACCGGGGAATGACCCCGGCGGCGCAGCGAGCCCTGCTGATGCTCAGCCTGTCGCCGGGGCCGGACTTCGCCGCGTGGGCGCTGGCCGCACTGCTCGACACCGCCCTCTCCGACGCGGAAGCCATCCTGGACGACCTGGTGGAGGTGCACCTGGTCGAGATCGGGGCGGTCGGTGCCACCGGATTCCGCTACCGTTTGCACGACCTCGTGCGTCTGCTCGGCCGGGAACTGCTGGAGCGGGAAGTGCCACGGCAGAGCCGGACGGAGGCGCTCACCCGGCTGCTCAGCGCCAGCCTGCATCTGACCGACCTGACCGCGGACGCCCTGAGGGCGGACTTCCAGGGCGGTCCACAAACCCACCTGGTGTCCTGGCGGCTCCCAATGGCGGACACCGACCAGTTCGTTGCCGATCCGGTGGCCTGGTTCGACGACGAGCGCCGCTTCCTCATCGCCCTTGTCGACCAGGCACTCGACGGCGCCGGGACCGGTCCAGCCACCGGACCAGCCGCGGGACTGGCCGCCGGCCTGACCACCTTCTTCCAGGTCCGCAGCCATTTCGACGAGTGGGAAAGGCTCCAGAGTCGGGCGCTCAAGGCCGCTCTGCACGTTGCAGACCAACGCAGCGCCGCCACGCTCCACCGCTGCCTCGGCGAACTCACCACCGTCCTGGACCGCTACCCGGAGGCACTGGGCCACTTCGAACAGGCCTTGCTGCTCGCCAACGGTCAGGATCCCGCCTTCCAGGCCAGTGCCACCGCCGGCCTGGCGTACGTGCACCGGCTGCTCGGCCAGTACGACCCGGCGGTGCGTCACTTCGAAGAGGCCGTCGACCTGGCTCGGACCGCCGGCAACGTGAACTGCCTCGTCTACGCCACCAACGGCATCGGCGTCATCGACCTGGAACAGGGGCGGGTCGACGCCGCCCGGCAACGGTTCGAGGAATGTCTGGGAGTGAGCCGGGCCGCCGGGTACCGGCCCGGTGAGGCCCAAGCGTTGCGGTGCCTGGGGCAGAGCCACCGCGCCCTTCACGCGTACCCGATCGCCGCCGATTGTTTCCGACAGGCCGCCGCGATCAGCGAGGACCTCGGCGACCGGCTCTCCGCGACCCACGCCAACTGCTGGCTCGGCGACGTCCTCGTCCGTCAGGGCGAGCACGGCAAGGGACGTCGGCTGCTGGCCCGCAGCCTGTGGACCTACCGCGAGTTCGGCAACCTGTGGGGTGAGGCGGCGACGGCGTACGCGCTGGCAGAGGCGCAGCTAGCCGCCGGCCGCCCGGTACAGGCCCGCCGACGGGCGGAGGCCGCCGTGGACCTCTGGCGGCGGGTGGGCTCGCGCAGTTGGCTGGCCATCGCCCTCGACACCCTTGCCGAGGCGCACCGCTCGGCGGGCGACCCGGTCGCCTCGTCCCGGATCCGCGCCGAGGCGTCGGCCGTCCGCGCCGCCGGGATGTAGTCCGGCGGACGAAGGCGCGCGGTACGGATGGACGTTCGCCCTGCGGCTACTCCCCTGGGTCGTCCTGCCTCCGACACATCCTCGGCACCAACCCACCGATGTGACAGGCGCCGCCGGCGGCCCCACGCCCCCGTCCAGGCGAGGCCCCCGATCACCTGACCGGGGGCCTCGTTGCGCTACCTCGCGCCACTCACACTCGCCGGCCACCGAGGCAGGCAGTGCGGTCGCGGGTCAGCCGACGGTGTCTCGTGGTGGCGTTCCGCCGTGACCGCAACAGCGCGTACTCGCTGGACATGTGTCATCCCTGGGCACGGATACTTACCCGACTGTTCACACTGACGCCCCTGGGGCAGTCGACCTTGTTGTAGTCCGGGCGCCATTCGGCATTCGCCCCGTCCGATCCCGACCATCGCACAGCGCCGTTGGAGCAGGTAACGCCGACCTTGACCAGATAGCCCGTACAGGCGAGATGACCGCGCCCACGATCGGTGTAGTCGATCCAGGGGCCTTGACCAGTCGGGCAGTAGGTGTAGGTGGCGAGTGAGCCGACAGCACGGTAGGCGGCGATTGTGCTGGAACCATCCTGCGTTGCCGAGGGGGAGAAGGCAGGTGCCGCGGCCTGACCGGGCGCGGCGACACCCGCGATCCCAAGCGTGGTACCCATCGCGAGGCTGGCGAGCAGTGCGCGTTTACGCATCGTTCCTCCTAGACGTAGGCGTTCGCTGTCCTGCCACCAGGACATCAATCTGCTCGTTCGCATGCCATACCCTCGCCCGTTCCGAACAGTTCCGAACGGCTACGACAATCCGGGCTCGCATGGCACCGGGACGCCCCGCACTTGCTCTGCCGCGCAGATCGCGGGCACGAAGGGATGGCATGTGGAGCGCGCATCGACCGTGGCCCGCGAACTCGTCTCGGCCACGCACGAACTCGACATCGGCGCGTGGCCCGAACAGGACGGCTCAGGTGAGCTGGTCCAGCGTCCGGGTGATGTGGTGCTCGACGATGCCGAGCATGCCGGCCCGGTCGGGGAAGTCGCCGTCGAGCAGGCGCAGCGGGCCCGCCACCAGCGACAGGTGGGTCGCGAGCCGGTAGAGGAGCAGCCGCTCCTCGTCGAGACCGGGCACGGCCAGCGCCGGATAGTCGTCGCCGAAGCGCAGCTCGAGGAAGGCGTGCTCCCACTCCACGTCGAGGAACATGGTGCCCTCGATGTCGACGAGCACCGGGCGGTCCCGGTCGTCGACCAGCACGTGGTCCGGGCCCAGTTCGCCGTGGATCAGTCCGTGGCGGGAGCGGGGCGCCACGGCGGCGTACCGCTCGGCCAGGGCGTCGGTGAGCCGGTCCCGCACGGTCGAGATCCGCTCGACCCGGGCGGCGGCCCCGGCCAGGTCGCGCAGCGCCCGGTCGAGGACGAGCCGCTCCACCGGCCGACCCGCCGTCGGAGTGTCGGACCCCGGGCGGCCGTACCGGTCGCGGCGCCGGGCGTGCATGCCCCGGACGGCGTCGCCGAGCCGGGCCAGCACCGCCCCGGCGCGGCGCGGGTCGCGCCGGCGCAGGTCGTGCAGGGTGCCGCCCCGGACGTCCTCCACCACGGCCACCTCGCCCGGCAGCAGGGTCGCGGTGGGGTGCAGCAGGAGCCGGGGCACGCGCACCCCGGCGGCGGTGAGCTCCCGGTGCGCCGCGGCGAACAGGCCGGCCCCGGTGGCGTGCCCGAACGGGTCGTCGGGTGCCGGTGCCGCCGCCGGCCAGTAGTCCTCCCCCGGGTGCCAGACGTAGGCGACGCCGGTGGAGCCGTCGTCGAGGGTGAGCCGGTAGACGCCCTTCTTCGTGCCGCCGGTCAGCCGCTGCACCGAGGCCAGCGTCCGGCTCCGCCCGAACGCCGCCCGCGCCACCGGCAGCAGCTCGTCGACCGTCAGCCCCACCCGCGCGCCACCCACCCGGCTATCCTGCCGCGGCGGGGAATCAGGCGGCAGGCGTCCCGCCGCCGCCGCGCACCGCGACCACGCGGCGGCGCCGGGCGAGGAGCAACACGACTCCACCACCCGCCACCAGGGCGAGACCGGTTCCCGCGACCAGTCCGGCCCGCGGCCCGGTGATCGGCAGGTCGCCCCCGCCGCCGCCGTCGCCATCGCCATCGTCGCCGTCGTCGTCCCCGGCACCGCCCTTCGCCGCGACCAGGACCGCGAACCCGTCCCGGTTGTCGCTGTCGTCCACGTCCGCCGCCGGCACGGCGACGGCGTTCGCCGGCAGCCCGGTACGCGGCAGGCCGGAGCGGCCGTCCGTCCGCGCGGCCAGGCCCTCGACCTGCACCGTCCCGCCCGCCAACGTGACGGGCGCCTTCGTGGCGGCCGCCACCGTCACCAGGTCGTGCAACTCGACGGCGGAGTGACTGTCGTCGGTCGGGTCGGTGTCCTGGGCGGCCGGAATCAGCGCGAGCGTGTCGTGGGTGCAGACGGCCGACCGCCGGTCGCCGGCGACCACGCACTCCTTCGGCGGTCGGGTGAACGTCACCGCCTCGGGCAGGCGCAGCGTGACCTTGACGCCGCTGACCGCCTTGCGGCCCTGGTTGACGATCCGGTACCGCACCGCGCCGGTCTCACCCGGCTGTAACGTCCCGGTGGGTTCGAGCCGGCCGCCCGCGCCGAGCCGTACCGACTGCTTCACGTCCGGCGCCACCACCGACAGATCGGCCTCGGGTTCGTCGACCAACCTGAGCGTGAACCACTTGGGGGCAGCGGTCTGCATCCGCTCGTCGCCCCAGGCCATGCCGGCCTCGACGGAGAACCTTCCTTCGTAGGGCTGCTGGTTTCCCTGGACGAGGACGTCGAAGGGTAGATCCACCGTCTCGCCGGCTGCCGGCAGCAGCTCCGGAAGCGCGCCCGGACCGATCCGGCAGTACCAACCCGCGGCATCGCCGTCGCACTCGCCGGAGCCACCGCCCTCCGGCCACATCAGGGAGATCCCGTCCGGCCAGTCCTGCTCGCCCGGGCGGACGTAGAAGATCGCCTCTCTCGGCGTCCTGTCGGTCAGATTGGTGAGTCTGAGGTGGATCCGCTTCTTCCCGACCCCCAACGGGACCGTCGTACCGGTCACGTCGACCGTGAACTTCGGATCCGCGTTCGCCGCCGCAACGGGACCGCCGGGGGCGGCCAGCCCGGCGAGGACGAGCAGCGTCACCGCCGCCGGGCGCGACAGCCATCGATGACCAAGACCCATGGCGGACTCCTTCAGGCAGGCGGCGATCGTCGTCGACGCCCCAGTCAAACCGCTCACTTCGACTCTTGCAAACGTCTGCGCGGCGCGGCGTGCGGGATCCCGGTCACCGGGGCGGGGCGAGCCGCCGCGCCGCGCGGCGTCAGTCGACCACCAGGAGGCCGGAGAGGAGGACGCCTCGGGCCAGGTTGAGCACGCCGTCGCAGCCGGGGAAGCCGGTACGGATGCAGGCGCCGGCGGCCCGGCGGCCGAACAGGTACGGGGCGATGCTGTACGGCACCTCGGCGGCGACCGTCTCGCCGGTCCCGATGTGCACGAAGTCCAGCCCGACGTCGTCGGCCTTCACGTACTCCTGGAGGATGAAGCCGCCCCGGTCGACGGCGCGGGTCAGCCCGTCGCGCCACGCGTCGGCGTCGGTCTCCCGGCCGATCAGCACGTCCACCCCGGCGGAGCCGTCGGCCGGCTTCGCCACCAGGCCGGCCCGGTCGGCGACCGCCCGGTCGAGCAGGTCCGCCGTCAGCGACCAGGTACGCGGCACGTACCGGTGCACCAGGTCCCGGTCCGTGGCCGGCAGCGTGTCGGCGTCCTCCCACAGCCAGGCGAAGGCCCGCTTGTTGGCGACCAGCCACGCCGCCGCCGACACCCACATCGGCACGGTGCCCGCGGCCAGCGCCGCCGCCAGGGCGTCGACCCCGGCGCTCGGGGTGACCCGGTTGGGCACGAAGAGCCGGAACACCCCGTCGACCGGGGCGCCGCCGGCGACGAGCCGTTTCCGGTCGTCCAGCGTGACCTGGGAGACCGGCGCGACGACCAGGTCCATGCCGCACGCGGCGGCCCGCTCGACGACCGGCGACAGCAGCCGGATGAACCGCTGCGGGTCGTCGAGTCCCGGGTACTCGGCGTCGAAGTCGATCAGCATGGCGACGCGGGCGCCCCCGGGCAGGCCGAGGCCGGCGCGGATGGCGGCGAACCGCTGGTCGACGGCCGAGGGGGCCGCCGCGAGCCGGGCCCGGTCGGTGAGGCCGCGCCGCCGGTAGACCTCGACGAAGCGACGCACGGTGGTGTCCGCGTCCAACGCGCCGCCGAGGCTGCTGTCGATGTTGTACTCGACGAACCGGGGCACCCCGTCGCTGAGCAGCACGTCCGGCCGGAACGCGTCGAGCAGCGCCTCGGTCAGCGGCTCGTCGTCGTCGAGCAGCCGGGTCTCGCCGTCGGGCACGTCCAGCAACCGGCGCAGCTCCCCCGCCGTGCCGGCCCGCCGCCGGCACGCCTCGAAGATGAGCTGGGCGATCCGGTCGGCGACGGCGTTGAGCACGCCGAGCGACGTCTCGTCCATCACCGGCGGCCGGGCCAGCCGCCACTGCTCGTTGTACGTGGCCCGGCCGTCGAAGACCTCCCGCCAGGAGTCCGCCCCGGCGGCCACCATCTCGGCGCGCACCGGCGCGGGCAGGTCGAGCCACGCCCGCGCGGCGGAGGGCCAGCGGTAGTCGGCGTCGTCCATTCATCCCTCCTTCATGACGTGTCCGATGGCGGCCCGGAGCTGCTCACGGCTGGGCTGCACGGCCCGGTCCAGCGCCGGGGCGAACGGCAGCACCGCGCCGTCGGGGCGGGTGACGCGGCGCGGCGGCGCCACCAGCCGCACCCGCTCGACCATCGTCGCGATGATCTCCCCGGCGATGCCGCAGGAGCGGTTGGCGTCGTCCACGACCACCAGCCGCCCGGTGCGCCCCACCGACTCGGCGAGGGCGTCCCAGTCGAACGGATACAGCGTGCGCGGGTCGAACACCTCCACCGACACCTGGTCGGCCAGCTCGTCGGCGACCGCGAGGGCGTCGTGCACCAGGTGCCCGACCGCGACCACGGTCACGTCGTCGCCGAATCGGTGCACCCGGCCCCGACCGAGCGGCACCGGCGCGAGCGCGGCGAGGTCCACGTCGTCGCGGACGTCCAGGGCGCCGGCCGGGGCGAAGACCACCACCGGATCGTCGCACCGCACCGCCGACACCAGCAGGCCGTACGCGTCGGCCGGGGTAGCCGGCACGACCGTGGTCACCCCGACGTGGGCGAAGAGGCTGTACGGGTGGTCGGAGTGCTGCCCCGCCCAGCCCGTCCGGGAGCCGGAACCCGGCACCAGGTAGGTGACCGGCACCGCGCACTGCCCGCCGGTCATCAGCGGGAACTTGTGCGCGTGGTTGACGATCTGCTCGAAGACCAGGAACAGCAGCGACGGGATCTGGAACTCCACCACCGGCCGCATCCCGGCCAGGGCCGCCCCGGTGGCGAAGCTGGTGAACGCCTGCTCCGACAGCGGCGTGTCGCGCACCCGGTCCGGCCCGAACCGCTTGAGCAGCCCGGCGGTGACGTTCGAGGCGGCCACCCGGATGTCCTCGCCGAGCAGGAACACCGACTCGTCGCGGGCCAGCTCGTCGGCGAGCGCCCGGGTGAGCGCTTTGCGGTAGGAGAGCCTGGGCATCTCTAGCCACCTCCGGTGCGCGCGGTCAGGCCGCTGGCGTACAGGTGCGCGAGGGCGTCGGCCGGGTCCGGTTCCGCGCTGGCGAGCGCGAACTCGACGGCCCGCGTCAACACCTCCTCCACCTCGGCGTCCACGTCGGCCCGTACGGCGGCGGGCAGCCGCGCGCCCTGGATGTCCACCGGGTCCCGGGAGCGGCCCCGGGCCACCTCGTCGGGCGGGCGGTAGTCGAGGCGTACCGCGTGTTCGAAGGTGTGGTGGGCGTCGAAGCGGTAGGTACGGGCCTCGATCAGCTCGGGGCCCCCGCCGGCGCGCATCCGGTCGACGGCGGCGCTCGCGGCGTCGCGTACCGCCTCGGGGTCCTGGCCGTCGACGACGGCGGCCGGGATGCCGAACGCGGCGGCGCGGCCGGGGATGCTGCCGGCGACCGCGCCCGCGACGGGCATCGTGGTGGCGTAGCCGTTGTTCTCGCAGACGAACAGCACCGGCACCCGCCACAGCGCGGCCAGGTTGAACGCCTCCAGCAGCATCCCCTCGTTGACCGCGCCGTCGCCGAAGAAGCTCACCCCGACGATGTCGTCGCCCCGGCGGCGGCGCGCCCACACCGCCCCGGTGACGATCGCGCCGGACGCGCCGACGATGGCGTTGGCGCCGAGCACGCCGACCGCGAAGTCGGCGGCGTGCATCGAGCCGCCCCGGCCGGCGTTGAGGCCGGTGACCCGGCCGCACAGCTCGGCCATCATCCGGGCCGGGTCGGCGCCCTTGGCGAGCACGTGCCCGTGCCCCCGGTGGGTGCCGGCGACCACGTCGTCGGCCCGCAGCGCGGCGCAGACCCCGGCGGCGATCCCCTCCTGCCCGAGGTACGGGTGGATGCCGCCGACGACATGCCCGGAGCGGACCAGCGCGATCGCCCGTTCCTCGAAGCGGCGGATCAGCCGGACGGTCCGGTAGAGCCGGACCGGGTCGGCGTCGGTCACCGCTCGCGCCCCTGCTTGACGGCGGCGAGGATGTCGTCCCAGAGCCTCGCCCGGGCGGCGAGCGCGGTGTTGACGGTGTCCGCGCACTCCTGCCATCTGGCGTCGTCGTCGCCGCACAGGTCGGCGAGCATCTGCATGGCCATCGGGGTGTGCTGCTCGCCGTCGACCTCGATGTGCCGCTCCAGGTAGTCGACGAACGTGTGCAGCCGCCGGCTGCGCTCGTTGACCGCGACGACCTGGGTGAACATGTCGGGGATCAGATCCTCCCGGCCGAAGGCGAAGGCGGCGGCCTGGCAGTGCACCGGGGTGCTCTCGATGATCCGCCAGGTGGTCGCGGCGAACGCCGCCGACGGCGCGGGCACCCGGGCCTCCACCAGCGCCTCGGCCACCGGCCGGCCGGCCCGCAGCAGGTCGATCAGCGTGTCCACGGCCGTGGTGTCGGCACCGGCCTCGCGCATGCCCCGCACGTACAGCTCGAAGTGGCTGATGTGGCCGTCGCCCAGCTCGTCGCTCTCCTCCACCATCACGATGTCGTTGATCAGGCGGCGGCTGCCGGTCGGCCCGGTGGGGATCCACGGCACGGTGACGCAGGTGAGCTGCCGCTGCAACGAGGTCAGCAGGGACATGAAGTCCCAGACGGCGAAGACGTGGTGCTCCATGAAGGTCACCAGCGCCTCGTGGGTGTCGAGAGCGGCGTAGAGCGGGTGCCGCACGACCGCCTCGCGGCGCTCGCCCACCGCCTTCTCCAGCCGTTCGATCCCCGGGTGCGTCCTACCCCAGTCGTACCGTGACATGTCAGCCTCCCTGCGGGGCGCGGTCGCGCCAGATGACCGGGCAGTACTCGGGGTCCGCGTAGTCCGGCCGCCCGTCGTCGGTGCGGCGGACCAGCACGTCGTGGTTGTACGCGGCGAGGGTGCCGTCGGAGAGCCGATACTCCCGCCAGGCGTTGCCGCCGTCCTGCAGGTGCAGCGAGACCGCCCGGCGCGGGCGGCCGCTGACGTTGGCGCCACTGCCGTGGTAGGTGCGGCAGTGGTGGAAGCTCATGTGTCCCCTGGGGATCACCATCGGCACCTTGCGGATCTCCACGCCGTTGTGGGCCGCGTTCTCGGCGAGCATCTCCTCCAGCTGGCCGCGGTCGCGGTCGGCGAAGTGGCGCACCACCGTGTCGTCGGCGCCGATCTCCGCCCAGCGGTGCGAGCCGTCGACCATCGTGATGGTGCCCATCTCCTCGCCGCAGTCGTGGAACGGGATGAACGCGGTGAGCATGTCCTCCGACGACGAGGACGCCCAGTAGTGCTTGTCGAAGTGCCAGGGCACGATGTTCGACGGCTCGCCCGAGACCGGTGGCTTCTGGATCAGCGTGGACTGGAAGACGCGGATCTCGGTGGCCCGCGCGAGGCGGGCGGCGACCGCGCCGATCAGCGGCTTGCGCAGGATCGCCCCGAGCACGTCGTGCTCGTGGTGGACGTAGTCGTTGTGCCGCTGCACCGGGCCCTTCGACGGTTCCCAGTAGGCGAGCCGCGCCGGGCGCACCGGCAGGCGGCGGTCCCGTTCGCCGGCGTAGTAGCGGTCGGCGGCGGCCATGAGGGCGTCCACCTCGTCGTCGGTGAGCAGCTTCTTCGACAGGTACCAGCCGTGCGCGGCGTAGAACGCCACGTCGTCGTCGGAGGGCAGCAGCGCCTCCTCCTCGGCGGTCAGTGCCGGCTCGAACTCGGTCGCGGTCACGCCCGCACCTCCTGCGGTGTCGGGGCCGCGACGGCGGTGCCCGCCGCGGCCAGTTCCCGTTCCTTGGCCTCGTAGAGCGCCTTGATGTTGCCGCTGCCGAAGGTCCGCGCCCCGCGCCGCTCGATCAGCTCCAGGAAGAGCGTGCGGCGCACGTGCATGGACTCGGTGAAGATCTGCAACAGCTGACCGCCGTGGTCGCGGTCGACGAGCACGCCGAGGTCGCGCAGCCGGTCCAGCGGCGCGTCCACCGGGCCGACCCGCGCCTCCAGCGCGTCGTAGTAGCTGGCCGGGGTGCCGGCGAAGCGCACGCCCCGCTCGGCGAGGGTGGCGACCGCGGTGACGATGTCGTCGGTGCGCAGCCCCAGGTGCTGCACCCCGGCGCCGGCGTGCTGGTCGAGGAAGGCGTCGAGCTGCCCGGGCCGGCGCGAACGGTCGGGTTCCAGCAGCACCAGCGTCACCCGGCCCGACGGGCTCTGCACCACCGTGGAGTTCATCGCCTGCCCGGCGACCTCCACGTGCTCGGCGAAGATCTCCGCGAACCCGAACACGTCCCGGTAGTGCCGGACGGTCTCGTCGAGCTGCCCGGGCGGCACGCAGACCGCCAGGTGGTCGATCTCGACGAGCAGCTTGCCGCCACCGTCGTCGGGGGGCGTCATCTCGACCGCCCCGGGCAGGAACTCGCCCCGGTCGCCGTGGCGGGACACGAGGCGGTGCAGCACGTCGCCGAAGCCGCCCACCTCGGCGGTCACCACCTCGGCGTCCGCGCCGGTGAAGGTGGTCGGCGGCGTCATTCCCACCGCTCCCCGGCGCACCAGTTCGGCGTACGCGCCCGCGGCGTCGTCGACCTCCAACGCGACCACGGCCACGCCGTCGCCGTGGCGCTGCACGTACCGCGACGCCGGGTGCTCGGCGGTGAGCCCGGTGGTGAGCACCATCCGGACGTCGCCCTGGCTCAGCAGCAGCGACCGCTGGTCGGCCAGCCCGGTCTCGGGACCGCCCTGGCCGCGCAGCTGGAAGCCGACCGCCCGGTCGAAGTAGAAGGCCGCCTGCCGGGCGTCCCCCACGAAGAGTTCGATGTGGTCGATTGCTCGGATGTCCAATGTCCTCAGCCCTTTCCACGGTCTCCGCCGTGGTTGCCGTCCGGGCGCGGTCCGCCCGGGATGGTGCGGGGTCAGTCCCTCGGCCGGGCGGCCCGCGCGAGCAGCAGGCTCACGTTCTGCCCGCCGAAGCCGAAGGAGTTGGTCAGCGCGTATCCGGTGTCCGTCCTGCGCGGCTCGGCGCGGATGTGGTCCGCCGGGCAGGCCGGGTCCGGGTCGTCGAGGTTGTGCGTGGGCGGCAGCAGGCCCCGGCCGAGCGCCAGCGCGGTGGCCGCCGCCTCCAGCGCCCCGGAGGCGCCGAGCAGGTGGCCGGTGAGCGCCTTGGTGGAGCTGACCGGCACCCCGCCGGCACCGAACACGTCGGCCAGCGCGGTGGTCTCGGCGATGTCGCCGAGCTTCGTGCCGGTGCCGTGGGCGTTGACGTAGCCGACCCGCGCGGCGGGCACGCCGCCGCTGGCCAGCGCGCGCCGCATGCACTCCGCCGCCCCCGCGCCGTCGGGCCTCGGGGCGGTCGGGTGGTACGCGTCGGTGGTCGCCCCGTACCCGGCGACCTCGGCGTAGCCGGTGACGCCCCGGGCGGCGGCGTGCTCGGCGCGTTCCAGCACCAGCAGGGCCGCGCCCTCGGCGAGGACGAACCCGTTGCGGCGGGCGTCGAACGGCCGGCTCGCCGCCGTCGGGTCAGCCCAGCCCCGGGCGAGCGCCCGGGCGTTGCCGAAGGTGTCGGCGAAGGTCGGGAAGAGGGGCGCCTCGCTGGCGCCGCAGAGCACCACGTCGGCCTCCCCGGCGCGGATCAGCCGGACCGCGTCGGCGATCGACTGGGCCCCCGAGGCGCAGGCGGTGCCGACCGACGAGGTGTAGCCGCGGATGCCGTGGCGGATGGCGATGCGCGCCGACGGCATGTTCGGCAGGACCCCGGTCAGCAGGTACGGGCTGACCGCCGCCCGGCCGCGCGCGGCGCGGGAGAGCACCTGCGCCTCCAGGGTGGCCATCCCGCCGACGCCGCCGACGATCACCCCGATCCGACCCGGGTCCACGTCCCGGCCCACCTCGATGCCGGCGTCGGCGAGCGCGTCGGCGGCGGCGAGCAGGGCGAGCACGACGACCCGGTCCAGGACCCTGGTCTCCGGCCCGGTGGCGACCGTACGCGGGTCGACGTCCGGCAGCACGCCGGCGACCTCCAGCGACCCGGCGGCGGGGTGCCCGGCCGGCGGCCGGGTCAGCCCGGAGCGGCCGGAGCAGAGCGCGTCGAAGGTGGCGTCGACGCCCCGCCCGGCGGGGGTGAACAGCCCCATCCCGGTGATGACGGCCGTCATGACGGCGCCTCGGTGAGGTAGCGCTCCCGCAGGACCACCTTGCGCACCTTGCCGGTGACGGTGACCGGGATGTCGGCGGAGCGGACCGGCACGACCCGGCGCAGGGTCGCGCCGACGTCCGGGCCGAGCGCGGCCCGGACCCGCCCGGTGCGGTCCTCGGCGGGGTCGGCGCCGGCGGCGAGTTCCAGCAGCACGTCGGTGACCACCCCGCCGACCCCCGAGGTGATCACCACCGTGCAGTCGGTGACGTCCGGGCAGGCGGCGAGGACGCGCTCCTCGGACAGCGCCGTGTAGAACCACCGCCCGTCCCCCGCGTCGACCGCGTCGACGGCCCGGTCCAAATGGTGGTAGCGGCCCTCGTCGTCGGCGTACACCAGGTCGCCGGTGAGGTACCAGCCGCGCTGCCGGGACCGGTACGTGGTGGCCGAGTCGTTCCAGTAGCCCCGGAACAGCGACGGCGAGTCGACGCCGAGCCAGCCCACCTCGCCGGCCGGCACCGGGTCGCCCCCGGCGTCGAGCACGGCGACCTTCGCGAACCGGTAGGGCCGGCCGACGCAGCGGCCGTACCGGTCGGTGTCGGCGCGGTGGGTGATGTGGAACATCGAGTGGCCCATCTCGCTGGAGCCGAGCCCGTCGATGAAGACCGAGCCGGGCACCCGGGTGACCCCCTCGCGGGTCACCACGTCGCGGGAGCCGACCGCGACCAGCCGGCGCACGTGCGGCTCGTGCGAGCAGTCGCCGGTGTTGAACCACAGCGACACCGAGTCCAGGTCGTACGCGGACAGGTCGAAGCGGGCCAGCTCCGCCCACGTCACGGAGAAGCCGAACACCCCGTCGGGACGCCAGCGCTGGATCGCCTCCAGCACCCGCTCCCCGCCCTGGTCGGAGAGCAGGAGCATCTCGGCGCGGTTGCCGAGGGCCTGGTTGACCATGAGCACGGTGGCGGTGTGCGGTGCGGGCAGCGCGTTGAGGATGCGACCGGTGCCCTGCGCCTGCGGCATGGCGAGCAGGTGCCGGGTGGCGGCGAAGAGGCTGGCGTGCGAGTGCAGCACCGCCTTGGGCACCCCGGTGGTGCCCGAGGTGTGGGTGATGACGACCGGGTCGTCGCCGTGGTGCCGGTAGTGCTGCGGCGCGGCGGCCGGATCGCCCGTGCCCGCCTCGGCCGGGGTGCCGAGCACCGGCACTCCCAGGTCGTGGCCGGCCAGCAGGGCGCGGTGCGCGTCGTCGGCGAGCACCCCGACGCCGCGCAGCCGACGCACGTACTCGGCGGCGATCTCGGGGCGCAGCCCGCCGTTCATCAGCGCCGGGATCGCGCCGAGCCGGGTCAGCGCGAGGTAGCTGAGCACCATGTCGGCGGCGGCGGTGGTCCACACGGCGACCGGGTCGCGGGGCTTGATCCCCCGCTCGTGCAGCCAGGCGGCGCGGGCGGCGACCCGCTCGTCGAGCCGGCCCAGCGTGAGCGCCCGCCCGGCCGGGTGGCCGTCCACGGCGGTGTCGAAGGTGAGGCCCGGCCCGTCCGGGTCGGCGCCGTGCGCCAGCACCCGGGCCAGCACGTTGCCGGCGCCGATCCGCTCGTCGGCGGCCAGCGCCCCGCGCAGTCCCCTCTTCCTCATGGTGCGTCTCCTCCCCCCAGCAGCACCGCGACGGCTCGGGCTCCGGGCTGTCCGCCCGCGTCCCGCGCACCGCCGTCGGCGGGTGCCTGTTCGATCAGGACCAGCAACGCCCGGTCGGCGTCGCCGTCGTGCAGCAGCAGCTCGGCCTCGGCGGTGCCCTCGGCGCGCGGGTCGCCGGTCGGCGCGAGGCAGAGCACCGGCCCGCCGAGGCCCCACCGGGCGGCCACGTGCCCGGCCACGCTGTTGGGCACCGACTGGAAGAAGAACAGCGGCCCGGGCCGGCCGCCGGCGGCGACCGTGGCGCGCACGTGCGCCGCGCTGGCGCGGTCCCCGGCCGCGCTGACCAGCACGACCGCGGTCCGCTCGCCGCCGGGTGCCGGCCGCCGGCCGTACGCCCGGGTCAGGCAGCGCTCTGCGACGGCCGCGACGAGGGGCGGGAAGCTGGAGTGCACGTACCCGGGCACCGGCGGCGGCGCCCCGTCGCCCGGCTCGGGCCAGGCCGCCTCGGCCAGCACGGTCAGTCGGCCGGCGGGATGCCCGGCGATGCCGCTCATGCCGCACCCACCAGCAGCGCCGTGTTGGCGCCACCGAAGGCGGCGTTGAGGCTCAGCGCGTACCCGGTGGCGGCGGGTCGGGGCGCGCCGCGGACGACGTCCAGCGGGCAGGCCGGGTCGGGACCGAGCCAGCCGGCGTTGACGGGCAGCTTCCCGTGCCGCAGGGCGAGCACCGTCACCACCAGTTCCAGCAGGCCGGAGGCCTCCAGGGCGTGCCCGTGCAGCGCCTTGGTGGAGCTGACCGGGACGCGTGCCGCCGCCGCGCCGAGCGCGGTGCGCAGGGCCGCCGCCTCGGAAGCGTCGCTGTGGCCGGTGCCGGTGGCGTTGGCGTTGACGTACCCGATCGCCTCCGCCGGGAGTCCGGCCCGGCGCAGCGCCGCGGTGACCGCCCGGGCCAGGCCCCGCCCGCCCGGCTCCGGCTGGCAGGGGTGGAACGCGTCCCCGGCCCGGCCCCAGCCGAGCAGGCCGGCGACCGCGCCCCGGGCGGCGGCCCCCGACTCCAGCACCACCGCGGCGACGCCGTCGCCGAGCAGCAGCCCGGTGCGGCCGGCGCTGAACGGGCGCACCGCGCCGTCGGTGGCGAGGGCGCGACCGGCGTCGAAGAGCGCGTACTGGTCCGGCTCGACCAGGTAGCCGGCGGCCACCACCGCCCGGGTGACGTCGCCCCGGCGGATCAGGGCGGCGGCGTCGGCGACCGCGCTGCTGGCCGAGACACAGGCGGTGGTGTACGCCCGGGCCGGGCCGGTGAGCCCCGTCCGGTCGGCCAGCGCGGTGGTGAGCGCCGGCACGTGCGCGCCGCCGTGCACGGCCAGCAGCAGGGCCGTGCCGGCCCGGCGACCGGCGTCGAGCCCGGCGTCCCGGCAGGCCGCGTCGACCGCCTCGGCGAGTTCGTCGGCCAGGTCACCGGCGTCGGGCAGGGCGGCGGCGGCGTCCACCCGGCGGGGCGCGGTGTCGAAGCGGTCCACCGGCCGGAAGGCCGGGACGCCGGCCAGCACGCCGGCGAGCTGCGCGTCGGCTCCCCTGCCGAGCGCGCTGGTCGCGTGGACGCCGCTGAGCTGGACGGCCGCCGGTTCAGCCATCGGCGGCGGCGATCATCGGGCCGGGCGAGGTGTGCGGCGGGGTCGCAGCCGCCAGGCACGCCCGGAAGACCGCCAGGGCGTCGTCGACGGTCCGGATCCCGGCGAGCTGGTCGTCGGTGAGGTCGAAGCGCCGGTCGAGGCGCTGCTCGACGAGGTGCACCAGCCAGGCCAGCTCCATGGAGCCGATCCGGTCGCCGACCTCGGCGGCGGGCTTGCCGGCCAGGTCGGCGAGCATGGTCACCAGGTCGGCCCGTTCCAGGTCGGGCTGACCGGCCATCAGGAGTCGTCGCTCGTCGCCCCGGCGACCCGGTCGGCGACCATCGTGGTGAACTCGCCGACCGTCATCAGAGCCAGCTTCTCGGACTCGTCGTCGGCGAACTTCAGGCCGTAGCGGTCCTCGACGCGCACGGCGAGGTCGGCGAGGGCCAACGACTCCAGGTCCACCCCGGACGGGCCGAGGGTCGTCTCGTCGTCGAGGCCCTCGACGTCGTAGTTCATGTCCTCGAGCTGCTCGACGACGAAGGCGCGGATCTCGGGTCGCATGGTTAACCTCTTTCCGTGAGCCAGTTACCGGTGCCCGGTCGGGACACCGCGTACGTGTGGATCGGCCGGGGCGTCGGCGGTCGGCCGGTCCCGGCCGGGCGGCTGTTGCGGCGGGCGGGTGCCGCGCTGCTCGGCCGCGCGGAGGCGGAGATCGTGGTGGAGCACGGCCGCGACGGGCGCCCGCTGGTCACGGTGTCCGGCGCGGGGGCCCGGGTGGAGCTTCCGGTCAGCGTCAGCCGGGCCGACGGGGTGGTCGCGGTCGCCGCCCGGGCGGCCGGCCCGGTGGGGATCGACGTGGAGTGGTGCCGTCCGCTGCCCGCGCTGGCGCTGGCCGGGCGATGGTTCGCGCCGGCCGAGGCGGCGTGGCTGGCGGAGCGCGACGCCGACGGGCGGGCCCGCGACTTCCTGCGGCTGTGGACGGCGAAGGAGGCCGTGGGCAAGGCGCTCGGGACGGGGCTGCGCGGCGACGGCCTGCGGCGGCTCATGCCGGTGCCGGACGACCCCGACGCGGCGCTGCGGCCGGTGCCCGGCGCCTTCGACGACGCGTGGCGGCCGGTGCCCGACGACCTGGACGCCGGGCTGCGGTCGGCGCTCGGCGGCAGGCGCCTGCGCGTCGGGCATCCCCGCGTGGGCGGGTGCCTGGTCCTGGCGGTCGCGGTGGTCGCCGACGAGGCGGTACCGGTCCACGTGGTGTCGGTCGGGGCGCTGCTCGTCCGGGCGGTTCCGGTCGGGTCGGCGCGGGTCGGATCGGACGGGGCGGTCGGAGTCGCGCGGTGCCGCGCTCACGTGGCGGCCGCCCGCAGCGCGTCGGTCGAGCGGACCAGCTTGCCGGTGGTGGTACGGGGCAGCTGATCCACCAGACGCAGGGTGCGGGGGCGCTTGTAGCCGGCCAGCCGCTCGGCGATCAGCTTGTCGAGCACCTCCTCCGACAGCGGCCCGTCCGGCTGCACGTAGGCGGTGATGCCGCCGTCGAAGACGACCACGGCGGCGGCGACGCCGGCCAGCTCGGCGACGGCCGCCTCCACCTCCGTCAGGTCGACCTTCAGACCGCCGACGGAGACCTGCGAGTCGAGCCGCCCGCGAACGGTGACCAGGCCGGTGTCCGGGTGCACGACGCCGGCGTCGCGGGTACGCAGCCAGCCGTCGGCCCAGCGGGTGGGGTCGCTCGGCCCGACGTACGGCGACGCGGGGCAGCTCACCCACAGCTCGCCGTCGACCTCGCGGACCTCGACGCCGGGCGCCGGGGCGATGGACGGGCGGTGCCGGCCGTGCAGGTCGGTGCCGATGACGCCGACCTCGGTCATCCCGTACATGTTGCCCAGCGGCACGCCGTACCGGTCGGTGAAGGCGCGGGCCACGGCGGCCGGCACCAGCTCGCCGCCGGTGGTCATCCGCTTGAACTGCGGCAGCGGCCCGGTGGCACGGGTGGAGGCGAGCAGTCCGATGTGGAACGGCACGCCGAGCACCGTGGCCGGCGAGTCGTCGGCCGCGATCGCGGCCAGCACCGCGTCGCCGGCGAGCCGCTCCGGCGGCACCAGCTCGACGCCGGCGTGCAGGCCGTAGAGCAGGCCACCGACGAGGCCGAGCACGTGCACCATCGAGGGCAGCAGGACGATCCGCTCGCCGGGCAGCGCCACGCCGTCGATGCGGGTGTAGCGGCGTACCTCGGCGACCAGGTCGTCGGCGGTACGACCGATCACCTTGGACGGTCCGGTGGAGCCGGAGCTGAGCTGGATCACCGCGTGCCCGCTGACCGCCGGGCGGTCGGCGTACGCGGTGACGCCCTCCGTGACGTCGATGAAGATCCGCAGTCCGGCGCCGCCGGTGCGGACCGGGGCCACCACCACCTGCGGGGTGAGCCGCGCGAGCGCCCGGTCCACCTCGTGGTCGGTGAGCCGATGGTCGAGCAGGATCGCCTGGGCCCCGCTGCGCCAGGTGGCCAGCAGGTTCACCACGTACGCGAGCGAGGGCGGCAGCCGCAGCGCGGCGGCGCCCCCGGGGCGCAGTCCGGCGGCGGCGAGGCGGGCCTGCGCGTCGGTCACCAGCCGCCGCAGGGTGCCCCGGTCGACCGGTTCGGGAAGTCGGAGACAAATGTCGGTCGAACGGCCTTCGAGCAGAATTTCGTCAACCCAGAGCGGGTCTGTCGCCGCAGGATTTCCCGTCGTCACTACCGTTCACCGCCCAGCCTCAATTAGGGCGGAACCGCCCATAAGGTGTGCCTGTCGGGGTGCTGCGGGGAACCTTACGACGCCGTCCGGATGCATAGCTAGATGCAAATGGCTAGATCAGAAAGGGCGGCCGGCCGGATTGCCCACGACCGGTTCGGCGGGCAGTATCGGGCGTGTACGTCGACTGAGGGTATCCGCCGGATGACCCGTCGTGCGTACGGCGTGACACGCCCACCGGACGGCCGATGGTGCTCTTCAGGCGCGCCGGTACGGCCACACGAGCGGGCCGGCACGGAACGGCCGCACGGGCCGGTGCGCGACGGCCGACGGGCCGGGGCGGACGGTGCGGCTGCGCGGGCGGTGGGCGGATCGCACGTCCACGGGGCGACAGCGCCTCTCGGCACTTGCGCGGTCCTCGCCGACAGGCCCGGCGGGCGACGCCGAGCCCGGCCGGCACGTCGGGCGGCGATAGGCACGCCTGTCGGCGAGCGCTCGGGTGGCGGACACGTCAGGCCTGGCGTGCACCGCGGGCGGCGCCATGGCGGCAGGCCCCGCGCCTGCTGCGCGACGGGCCGCGCCAGAAGCGACGTGTGCCGGGGCGACACGCCCGCGTGCCACCGCACGAGTGGAACACCAGGGGTGTCACCGGCTGTCGTTGACACCCCTGGTGTTCCACTCGTCCCGTGCGGCCAGCAGGTGAACAGCCCGCCGCGTCGCTGCCCCTCACTGGCGGGCGAGACAGCCAGTGAAGGGGGCAGTGCAGCCGAGAGACGGGACAGCGGGACAGCGGGACAGCGGGACAGCGGGACAGCGGGACGGTCGGACAGCCCGGACCGCGAGGGCAACCCGGGCAGTTCGGACGGCGAGTACGGCGGGCCAGCTCGGACGGCGGGGACAGTCGGGAGGGTAGGACAGCCGAGGCGGTGTGGCGCGGGGCTCGCGCCGGAGACGGGGCTCAGGTCCGGGACGTGGCGGGGGTCTGAGCGTGGATGAGGAAGCGCAGCGACCGGGCGTCGGTGAAGCACTCCCGCATCGGCCGGACCAGGTCCCGGTGCTCCGGGCTGCGTTCCCACGCCTCGAAGTCGGCCAGGCTCGCCCACTCGCTGGTGATCAGCCACTGCTCCGGGTCGGCCGACGACCGGCAGACCTGGTCGACGAGGTGCCCCGCAACGCCCCCGGCCACCAGGTGCCGGACCGCCTCGTACGCGGCCAGGAACGCCTCCGTACGCTCCTGCGGCACCCGTACCAGAAACACCACCCGAGCCCGCTGCCCGTTCGCGTCGGCTGCCCGCTGCGCCCCGACCCGGGACCCGACGGGCGTCGCACCCGTGACCTGCTCGCTCACGGCGTCACTCCCCTCTGCGGCGCGGCCCCACGCAGGACCAGCGCGCTGTTGAACCCGTCGAAGCCGCGGGCGCAGACCAGCGCGAGGCGGCTGCGTGGTCGCCGGTGCTCGCGTAGGAAATCCAGCTCACAGCCCTCGGCCACCTCGTCGGGGCCGGCGGAGGCCGGCAGTGTGTCGTGGCCGAACGCGAGCAGCGCGGTGGCCACGTCCAGCGCCGCGCCGCCCTGGTGGGCGCGGCCGGTCAGCGGCTTCTGGGTGCTGACCGGGGGCGGCCGGTCGCCGAAGACGGCGCGTAGCGCCACGGCCTCGCTGCGGTCGTAGCGGGGCACGCCGAGCGCGTCGGGCAGCACCACGTCGAGCGTCTCCGCCCCGACGCCGGCCCGGTCCAGGGCCAGCCGCATGGCGCGGGCGTACTGGATCGGGTCGCCGGCGGTGTCCGGTCCGGTGTGGACGGCGTCGTGGGTGGCGCCCCAGCCGGTCACCTCGCCGTACACGCGGGCGCCCCGGGACAGCGCGTGGCCCAGCTCCTCCACCACGAACACCGCGCCGCCCTCGGCGGGCAGGTAGCCGCTGGCGGCGGCGTCGAACGGCCGGTAGGCCCGCTCCGGGTCGGCCACGTCGCTCAGCAGGCCGGAGCGGAGCTGGCAGGCCAGGGCGTACGGGCTCAGCGGGCACTCGGTCGCCCCGGCGATCACCACGGGCGTGCCCCGGCGTACGGCCCGCGCGGCGTGCGCCAGGCTGTCGAGTCCGCCGGCGGTCTCGGCGACCAGCACCCCGCACGGCCCCTTGAACTGGTGGTGGATGGAGAGCTGCCCGACGCTGGCCGCGTAGAACCAGGCGATCGACTGGTACGCCCCGACGGTGCGCGACGGCCCGCCCCAGAGCCGTTGCAGCTCCCGCTGCCCGAACAGGTTCCCGCCCGACGAGCTGGCCAGCGTCACGGCGTAGCCGTACGGGTCGGGGGCACGCTCGGGCAGGCCGGCGTCGGCCAGCGCCAGCCGGGTGGCGGCGAAGCCGAGGTGCGTCCACCGGTCGGTCTGCACCAACCGGCGGTTGTCGGCGTACGCGGCGGCGTCGAAGCCGGGCACCTCCCCGCCGTGGCGGGTGGGGTAGCCGGCGGGATCGAAAAGGGTGATCGGCCCGGTGCGGCGGGTGCCGGCGAGCACGGTACGCCAGTGCGCGTCCACGCCGATCCCGCTGGGCGCGACGACGCCGATGCCGGTCACCACGGCCCGCGCGGTCACGGCAGCACCCGCCCGGGCAGCCGGCGGAACACCATCGCCGACTGGAAGCCGCCGAACCCGCTGCCCACCGAGAGCGCCACGTCGACCGGCAGCTCCCGCGCCTCGTTCGGGACGTAGTCCAGGTCGCACTCCGGGTCGCGGGTGCTCCAGTTGGCCGTCGGCGGCACCACGCCGTACTCCACGGCCAGCGCGCACGCGGCCATCTCGATCGAGCCGATCGCGCCGAGCGAGTGCCCGACCATCGACTTGATCGAGCTGATCGGCACCCGGTACGCGGCCTGACCCAGCGCCCGCTTGAACGCGGCGGTCTCGTGCCGGTCGTTCTGCCGGGTGCCCGAGCCGTGGGCGCTGATGTAGGAGACCTGCTCGGGGGCGATGCGGCCCTGCTTCAGCGCGGCCGAGATGGCCAGCCCCATCTCCAGCCCGTCGGGCCGCAGCCCCGTCATGTGGTAGCCGTTGCTGCGGCTGGCGTAGCCGGCCACCTCGCAGTAGACGTGCGCGCCGCGGCGCGCGGCGTGCCCGACCTCCTCCAGCACCAGCACCGCCGCCCCCTCGGCGAGGACGAAGCCGTGCCGGTCGGCGTCGAACGGGCGGGAGGCGTGCGCCGGGTCGTCGTTGTCCGGGCTGGTCGCCTTGATCGCGTCGAACGAGGCGACGGTGACCGGGGAGATCGGCGAGTCGGCGGCCCCGGCCAGCACGACGTCGGCCTCGCCGTCGGCGATGAGCTGGTGGGCGTACCCGATCGCGTCGATGCCGGAGGTGCAGCCGGTGGAGACCACCTGGGCCGGGCCGTGCAGCCCGTGCCGGCACGCCACGTCCGCGGCGAGGCTGCTGGGCACGAGCGCCTGATAGAGGTACGGGCCGCCGCGCCCGGCGTCGACCAGCCACCGGCGGCCGGTGTCGCTGACCGTGACGTACTCCTGTTCCAGGGCGGTGGTGCCGCCGACGGCGGTGCCGAGCACCACGCCGGTGCGGTCCCGCTCGGCGTCGGTGAGCTCCAGGCCGGCGTCGGCGAGGGCCTCGGCGGCGCAGGCGAGGGCGAACTGCACGTACCGGTCGGCGCGCCGCAGCTCGTCTCCGGTGAGGCCGGCGGCGACCGGGTCGAAGTCGCACTCGGCGGCGATCTGGGAGCGGAAGGCCGACGGGTCGAAGAAGGTGATCCGCCGGGTCGCCGTACGCCCCTCGGTGATGGTCTTCCAGAACCGGTCCCGGCTGGCGCCGCCGGGGGCGACCACCCCGACGCCGGTCACCACCGTGCGGCGCCCACTCACGGCGCCACCTCGGTTCGCGACTGCGGGGCTCGCAACCCCGGCTCACTCCTCACGCTCACGGCGCCACCTCGGTTCGCGACTGCGGGGCTCGCAACCCCGGCTCACTCCTCACGCTCACGATCCGCCTCGCTGTTCGACCAGCTCGGTATCGACGTGACCGAGTTCGGGGCGGGGCGCCAGCGGCCCGAGGTGGAAGACCACCTCGGCCGGCTCGTCCCCGGTGTTGCGCAGCCGGTGCCGGACGTTGCGCGGCACGAACAGCGCCTCTCCGGCGGCCAGCGGCACCGGCTCGTCGTCCAGGTCGACGGTGATCGTGCCCCGGGCGACGTAGAGGAACTCCTCGCTGTACGGGTGGTAGTGCTCGGCGATCCGCTCCCCCGGGCGCAGCGTCGCCACCCCCATGAAACCCGAGGTGCTGCCGACGGTCTTGGGGCCGAGCAGCACCCGCAACTCGCCGCCGCGGCGGCCGTCGGGCGCGACGTCGGCGGCGGCGACCAGCCGCAGGGTCCGCTCACTCATCGCCGGCTCCCGTCGCCCGGTCGGCGCCGGCGAGCCGCTCGATCTTCTCCTTGATGACGGCGAGCTGCACCGCGCTGTTGGCGTTGATCCGGTCGGTCATGCCCGCGTCGTCCACCGGCGCGGTGGGCTTCATCGCGAAGTCCTGCACCCAGGTCATCCGGGTTCCGCCGGGCTCCTCGGTGTAGCGCCAGTGGATGCGCATGTACTCGAACGGCCCCGTCTCCACCCGCCGGGCGTCGACCTGCCGGGTGACCGGGTCGGCGGTACGTTCGCTGACCCAGCTCCACACCGTGCCGTTCTCGTCGGGGTGCATGGTGAGCCGGAACCGCACCGTGTCGCCGTCGCGGTGCAGGATGTCCGCGCGGGCGTACTCGGTGAACAGCTGCGGCCAGTTGGCGACGTCGTTGGTGACGTCCCACACCAGCGGCAGCGGCGCGGCGATGAGCACGCTGTTCTCGGTGTGCCCGGGCTGGTCGGCGTGGCGGGCGACCAGCTCGGCGACGCCCGCGATGCTGAGCTGCCCGGCCTGTTCGGGGATCTGCACCTGCCACCGGTCGGCGACCACGGCGGAGAGTTCGAGCAGCGCCAGCGAGTCCATGCCGAGTTCCTCCAGGGACGCGGCCGGGGCGCGGGCGGCGGCGTCGGCGTCCAGCCCGCAGTTGGCCACCAGGATGTCGGTGATCTCGGCGGTCAGCGGACGGCCATGGGTGACGGTCATCGGAGCCTCCTGTGGTGTGCGTCGGGCGGGCCGGCGAGCAACTGCTCGACCAGGCCGGTGGAGTAGCGGCCCTTGCGGAACCCGGCGTCGTCGAGCACCCGCCGGACGAACGGGATGGTGGTGCGGACCCCGGGGCCGGCGATGTCGAACTCGCCGAGCGCGCGTTCCAGGCGGTTGAGCGCGAGCTCCCGGTCCGGCGCCCAGACCGCCACCTTGGCCAGCAGCGAGTCGTAGTGCGGGCCGAACAGGTAGCCGGCGTGGCCGTGCGTGTCGACCCGGGTGAACGGGCCGCCGGGCGGGACGAAGCGCTCCAGCCGGCCGGGCGTCGGCGCGAAGCCACGGTCCGGGTCCTCCACGTTGACCCGGCACTCGATGGCGACCCCGTGGAACCGGACGTCCTCCTGCCGCCAGCGCAGCGGCACCCCCGAGGCGATGTGCAGCTGCTCGTGTACCAGGTCGATCCCGGTGATCATCTCGGTAACGGGGTGCTCGACCTGGATCCGGCAGTTGATCTCCAGGAAGTGGAACCGTTCGTCGGGGTCGACGAGGAACTCCACGGTGCCGGCGCCGGTGAAGCCGGCGTGCAGGGCGCCGCGCAGGGCGCACTCCGCGATGGCCTCCCCGGTGCCGGCCGACAGCGCCGGGGCGGGCGCCTCCTCCACCAGCTTCTGGTGGCGGCGCTGCACCGAACAGTCCCGGGTGCCCAGGTGCACGCCGTTGCCGTGGGAGTCGCACAGCAGCTGCACCTCGACGTGCCGGGCACCGGTCAGGTACCGCTCGACGTACACCCGGTCGTCGCCGAAGGCCGCCTGGGCGGCGGCCCGGGTCCGCGCGTACGCCTGGGGCAGTTCGGCCGGGGTGGCGACCACCGTCATGCCCCGGCCCCCGCCGCCGGCCGCCGCCTTGACGATCACCGGGTAGCCGACCTCGGCGGCCACCTCCGCCGCCGCGGCGGCGGTGGGCACCGGCGCGACGCTGCCCGGCGGCAGGGGCAGCCCGGCCCGGCGCATCAGCGCCCGCGCCGAGGACTTGTCGGCCAGCACGGACATCACCTCCGGCGGCGGGCCGATGAAGACCAGGCCGTTGTCGGCGCAGATCTCCGCGAAGTCGGCGTCCTCGGAGAGGAACCCGTAGCCGGGGTGCACCGCCTGCGCCCCCACCTGCCGGGCCGCCTCCACGATCGCGGCGGCGTTGAGGTAGCTGCGCCGGCTGGCGGCCGGCCCGATCCGCACGGCCTCGTCGGCCAGGCGCACGGCGGCGGAGTCGGCGTCCGCGGTGGAGTAGACCACCGCCGTACGCACGCCCAGCTCGCGGCAGGCGCGCAGCACCCGCAGGGCGATCTCCCCCCGGTTGGCGATCAGGACCGTCTCGAACATCGCGTCCTGCCTCTCACGCCGGGTCCAGCGCGACCAGCGGCTGGTCGTACTCGACCGGGTCGCCGTCGGCGGCGAGGACCTCGACGACCCGGCCACCCCGGTCGGCGGTCACCTCGTTCATCAGCTTCATCGCCTCGACGATGCCGACGACCTGCCCGGGACGGACCAGGTCGCCGACGGCGACGAAGGGCGCGACGCCCGGCTCCGGCGCGCGGTAGAACGTGCCGACGATGGGCGACCGCACGGCGTACCCCTGCGGCGGCGCGGCGGTCGGCGGGGGTGCCGGGCTCGCCGTGGCGGCGGGGGCGGTCCCGGCCGGGGCGGCGTGCCACTCCACCTCCAGCACCGTGTCGCCGCCGCGCAGCCTGATCCGCCGCAGCGGGCCGGGCAGCTCGGCCACCAGGTGCCGGGCGTGCCGCCGCAGCCCGGCGAGCACGCTCTCCACCTGCGGCCCCACCTCCGACGCCGGCTCCACGCCGGACGCCCGCCCGACGCCGGTCGACGGCTGCGAAGGAGGTGCCGGCACCGGGCCGACGGCCCGCTCGACGTCGGGCGACCGCGCCGCGTCGGACGACCGCGCCGCGCCGGGCGAGCGGCCCGCGTCGGGCGTGGGACGCGGGCCGGGCGCGGGGTGCGCCTGCGGGGTCGGGTGGGCGTCGGGGGCCGTCCGGGTGCCGGGTGCCGGCACCGCGACGACCGCCGCCGGGCCGGATGCCGGCGGCACGGCGGCCCGGATCACGCCGGCGCTCACCGGGCACCCGCCCGGGCGCCGAGGCGGGCGGCGCCGAAGCGCCGGAAGCGCTGCCGACGGCGGCGGACCAGCGTCGCGGGCGGCACGTCGAGCAGCGGCAGCAGGTGCGCCAGCACCGCCTCGCGCAGCGCCCTCGCGGCGGCCTGCGGGTCGTGGTGGGCGGCCGGGGTCGGCTCGGGAACGAGGTCGTCGACGATCCCCAGCCGGCACAGGTCGGGGGCGGTCAGCCGCAGCGCGCGGGCCGCCTGCGGCGCGGCGCCCCGGTCCGGCCAGAGGATCGCCGCGCAGCCCTCGGGGCTGATCACGGAGTAGACGGCGTGCTGGAGCATGAGCACCCGGTCGGCCACCGCGAGCGCCAGCGCACCACCGCTGCCGCCCTCGCCGGTGATCACGGCGACGACGGGGGTGGGCAGCACGGTCAGGGCGAGGATGCTCTCCGCGATGGCCGCCGCCTGGC
Source organism: Micromonospora reichwaldensis (assembly GCF_031845925.1). Taxonomy (NCBI): domain Bacteria; kingdom Bacillati; phylum Actinomycetota; class Actinomycetes; order Micromonosporales; family Micromonosporaceae; genus Micromonospora; species Micromonospora reichwaldensis. The sequence goes on along the minus strand of NZ_JAVRFL010000018.1, from coordinate 92,575 downwards.
CCTGTTCCTCGGCCCGCACACCGGGATCCGCCCCGGGGGTGTCGACCAGGGTGACCACCGGCAGGCCGAGGCGGGCGGCGAGACGCATCAGCCGCAGCGCCTTGCGGTGCCCCGCCGGACTGGCCATGCCGAAGTTGCGCCCGACCAGCTCGGCGGTGGTGTGCCCCTTCTGGTGGCCGATGACCATGACAGGCCGCCCGTCGAGCCGGGCCAGCCCGCCCACCACGGCCGGGCAGTCCGCGCCGAGCCGGTCGCCGTGCAGCTCGACGAAACCGTCGAACGCCGTCTCCAGGTAGTCCAGCGTGGTCGGACGACCCGGGTGCCGGGCCAACCGTACCGTCTCCCAGGCGTCGCCGCCCGGGCCCGGCGCCGTCGTCGCGGCGGCGCCGCCGGCCGGGCGCGCCACCAGCGGCGACGGCTCCTGCCGGGGTACGCCGGGACGCGACGCCGGCCGCCGCCCGGCCCGCGCGGCGGCGAGCAGCGCCACCAGCCGGCCCCGCAGGGCGTGCCGGGGCACCACCATGTCGACCTGGCCGTGCCGCAGCAGGAAGTCGGCGGTCTGGAAGCCCTCCGGCAGGTCCCGGCCGGTGACCTGCCGGATCACCCGGGGGCCGGCGAAGCCCATCCGTGCGCCGCTCTCGGCGAGCACCACGTCGGTGTTGGTGGCGAACGAGGCGGCCACGCCCCCGTACGTCGGGTCGGTGAGCACGCTGACGGTGAGCAGGCCGGCCTCCCGCAGCGCGGCGATCGCCTGGCTGACCGTGGCCATCTGCATCAGCGACAGGGCGCCCTCCTGCATCCGCGCCCCACCGGAGGCGGTGACGAGGACCAGCGGGACCTCGTCGGCGAGGGCCCGCTCGGCCGCCAGGGTGATCAGCTCCCCCACGACGCAACCCAGGCTGCCCCCGAGGAACCGGAAGTCCATCACGGCGAGCACGCACGGCTGCCGCCCGACGGCGGCGGTACCGCAGACGACCGCCTCGGGCAGCCCGGTGCCGGCCCGCGCCGCGGTGAGCCGGTGCGGGTACGGCAGCAGGTCGACGAAGCCGATCGGGTCGACCTCGGCCGGCCGCTCCGGCAGGGCGGTGAACGACCCCGGGTCGACGATCTGGAGCAGCCGCTCGGGCGCGGCGACCCGGGCGTGCGCCCCGCACTCGGGGCAGACATCGAGGTTGCGCCGCAGCCGCTTGCGGTAGAGCAGGGTGGCGCAGCCACCGCAGCGGGACCAGAGCTGTCCCTCGCGGGGCGCGGTGGCGGTCACGACGACCGCCCGACGGGCGCGGCGTCGAAGCGGTAGAAGCAGCGGGCCATCGCGTCGCGCGGCTCCCGCCACGTCGGCAGGTACGGCGACACGTACGGCTGCAGCCGGGCACTCACCCTGGCGAACTCGGGGTGTCCCCGGGCCGCCTCGACCGCCTCCCCGCCCGGCGACTCCGTCTCCAGCAGGTGCACGTACAGGTCACCGAGCCGGTAGAGCGACCGGTGCCGGACCCCGACCAGGCGCGGCAGTTCGGTCGCGTCGGAGTCGGCGAAGATCTCGGCGACGCGCGCCTCGGCGCTCGGCACCACCTTCGCGACGATCAGCGAACGGTCCATGGACGGGCCTCCCTCCACGGCATCGGGCGTCGGTGACGACGGCACCGGCCTAGCCGGACGACTGGCGACACGATCCGGCCCCGGGCGTCACGGCGGCGTCACCGGCGACCGCCGGACGGCGACGCAGCTTCCGTGACGCTGCGTTGACGCCAGCTGTGTACCCGCTGTGCGGCACCGATCATCCGGTGTGGACTCTCCGCAGTTCGGAAGGGTTCTCGTGGACGCCGACAGGCAAGCGCCATCCCGGACAAGACATTGACCGAGAGTGACCACTATTGATAATCTTCGTCACGGTCAGCCCGGCGGCCGCGGTGTGCGACGCCGTGCCGCGGCGGAGCGATCCGACAGTGGGGTCATGGGCAGCCGCGCCGGGGACAGCAGACGAGTCGGGACGAGCGTTCCGCAGGGGGTGCCGCCGTGGCCGCTGATCGATCGACGCCGACCACCGTTTGCCGTGCCGACGCCGAGATCTCACTGCACCTGCTCGGCGGGTTCCGGCTGCTGCACGGCGACGCCGCGGTCGTGGTGCCGCGCGGCCTGCAACGCGTCATCGCGCTGATCGGGTTGCGCCCCGGCGCCACCCGCAGCAACCTGGCCGGCCTGCTCTGGCCGGACGCGCCCGAGGACCGCGCGCTGTCGTCGCTGCGGACCGCGCTGTGGCGGCTGCGCCAGGACCCCTGCTGCCCGATCACCACCTCCGGCGACACGGTCGCCCTCGGCCCGGCCGTCCGGGTCGACGTCGACGCGCTCGTCGGCACGGCCGCGCGGGTACGCGACGGCGACGACCCCTGCGCCGCCGCCGCGCTCGCCGCCGGCCGCCACGACCTGCTCCCCGGCTGGTACGACGACTGGGTGCTGGCCGACCGGGAGCGGCTGCGCCAGCTGCGCCTGCACATGCTGGAGGAACTTGCCGGTCAGCACCTGTCGGCGGGCCGCCACGGCGCGGCGCTGGAAGCCGCGTTGGAGGCGATGGCCGCCGAACCCCTGCGCGAGACGCCGCACCGCCTGGTGGTCCGCATCCACCTCGCCGAGGGCAACGCCTTCGAGGCCGTGCACGCCTTCTACGTCTACCGCGACCTGCTGCTGCGGGAACTCCGGCTGGAGCCCTCGGCGGCGATGACCGCACTGCTCGACGAGACCCTCGCGCCGATCCGCGACGCCACCCGTACCGCCCCGGCCGGGCCCCGCCGGCCGCCGTCCACCCGGATCGCGCCCCGCGCGCGCTGAGGCGGCGTCACCGGCGCGGCGGGGCGAGTGACGGACAGGTGACAGTCGCCGGGGCACGGTGGCCGCACAACATTCCGTGGTCTGCGACACGGTCGCGGAGCGCCACCGGCGAGAGGGGTCCCATGAGCCGTCTACTGATCGTCAGCAGGATCATCCCGGGCGCGGAGGGGCGGGTGGCGCAGATCTTCGCCGAGTCCGACGCGACCGAACTACCCGCCCTCACCGGGGTCCGTCACCGGTCCCTGTACTGCCTGCACGACCTGTGCGTACACCTGATGGAGACTGCCGACGTGGCCCCGGACGCGTTGGCCGAGGCCCGCAACCACCCGCTCTACCGCCAGGTCAACGAACGGCTCTCCGCGCACACCACGCCGTACCTGCCGACCTGGCGCTCGCCGCGCGACGCGATCGCGGGCTGCTTCTACCGGTGGGACGCCGCGGACGCGGCGGCGTCGTCGCACCCGGCCGGCTGAACGGGGGCGGTCGCCATGTCGTCCAGACCACCCCACGTTCTGATCATCGGGGCCGGCACGGGCGGGCTGTGCCTGGCGCACGGCCTGCGTCGTGCCGGCATCAGCGTCGCCGTCTACGAGCGGTACCGCACCCGCGGCGAAGGGCTGCTCGGCTACCGGGTCGGCATCGGACCGACCGGCAGCCGCGCGCTGCGCGAGTGCCTGCCGCCCGCCCTGTTCGACGTCTACCTCGCCACCTGCGCCCGTTCCCCCCGCTACTTCAACGTCATCACCCAGGGCCTGCGGCGCACGGCCTCGTTCACGCTCCGGCCGGACAGCGACCCGGTGAACACCGAACGGTCCGTCGCCCGGATGACCCTGCGCCAGGTCCTGCTCACGGGCATGGAGGACGTCGTCCACTTCGACAAGGCCTTCACCCGGTACGACCAACGCGACGACGGGACCGTGACCGCGCACTTCGCCGACGGCAGCACCGCCACCGGCGACCTGCTGGTCGCCGCGGACGGCACGCACTCGGCGGTACGCCGCCAGTACCTGCCGCACGCGGTCACCCGCGACGCCGGCACCATCAACATCGCCACCCGCATCCCCCTGACCCCGCACACCCGGGGGCTGCTGCCCGAGCGGATCGAACAGGGCATCTCGCTGATCTTCGGCACCGGCGGGATGATGGGCGTGCTGCACGTGATGGAGTTCAAGTGGGACCGCGACGGCGCGCTCAAGCCCGGCGTCGATCCCGCCGACGCCGAGCTGCTGCGCGGCTGGCCGGGGCTACGCCACGACAACACCCGCGACAACATCAACCTGGTGGTCTGGAGCACGGCCCGCCGCTTCCCGACCGACGTCATGCAGCTGCGCGGCGAGGACCTGGTCCTGCTCGCCCTGCGACTCACCCGAAACTGGCACCCCCACCTGCGCGAACTGCTCGCCCGCAGCGACCCGGGCAGCGCCCTGCCCATCAAGGTGTCCACCAGCGAGCCGGTGCCGCCCTGGAAGAGCAGCACCGTCACCCTGCTCGGCGACGCCATCCACACGATGACGCCGGGACGCGGGGTGGGCGCCAACACGGCCCTGCGCGACGCCGCCCTGCTCTGCCGCCAGCTGCGGCTGGCCGCCACCGGAGACAAGACGCTGCTCCAGGCGGTGGCCGACTACGAGGCCGCGATGGTGCCGTACGGGTTCGCCCGGGTCGCCGACTCGCTCAACCGCAGCGGCACCAGCGGGGACGACCGGATGTACAAGCCGGTCGTCGGCCGGCTCGCGCTGCTCGGCGCGCGGGGCTACTTCGGCGTCACCAGCCGGGTGCCCCGGCTGGCGCGCCGGTTCGTCGACGACTTCTACAGCTACCGGGGCGAGGAGGACTGACCGTCCGACCGGGACCCCGGCGCCGCCAGTGGGCGCCGGGGTCCCCGCCTGCCCGCCTGCCCGCCCACCGCCCACCGCCCACCGCCCGCCCCCGACGCGGACGCGGCGACCCTCCGTCGCCCCGGCGGACACCGCCCGTCGCGACCCGTCCCGCCGCCACGGCGGGCACCCGGTCCTGCCTGTCGGCGCCGTCGGGCGTGTGCGAAGCTGCGGCGAGTTTTTCTCGCGGGTTTCCGGACGTGAACGATAGGGAGGTTTGCCGTGGCGTGGTCTTTCGGGCACTGGCTGATACTGATCGTGGCTCTGTTGGTGGGTCTGGCGGGCGGCTGGTTCGGGCGCGGCCGGCGGGACGCGGCGGTCGCCACCCACGGCTCGCCCATGGTGGACGGTGACCCGGTCGCCGGCATGACCGCCGTGGTGGTCGACCCGCCGCCCGTCGCCACCCTGGACGAAGCACGCCCCGAGGTGATCGTGGACCCCGCGCCGGACGCGGTCGCCGACCGCGTCCCCGCGACGCCCGGAGTCGACGCCCCGACCGACGCCGAACCGGGCAGCACCGACGCCCCGAGGGCCACGGTCCTCGCAGCCGACGCGTCCCGGGCCGACGACGTCGACCCGGCCGACATGGCGCTGACCGGCGACCCGGTGCCGGCGCCCGACGCCGACCCCGTGCCGTCCGGCACCACCACCGACGTACGGCCGGGGCACGAGGTCGTGCTGCCGGTGGCCGCCGAGGTGACCGGCCCCGTCGACCGTCGCCCGGCGGAGGAGCCCGCCCCGAGCGCCGACGCGGAGCCCGTCCCGGCCGCCGCGACGGAAGCCCTTCCCGCCGCCGACGCGGAGCCCGTCCCGGCCGCCGCCACCTCGGCGCCGACGAGCGTGACCCCGGCCGAGCCGGAAACCGCAGCCGTCCCCACCGCAGCCGGCCCGGCCGAGCCCGTTGCTGAGCCCGCTGCCGTGGCCGCCTCCGCCGTCGAGCCGGAGCCGGCCGACGCACCCGCTGAGCCGGAGCCGACCCGCGCCGCGCCGGTCGAGCCGGCCCCGGCCGCCGCCAACACGGTCGAGCCCACGCCGGTCGAGCCCGCCACGGCCGCCACCACCGCGGTCGAGCCGGCCACGGCCGCCGACGCACCCGACGAGCCCGAGTCGACGCCGGCCGTGCCGGTGGTCGTGCCGGCGCCCCGCGGCGAGGTGGACGCCCCGGCCGCGACCGACTCCGACGCCGCCGACGACTTCCGCCGGATCCAGGGCGTGGGCCCGAAGATGGCCGCGGCGTTGCAGGCGGCCGGCATCCGGACGTACCGGCAGTTGGCGGAGCTCGACGAGGCCGCCCTGCGGGAGACGATCCGGGCGGCCGGGCTGCGGGCCGCGCCGAGCCTGGCGACCTGGCCGCAGCAGGCGAAGGTGCTCGCCGGCGCCCCGCAGGAGGCGGCTGCCGCCCTGCCGACCCCGGTGGGCGGCGCGGACGCCTGACCGGTCCCGCCCCGGCTGCCGCGTCCCCCGTCGGTGCCGGACGGCGGCACCCGGACGGATCGGGTGCCGCCGCACGACTGATCCGCCGTCGCCGACATCGCGGCGCCCCGACCACGGGGCGCCGCGGTGTCGGCGTTCGGGGCCGTCCGCCCACTGTCGGCCGTCCGCCGCGCAGGTTCCTCGGCGGCGGCACCGTTAGCCGTTCATCGCGATTGGGTACAACGCCCAGCACCTCGATCCACCACACCTTTGCGGAGGCAGCGATGCGCGGCACGTCGATATTCGGAGTCCTGGTCGTCATCTGGCTGATCATCGGCGCGGTCGCCGCCGGGCAGCGCGGCTACTACAGCGGCGACGACACGAACTGCGCCGAGGCCGGCACGATCCTGGTGACCATCGTGGCCGGGCCGCTGAACTACATCGGGGCCAACCCGAAGGTCGACTGCGAACTGCCCCAGCCGTCCAAGTAGGACGCACTCCTCCGGCCCGCGCCCACTCCGGGGCGCGGGCCGAGCCGTGTCCGGGGTACGCCACGCCGGCTCCCCGGCTCCGTCCCTCCTGCCGACGCCGGCCACACCGCGTAGGGCGTCCTAGGAGGCTGGGTCATCGGTGCCGGCGGCGCCCGTGCGGCCCGACGTTTGTCGACGCCCGCCATGGGAACCGGCCTTGCGCCACCAGCGCCGCACGGGACGGGAGCACCGGCATGAGGATCGGCTACAAGCTCGCCTCGGAGGGGTACGGACCGCAGGAGATCATCCGCCAGGCCGTCCGGGCCGAGGAGGCTGGTTTCGACTTCGTCGAGATGAGCGACCACTTCCACCCGTGGCTCGACACGCAGGGGCACTCGTCGTTCACCTGGAGCGTGCTCGGGGCGGTCGCGGCGAAGACCGAACGGATCGGCCTCGCCACCGGGGTGACCTGCCCGACCGTCCGGTACCACCCGGCGATCATCGCGCAGGCCGCGGCGACCCTGGCGCTGATCTCCGACGGCCGGTTCACCCTCGGCGTCGGGGCCGGGGAACGGCTCAACGAGCACGTCGTGGGGCAGGGCTTTCCCAGCGTACGGGGCCGACACGAGCGGCTCCGCGAGGCGCTGGAGATCATCCGGCTGCTCTGGCAGGGCGGCTACCACTCATTCGAGGGCAAGCACCTGCACCTGGAGGACGCCCGGATCTTCGACCTGCCGGAGACCCCACCGGTGATCGCGGTCGCCGCGAGCGGCCGGTCCTCGGCCACGATGGCGGCGGAACTCGGCGACGGCCTGTTCGTCACCGAGCCGAAGGCGTCGATCGTCGAGCACTACCGGCAGGCCGGTGGCGACGGTCCCCGCTACGCCGAGGTGCCGATGGCCTGGGCCACCGACGACCAGCAGGCCGTACGGGCGGTACTGGAGACCAGCCGGTGGATGGTGACCGGCTGGAAGGTGATGAGCGAGCTGCCGAACCCGGTCAACTTCGACGCCGCCAGCGCGTACGTCGAGGAGCGGCACGTCCGGGAGCTGTTCTCCGTCGGGCCGGACCCGGAGGCGCACGTGGCGGCCGTCCGCCCGTACGTCGAGGCCGGCTACGACCACGTCGTGCTGCAGAACGCCGGCCCCGACCCGGACGGCTTCCTCGACTTCTTCGCCGGCGACCTCGCCGCCCGGCTGCGCGCCCTCGGCTGAGCCGTCCGCCACGCGGGGCGCGTCCGGCGCCGTCCGCCGCGATCGCGATGATCGCCGGCGGGGCCGGACACGCCCCGGGTGGGGCGGGCCGTCCCGGCCGGGACGGCCCGCGACGGGTCAGCGGAAGCAGTTCGCGACCGGCACCCGGCTGCCCTCGCAGTTGGTCGGCTCGTTGTCGATGATGTCGGTCTCGTCGTCGACCTTGACGCGGGCCTTGTCGACGAAGAGGCCGCCCGGCTTCACGATGGCGACGTTGCCGCTGATCCGGCTGGCGTAGAGGGAGACCTGGCCCAGCGACGCGAAGACGCCGCCGCCCGTCGACGCCGCGCCGACGGCGTGGTTGCGGTCGATCTCGCTGCGGCGCAGCAGGAGGTTCGACTTCTGGGCGTGGATGCCGCCGCCGGAGCCGCGCGCCGTGTTGCCCGACACGACGCTGTCGTCGAGCGGGACCAGGCCCTGGAACGTGGAGATGCCGCCGCCGTTGCCCGTGGCGGTGTTGTCGCGCACCTCCAGGCCGCGCAGGAAGATCAGCGCGTCCGAGTTGGCGATGCCGCCGCCGGTCCGGGCGGTGTTGCCCACCACCTTCGTGTCGGCGACCCGGGTACGGGCCGAGAAGCTGGCGACGCCGCCGCCCTGCGCCGCGTTGTTGCGCGCGAAGGTGCTCGAGTGCACCTCTGCCGCGCCCCGGTAGTTGGCGAAGCCGCCGCCGTACGCGACGGCGCTGTTGCCCCGGAACTGCGAGTTCTCCAGGCTCAGCACGCCACCGTTGAGCAGGCCCCCGCCCTTGCCCGCGGTGCCGGCGGCGTGGTTGTCGACGAACGTGCTCCCGCTGACCACCAGGTGCCCGTCGTTGAAGATCCCGCCCCCGCCCCCCTCCGCCGAGAGGGAGGTGCTGTCGACGATCGTGGTGCGCTCGACCACGGCGGACGCGCCGTGCACGACGTGGATGCTGCCACCCTCGGCGGCGGAGAGGCCGTTGCGGAGCACGACGTCGGAGAGCGTCAGCTCCCCGCCGTCGCGGACGGTGAAGAACCGGAACGCCTCGGCGTGCCCGTTCCGGACGATGGTGGCCCCCTCGCCCCGGACGGAGATCGGGTGGTAGATGACGGGCAGCCCGGCCCGGTCGTGCTGCGGGTTGCGCGGGGGCGCCTCGGCGTCGCCGGGGTTCTCGGCGCTGTCGGCGGCCTCCCGGGCGTCGCGGATCCCGCCGTCGTAGTCGTCGGGCTGCTGGAAGGCGTGGGTCAGCTCGTACGTGCACTTCGACGCCAGCCGCAGGTCGGCGCCGCCCTCGGCGTTGGCCCGGACCAGCGCCGAGATCAGCTTCGTCGAGTCGCACGGCACCGCGACCTCCGCGCGGTTCCCCTGGCCCGGCCGTCCGGGGCGGTCGTGCGGCTGCCCGCCGCGCCGTTCCTCGCGCGCCTGGTCACGGTCCTCGACGGCGTCGCCGCGGGGCCCACCGGAGTGGTCGCCGGCCCATTGCGACGGCGACGGCGACGGCGAGGCGGTCGGCATGTCCCGGTCGGCGGCGAAGGCGGCGCCGTCCGTGAGCCCGGCCGCCCCCGCCACCAGGCTGCCCGCCACGAGGCCGCCGGCTAAGAACCACCTCGACCGCCGCCTGAGTGGTGCCGCCCGCCGGCCCCCTTGATACGTCGTCATCAGGCTTTCCTGCCTCTCGTGCGTGCGTGACACGGCCGCGTCGAACGGGACGCGGGGCGGCTGACGTCGCGACAGCCACCGGAGGTCACGATACGGACGAGAACGGGGCAGGTCCGTCAAACGTGAATAAGCGAACTATTCACCTCGACCGGGGCGAGGAGCGCCGCGCGGTCAGCCGCCGACGTGGATACCGGGCCGGCGGGCGGGGTCCGGCTCGGACTTGCGGATGATCTCCCGCACGACGGGCGGGGTGTCGCCGCGGCCGAGGATCAGGTAGCGCAGCAGGTGCGCGAGCGGGTTCCCCTCCGACCACTCGAAGTGGGCGTGCGGGCGTACGCCGGTGGCGTCGCGCAGCGCCAGCAGGATCGCCGCGATGGCGTTGGGGACGGCCGGGCTGCCGGCCCGCAGCACCCGGAAGCCACCCACCTCCACGCCGCGCACCCGCAGCACCTGGCTGAAGTCCGACGGGTCGACCACGTCGATCTCCAGGAAGAGGATGTCGCCCTCGCCGGGCACGGGATTCATCGACCGCTGCGCCCGTTCCTTGACCGTGTACTCCTTGACCGCGCCGCCCGCCCGCTTGTGCGCGATGAGGTGCAGCCGGCCGTCGTGCGCCACCGACTCGGCGATGAACCGGCGGGCCGGCTCGTCGAACTCGATGCGGTCCGTACGCAGCTCGGTGGTCCGGGTCACCCGCGAGACCAGCGAGACGACCACGATGCCGAAGACGAACAGCGCGGAGATGGCGATGCCGTCCGGCTTCGCGACGACGTTCTCGGCGAGGGCGTACAGCAGGACCAGGGTGAGCACGGCGAAGCCGCCGGCCGCGACGCGTTCCCGGCGGCGGGCCGCGGAGATCGTGACCGCCACGGCGGCGGAGACCATCATCGCGAGGATGCCGGTGGCGTACGCCCCGGCCTGGTCGTTGACGTCGGCCCGGAAGATCAGGGTGATCGCGACGCTGACCACGGTGTAGACGATCACGACGGGCCGCACGGCCCGGGCCCACTCCGGCGCCATCCCGTAGGTGGGCAGGTAGCGGGGCACGATGTTGATCAGGCCGGCCATCGCGGAGGCGCCGGCGAACCAGAGGATCAGCACGCTGCTGACGTCGTAGACGGTGCCGAACGCCTCCCCGAGGCGCTCGTGGGCGAGGTACGCCAGCGCCCGGCCGTTCGCGGCCCCGCCCGGCCCGAACTCCCGGGCGGGGATCAGCACGGTGGTCACAAGGGTGGTGGAGACCAGGTACACCGACATGACCAGCGCGGCGGTGGTGAGCAGCCGGCGGGTGTTGCGGATCCGCGCCGCCAGCCGGGCCTCGCGGTCCGCGCCCCCGCCCGCCACCAGCGGCATCATGCTCACCCCCGTCTCGAAGCCGGAGAGCCCCAGCACCAGCAGCGGGAACGCCAGCACGGCGGTCACCGCCACCTCCCCGGGGCCACCACCGACGCTCAGCGCGGCGGTCCAGTCCGACAGCGGTCGCGGGTCCGCCGCGATCCCGGCCAGCCCGTCCGCCACGATCAGCGCGTTCAGGACCAGGAAGACCGCGACCAGCGGGACGGCCACCGCGACCGCCTCCCGGAAGCCGAGCAGGAACACCCCGCCGAGGACGAGCAGCAGTACGACGGTGACGCCGACGGCCACGCCGGTGCCGCCGACGCTCTCGGGCAGGTGCGGGTTCTCCAGCAGGTGCACGGTCGCGTCGGCCGAGGAGAGGGTGATCGTGATGATCCAGGAGGTGGCCACGAAGCCGAGCAGGACCAGCACGAAGATCTTGCCGCGCCAGAACGGCAGCAGCCGCTCCAGCATCGCCACCGAGCCCTGCCCGTGCGGGCTCTCCCGGGCCACCCTGCGGTACATGGGCAGCATGCCGAACAGCGTCAGCGCGACGATGAGCAGGGTGGCCAGCGGGGAGAGCGCCCCGGCGGCCACGGCCGCGATCCCGGGCAGGTACGACAGGGTGGAGAAGTAGTCCACCCCGGTGAGGCACATGACCTGCCACCACGGCCGCGAGCGGGCCTGCCCCTCCGCCGCCTCGGGGCCGACCGGCTGCACCTGGTGCGCGAACAGCCACCGGCGCAGCGGGCTCAGCGGCGCGGCGGGCCGGGCGGGGCTGGCCTGCGCCTCGGGGACGGCGACCGGGTGCCCGGCGCGGTCGCCGGGCCGGGTGGGGTCCCGGGCGGCGCGCAGGTCCCGTGGCGGGCCGGCGGGCGGCGGCCGGCGACCACGCGTGCGCCGCGACCTCGGCCCGTGCTCGTCACGCATGCCCCCTCCCCACCCTCGGCCGTCCTGACCCGACCGTAGGCGGTCGCCGGCCGGCCGCCCGCCCGAACGGTGAAGCCGGGACGGCTCAGTCGCCGTCGCGGGCGGTCAGCACCCGGGCCAGGGCGTCGGGATCGGTCACGGTGACCGTCGCCCCGGGGTGCCGCAGCCACCCGCCGGGCAGCAGGGCGGGCACCGGCTCGGCGAAGCGCAGGCAGAGCCCGGCGGCGGTGCTGCTGGCGAAGGTGACGCCGGCGTCGGCCAGCGAGAGGCGCACGCCGATCCCCCGCCACCAGCGGTACGGCCCGGTGGGCGCGACGCCGACGACGTTGTCCCGGGCGGTGCGCAGCTGCCACGGGCCGAACCGGACCACCAGCTCGGCCCGGTCGACGCCGACCCAGGCGGTCGCCGGCCGGACGCCCACCAGCGCGAGCGCCGGCCGGAAGACCGGGTCGAAGCGGAACGCGAACCGGTGCGCCTCGCCGGTCATCGCGCGCCGCCCCGGGCGGTGGGTCGGGCGTCGCCCGGTCGGGCGGGACGGGGCGGGGCGACGGGCCGGGGACGGGGTCGGGCGGCGGGCCGACGGGCCGGGTGACTCATGGCGCGGGCGTACCCGGTGCGGGCCGGCCGACACCCCCCGGGCCGGCCGACCCGCGAACCCCTCGTCCCGTCCCGGGCCGCGCGGACCCCCCGGGCCGCGCGGACCGTTCCCCGACCCGGGCCCGTCGCCCCCGACGAACGAGCCCTGGTCCGGCGGGGACGCGTCCCCGCGCTCCGCCGGGTGCCGGGTGCGGAGCGCGGGGACCCCCCGTCACGGCTACTGCAGGAACGCCCCGAGGGGCGAGAGCAGCAACCGACCGAGCGCCGCGGCGGTGTCGTCCAGCCGCGCGCGCTCGCACTCGTGGGCGGCCGGGTCGTGCCGGCACCGCCAGATCTTCTGCGCGTTGCGCCAGGCGACGTCGCGGGTGTACTCGACCAGTTCCCCCTGGTACCAGTCGTCGATGTCGCCGTTGAGCATGTCGATGAGCAGCTGCCACCGCTCCAGGTAGCCGCGCCGCAGACCGGGGATCTTGTCCGCGAAGATGTTGTTGATCTCCAGGTAGTCGCGGTGCTGGTCGGTGCCGTCCACCGGCTCCGACTCCAGGCTGTCGAACGTGGTCACCAGCGCGAACGGCAGGTCGAAGTTGATGTGCGCGTTCACCCCGGCGGCCGCCGACGGCAGCGGGCGGGCGTCCGGCCCGCGCATCCGCTGGAACAGGCAGGCCCAGGCCTTCGGCGTACCCGGGCTGGAGTCGGTCCACAGCCGCATCGCGTCGAAGTAGCGGGCCGCGAACTCCACGTCGAGCCGGGACAGGAACACCGGGTCGGCGAACCGGTCGTCGTAGAGCCCGTTCAGCACGCTCTCGGTGATCGTCAGGTACAGCCGGTTGAAGTCGGCCAGCGGGCAGCTCGCCTCCAGCGGAGGCAGCCGGACCAGCATGTCCTGGAGCTTGGTGAGGTGGTCGACCACCGCCGGCACGTCGGCCGGATGGTCGGCGAGCAGATCGACGATGTCCCGATGCACGGGCCCCCACACCGGTTCCGTCATCTCTCCTCCACAGTGGTTCCCGGCACCCCCGTGCCGTCGGCGACGCAGCACAGCCTGCCAGTCGGCGACGGCCGGCCGGATCAGTAGAACGACGTATCCGCGCCGCGCGTCAGCCGGGCCGGTTGCGTAGGAAGATCGCGCTGGCCTGCACCCGGGTGCGGACCTGGAGCTTGTCGAAGATGTGCGAGACGTGCACGCCGATGGTGCGCTCGCTGATGAACAGCCGCTGGCCGATCTCCCGGTTGGTGAGCCCCTCGGCGACGGCGGCGAGCACCTCCCGCTCCCGGGCCGTCAGCGCCGCCAGCTCGTCGCCGTCCACCCCGGCGGCCGGAGCGCCGGTGGCCGGACGCTCCTCCAGCGACACCCGGGCCCGGCCGGCGAGGGTACGGATCTCCAAGGTCAGCGGCACCGCGCCGAGCCCCTGTGCCACCTCGTACGCCTGGCGCAGCAGCTTGGCCGCCGTGGCGCTGCGGCTGCGCCGGGCCAGCAGCGCCTCGGCCTGCCGCAGCCGCGAGTAGGCCGCCGGGTAGGGGTGGTGACGGCGGTCCCACTGCGCCACCGAGCGGGCCCACAGCTCCGGGTCGCTGCTGTCGAGGCGGCTCACCTCGGCGGCGCACAGCGCCAGGAAGCCGTCCACCACGTCGCGCACCGGGCGGGCGGCGTGCTCGCTCTTGCGGGCGACCCGGTCGGCCACCTCCCGCAGCCGCCGCACCGCCGTCGGGTCGACGGCCACGGCGCGGCCGGCGTGCGCCTCGGCCTCGGCCCGCAGGCCGTGCCACACCAGCGCGGCGAGGATGCCCACGTCGTCGGAGCGGCTCTCGGTCAGGCCGCGCTGCACCGCCTGCCGGGCCAGGTCGTGCCGGCCCTGCCACATGGCCAGCCCCGCCCGCAGGGTGAGCAGCGGGATCACGTGCCGCGCCCCGCCGCCGGCGAGCATCGTGGCCACCGCGTCCAGGTCGCGGTCGGCGGCCTCGACGTCGCCGTAGCCCACCGACAGCCGGCAGCGCGCCAGCAGCAGCTCCACCGCGTCCGCGCCGGAGGGGCGGTGCCGCAACGCCGCCGCGACGACCTTCTCCGCCTCGGCCCACTGCCCGACGCGGAACAGCCCGTTGGTGGCGATGGCCAGCAGCCGGGTCTCGTACGTGCGGCCCAGGCCGAGCTCGGCCATCCGCTCGGCGCCCCGGCGGGCCACCACGACGCCCTCCTCCAGCACGTTGAGCGGGCCGGTCAGCAGCTCCGCCAGGTGCAGGTACGCGCACGCCACGTCCTCCGGGCGGCCGGAGCGCTCGGCGGTCTCCAGCGCGCGGCGCATCACCGCCAGCCCGGCGTCCGGGTCCTCCAGGTACGCCTCCGAGAAGCCGAGCGCGGCGCTGGCCAGCACCACCTCCGACGTGGAGCCCGGCACCTCGGCGGCCAGCTCCAGCGCCTCCCGGGCCCGCCGGCCCGCGTCGGCGTACCGGCCGAGGTGCAGCAGCAGCTCGGCCAGGTGTGCCGCGGCCGTGGCCCGCTCCCGGGGCGTGCAGTCGGCGGCCTCCAGGGCCAGCCGGTACTCCGCCTCGGCCGGCGCCGAGCGGCCGGCGGCGGCCAGGTAGCGGGCCCGGCGGATGCGCAGCGCGCAGGCCGACGGGTCGGGGTCGGCGGCGGCCAGTTCCTCGATCAGCGTCAGCGCCCGGGCGTGCTCGCCGCAGTGGTGGGCGGCCTCGGCGGCGTGCCTGAGCAGCGTGACCCGGCCCACGTCCGGCGGTGCGACGCCCGGCGCGGCGGCCAGCTGCAACGCGACCGACCAGTGCCGGTGCGCCTCGGCCCAGCCGTGCAGCCGCTCGGCCTCCCGGGCCGCGGCCGTCGCCGCCGGCAACGCCCGCGCCGGCTCGCCGGCCAGCCGCCAGTGGTGCGCCAGGCGCGCCTGGTGCAGCTCCGCCGGGGCCGCGGTGAGCGCCTCGGCGTAGCGGCGGTGCAGGGCGGCCCGCTCGGCCGGCAGCAGCTCGTGCTCCAGCACCTCGGCGACCAGTCGGTGTCGCAGCCGGTAGCCGTCGTCCGCGCTCACCAGCAGCCGGTGGGCGACCGCCGCCCGGGCCGCCACGATCAGCTCGTCCTCGGGCAGCCGCACCACCCGGGCCAGCAGCCAGTGCGCCACCGGCTCGACGCCGGCCGCCACCGCGTGCACCACGGCGTGCGCGTGCTGCGGCAGCGCGTCCACCCGGGCCAGGAAGATCTCGCGCAGCGTGTCGGAGAGCTCGTCCCGGCCGTCGCGCAGGTCGCGGGCCAGCTCCTCCACCACGAACGGGTTGCCGCCGCTGCGCCGCCACACCAGCTCCGCCGCCTCCGGGGTGAGCGCCCGGCCGACCACGGCGGTGGCGAGCCGGTCGGTGCCGGCCCGGTCCAGCGGGGCCAGGTCGAGCACCCGCACCGTACGCAGCCGGCGCAGCTCGGTGAGCACCCGGCGCAGCGGGTGCGCGCCCTGCAACGACTCCGCCCGTACCGCCGCGAGCACCGACAACTGGAGGTCGCCCAACCCGGCCAGCAGGTAGAGCAGCAGCTGGCGGGTGCTGCGGTCGACCCACTGGAGGTCGTCCAGGACAAGCACCAGCGGCCGCCCCTCGGCGATCAGGTGCAGCCCCCGCGAGACCCGCTCCAGCAGCGCCCCGGCGCCGTCCGGGCCGGCGGTCTCCTCGGCGAACACCCCCAGGAGGTCACGGACCGCCGAGGAGGTCCGGGCCTGGGCGCCGGTCAGTTCGGCGTCGAGGCGGCGCAGCGCCTGGAGCAGCGGGTGCAGGGGCGACGCGTCGCCGATGTCCAGACAGGAGCCGGTGAGCACCAGGGCCCCGGCGTCGCGCAGCCGGGCGCCCACCTCGCGCAGCAGCCGGGTCTTGCCGACGCCGCTCTCGCCGGTGAGGAAGACGGCGGCGGTGTTTCCCTGCGTGACGTCGTCGAGCAGCACGGATCGTACGGTCGTCACCAGGTCGGCCCGGCCGACGAGTGGTGCGGTGTCCACGTCGCTGGCCATGGCACGCAGCCTAGTCAAGTGCCCCCGCACCGTTCTACGGGTCTTTCGCGCCTGCGGTACTCCTCGCGTCGAGATCGCGACCGACGGTTGCGCAGGGTGGACATACGTCGTTCGGCAGATCCCCCGTCGGCCCATCGGTGACAGTGTCCGAGGCGTCGTCAGCACCGTGGGGAAGGCGGGTGCGATGCCCATGGCCACCATCGTCGCCGGTTCGCAGCGGTCCACCTCGGCAGGCTGGCCGGTACCGGAGGAGAAACGCCTCGTCACGGTGCTGTTCGTCGACATCGTCGGGTCGACCGCGCTCGTCGACCGGCTCGACCCCGAGGACGTGCGGATTCTGCAACGGGCGTACTTCGACACCGTGGGCGGGGTGCTGCGCCGGTGGCACGGGGTGGTCGAGAAGTACGTCGGCGACGCGGTGATGGCCCTGTTCGGGGCCCGCCGGTCCGACGGGTTCGACGCGTACCGGGCGGTGCGGGCGGCGCTGGAGATCCAGGGGGCCCTCGACCGGCGACCGCCGCCCGGCGCGCCGCACCTCCGGGTCCGCGCCGGGGTGGCCACCGGTGAGGCGCTGGTGGACCTCGCCGCGGCGCGCGACGGCGGGCACGGCGTGGCCAGCGGCGCGGTGATCACCACCGCCGCGCGGTTGCAGGAGTACGCCCCGCCGGGCGGGGTGGCGCTCTGCGCGGCCACCCACCGCGCCACCGTGGGGCTGGTCGACCAACGCCGCGTACCGCCGGTGGCCCTGGCCGGCAAGGCGCTGCCGGTCGACGTGTGGCACGCCACCGGCACCATCCGACCGGCCCCGGCCCGGCACGAGGGGCCACTGGTCGGGCGGCGACGGGAACTGGCCGCCGCCCGGGACCTGATCGTCCGGGCCGTGCGGGGCCGCGACCCGCGCTGGCTGTCGCTGGTCGGTCCCGCCGGCAGCGGGCGCAGCCGACTGCTGCACGAGCTGACCCGGGCGGTACGGACCGTGGACGGGGTGCCGGTGCGCTGGTGCGTCGCGCACTGCCCGCCGTACCCGGAGCCCCTGGCGCCCGTCGCGGACCTGGTGCGCGGGCTCGCCGGCCTCCGCGCCGGTGAGCCGCCCGCGACGGTACGGCGACGCCTCACCGCCGCCCTCACGGACCTGGTGCCGCCCGCCGGCCTGTCCGAGGCGGTGTACGCGCTGGAGGCGCTGCTGGGCACGCCGGACGGCTCCGGCGACGCGGCGCGGGGCGCCGAGGTGGCGCGGGAGGCGCTGCTGGGGCTCGCCGCCCGGCAGCCGGTGATGGTGGCGGTGGACGATCTCGACCGGGGCACCGCGCCGCTGCACCGCTTCCTGCGCCGGCTCTTCGCGGCGGCCACTGCGCGGTCGCTGCCGCTGGTGGTGGTGACCCTGCACCGTCCGGAAGGGACGGGTGTGCTGCCCTGCCCGCGGGACCGGCAACACCGGTTGGCGGTGCCGCCGCTGCGCCCGGTCGAGACCGGACGGCTGCTGCGCCACCTGCTCGGCCGGGCGGACCGGCCGACGGCGGCGATCGTTCGGCTGCTGCCGCTGGTCGGCGGCAATCCGGGGCGGGCCGTCGCGTACGTGGCGTCGCCGGACGCGGCGCGGTCCGTGCCGGAGGCGGTGCGCCGGGAGGTCGACGCCCGGCTGGACCGCCTGGACGGGGCGCGGCGGGCCGCGCTGATGGCCGTCGCGACCGTCGGCGCGGGGATCACCGCCGCGACGGTGGCGCGCCTGCTCGACTGGGCCCCCGGGCGGGCCGCCCCGGTGCTGCGCGCCCTGGCCGCGACGGGTCTGCTGGTCACCCGCCCCGACGGCCGGTACGCCGTCGCCGACGCGGTGGTCCGCGAGGTCGCGTACGCCCGGCTGCCGAGGGCGGCGCGGGCCGCGTTCGCCCGCCGGGCCGGGCGGCCGGCGGAGTCGGACGCCCCGTCGGTGCCCGTCGTCGTGCACGCCCCCACCGCCGACGTGCGGCCGGCGCGCGTCGACGCCGACCGCCCGGCGGCCCGGAACGCCCGCGGGTCGCACCCGGCACCACTGCGCCGGCCCGCCGCCGCGCCCCGTTTCTCCGCCACGCCCCGGCCCGCCACCACGCCTCAGGTCGTGACCTCGCCCCAGGTCGCGACCCTGCCCCGAGTCGCCGACGTGCCCCGGGTCGCGGTGGTGCCGGGGGCGCGTCCCGTGCCCGGTCCGCTGGTCGCCGTCCCCTCGGAACGTGTCGGGGACGGCCGGGTGGTGGAACTGCGCGGATGGACCGCCGCCCGCGGTCGCGTCCCCTCGGCCGACCCCGATCCGACGGCCGCCCTCGACCGCTCGACCGGCCAAGGTCCGACGTCAGCCCTCGGGGCGGGCGGGTCGGCGCGGCGGCAGGGGCGCGGGCAGCGGCCGAGATGGGTCCTGCCGCGCGGCACGCCGATCGCGGCGTGAGCGGGCTGGCAAGGGTGCCGGCCGCCCCGTCGAACGGCGACCCGGCGCACCTGGCGCAGAACGTGGCGGCCGGGGCGATCCGGCTCACCCCCGAGGACCTGGCCCGCCTCCGCTGACCGCGGGCGCCCCGCCCGCGCGGCGTGGTGGCGCGTCAGCGACCGTCGAGGAAGGCGACCGCCCGCTCCCACGTCCGACTGGCGGCCGCCGGGTCGTGGTCGGGCAGGTCGGGATCGGTGTAGAGGTGGCCGACGCCGGGATAGCGGTGGACGCTCAGCTCCGCGCCCGCGCCGGTGATCGCCCGCTGCCACCGGCCGAGCTCGGGCTCCGGGGGGTATTCGTCCGGGTCGGCCATGTGCAGCTGCACCGGCAGGCCCGGTCGGACCGCCTCCGGCACACCGCCGGCGCCGTGCAACAGCAGCAGCGCGGCGGCGGTGGGGCGCTCGGCCAGCAGCGCGCCGGCCACCGCGGCCCCCATGGAGAACCCCGCCAGCACCGCGTCGGGCGGCGCCTCGTGCAGCGCCGCCCTGGCCCGGCCCATCACGGCCACCTCGCCCACCTCCTCGAGCAGGGCGAAGCCCGCCTCGATCGTGTCGACGGCCGGCGCGCCGTAGAGGTCGGGGGTGACGACGTGGTGGCCGGCGGCGCGCAGCCGGTCGGCGGCCACCAACACGGCGGGTCGCAGCCCGTAGGCGGAATGAAACAGCACGACGTGTCCCATCGGGACATTCTGTCTGACGAATGCGACAGGGCCGGGCCGCCGCGCTGACCCGCCGCCGACGCCGGCGCCGGGTCAGCCCAGCGATTCCAGGCGCCGCACCAGCTCGCCCGGCGCCGGCATCGCGGCGATCTCGGCGCTGACCTGCCGCGCCGCGTCGCGCAGCGCGGTGTCGGTGACGAGCCGGGTCAGGGTGTCGGCGGTGATGTCGCGGGTGCGGGCGGCGATGCCGGCCCCGCGCGCGGCCACCAGCTCGGCGTTGTGCCGCCGGTCGCCCGCCCCGACGGTGGCCAGCTGCGGCACCCCGGCGATCAGCCCGCTCAGGACGCTGCCCGCGCCGCCGTGGTGGACCAGCGCCGCGCTCGCCGGCAGGGCCGCGGGGACCGGGATCCAGTCGACCGTACGCACGTTGCCGGGCAGCGCCCGGCGGGCCAGCCGCGCCTCCGGGCGGACCAGCACGAACTCGGCGTCGACCCGGTCGGCGACGGCGACCACGGCCGGCATCGGTCCGGCGCTGCCGGGGCCGGCGACGGTGCTGCGGCTGACCAGCACCCGTGGCCGCTCCCCCGGCTCGCGCAGCCAGTCCGGCAACTCGCCGCCCGCCTCGGTGGCGTAGCGCATCGGCCAGCCGTCCTGACGCAGCACGCTGGGCGGGGCGACGGCGATCGCGGCGGCCGGCGGCGGCAGCTCGGTCAGGCCGTGCCGGCGCAGCGCCGGCCCCAGCCGCGCCAGGGTCGCCCGGGCCAGCTCGCGGCCGTCGAAGAGGGCGTTCTCCTGGCGTACGGCGGGCACGCCGAGCGTCGCGGCGGCGAGGGCGCCGGCCACCGCGAACGGCTCGTGGACCACCAGGTCGGGCCGCCACTGCCCGGCGAGGGCGACCACCCCGTCGGCGAGCTGGTCGTTGACGGCGCCGAAGAGCAGCCCGGCGCCCCGGGTGCCGGCGGTGCCGGCCAGTTCTGCCCGCGCGGTCAGCGGGTGGCGCAGCAGCACGCGGCGGGCGATGCGGCCGAAGTCGAACGCGGGCGCGACGTCGCGCGCCGGCAGCCCGGGGCGCACCGCCCGCAGCCCGTCGGCGGCGGTGGCGACGAGCACCTCGTGCCCGGCGTCGCGCAGTGCGGCGGCCAGCGGCAGCAGCGGAGCGACGTGCCCGATCAACGGCGCGGAGACCACCAGTACTCGCACCGCGCCGATGCTAGCCGCGCCCGAGCCCGTCGTGGGGGCACCGGACGAAGCGGCCCGGACGGCGGCGGGGTCAGCCGGCGGTCGGGGGCAGGGTGCGACTGCGGCCCCGGAACTCGGCCACCACCGCGCCGTCGTCCCGGGTGACGGTGACGTCGTAGATGCCGCTGCGGCCGTACCGGGTGCGCTCGGTGGCGTGCGCCGTCAGCAGGTCACCCTCGTGGGCGGGACGCACGAAGCTGATCTCGCCGCCGGCGGCGACGGTGGCCGGGCCGTGGCTGTTGCAGGCCAGCGCGAAGGCGGTGTCGGCGAGCAGGAACACGAACCCGCCGTGGGCGATGGCGTGGCCGTTGACCATCGCGCCGGTCACCCGCATCCGGGCCACCGCCGCGCCGCCGGCGGCCTCGACCAACTCGATGCCGAGCCCCCGGCTGGCGACGTCGGCGGCGAACATGGCGTACGCGGCGTCGCGCCCGGCCACCTCAGCCGTCCCGCCGTCGCTCGACGATCGCCCCGTCCCGCCCATCGACCGCTCCACGCCCGCCCGGGGCGGCCCCCTCGACCGCCGGTCCCGGTACCGTACGCCGGCCCGCGTGCCCGGGACCAACGCACCCGGCACGGGCCCTCCGGGTCCGGGTCGCGCCGCGCTGTCCTGGTCGCAGTGGTGGGACCGGGCGGGGCGGCCCCGACCGCCGCAGTCCTGCGCTGACGCGCCCGGGACGACGCCCCGACGACCGCCGCGCCGGACGCTAGGCTGGCGGGCGCGCCGAGGTCACACCCGTGGCACCGGCGGGGAGGGCGAGGTGACCGGGCCGGATCCGCGGGTCGACCCCGACGTCGACCTGCGCGTACCCGCCGACCGGGGCGAGCTGGCCACCCGCCCCGGCGCGGTGCTCGGGTCCGTCGCGGCCGGCGGCGCGCTCGGCGCCCTGGCCAGGGCCGGCCTCCAGCACGCCGTCCCGCACGGCCCGACGGGCTTCCCGTGGGCGACCTTCGCCGTCAACCTGACCGGATGCCTGCTGATCGGCGTCCTGATGGCGGCGCTGGAGCGCTCCGGTGGCCGCCGACCGCTGCTGCGCCCGTTCCTCGGCGTGGGCGTCCTCGGCGGCTACACCACCTTCGCCACGTACGCCGTGGACGTCCGCCTGGCGCTCGACGCCGGCGCCCCGGAGGTCGCCCTGGGCTACCTGGCCGCCACCCTGCTCGGGGCGCTGGCCGCGGTCTGGCTCGGCGACGCCGTTGCCGGCCGGCTGCTCGACGCCGCGCGCCACGGCCGGCGGCAGCGCGGGGCCGGCCGGTGACCGTCCTGCTGATCGCGCTCGGCGCGGCCGTCGGCGCGCCCCTGCGCTACCTGACCGACCGGGCGGTGCAGGCCCGGCTCGGCAGCGCCTACCCGTGGGGCACGCTGACCGTCAACGTGACCGGGTCGCTGCTGCTCGGTCTCCTGGCCGGGCTGCCCGTCGGCCCGACCGCCGGCGCCCTGCTCGGCACCGGCTTCTGCGGCGCGCTGACCACGTACTCCACGTTCGGGTACGAGACGCTGCGGCTGGCGCGCCGGGGCCGGCGGTTTCTCGCGCTGGTCAACGTGCTGTCCAGCGTGGCCGCCGGCCTCGGCGCCGCCACCGTCGGCTTCGCCCTGGCCCGGGCCGTCGCCGGCTGAACGGGCGGTTCCGCTGGCGGTCCAGCGGGCGGTTCAGCGGGCGTGGCGCTCCGGGTGGGCCCGGTTCCACGCCCGCATCCGCTCCGGGTAGCCGGTGCGGGCAGCCTCGTACAGCGGCACCGCGTGCTTGCGGGCGATGGAGCCGGCGGCGCGCGGCGAGCCGGTGCGACGGCGGATCCACTCGCCGTCGTGGGCGATGGCGACCACGGTGGTGTCGGTCGCCGTGGTCTCCGGTTCCAGATAGAACTCCACGCCCCGGCGGCTGGCCACGAACGCCTCCAGCGCGGCCAGGTCCTCCCGGGTCGCCTCGCGGTCGAGCTTCGTCGGGGTCGCGTCGGCGGCGCGCGGCCGCCGGTTGAACCAGCCCATGCCCGGCTCCTCTCCTCGGCGTCTCCCCAAGTGCAGCACCGCCACCTGGCAATCCCCTGCGCCGCGCCTGGGAGCCCCCTGCGCGCGCCGCTCGTCGCCGCGCGGCCGGTCGTCGCCGCGCGGCCGGTCGTCGCCGCGCGGCCGGTCGTCGCCGCGCGGCCGGTCGTCGCCGCGCGGCCGGTCGTCGCCGCGCGGGCCCGCTCCCGGCGGGGCGACGGGCCGGGTGACCGCTCAGCGGGCCGGCGGGCGGGTGGCCGGCACCAGGGCGAGGGTGGGCAGCAGCAACAGTGGCACCACGAGCAGGGCCCGCAGGGTGCCGACCCGGTCGCCGAGCAGGCCGAGCAGCGGGGGGCCGGCGAGGAACGCCGTGTAGCCGATCACGGCGACCACGCTGACCCGGGCCGGCGCCCGCCGCTCGTCGTCGGCAGCCGCGCTCATCCCCACCGGGAAGCCCAGCGACGCGCCGAGCCCCCAGAGCGCGACGCCGGCGATCGCCACCGGCCCGGAGTCGGCGAGTACCGCGACGCCCGCGCCGAGCGTGGCGAGCAGGATCGTGGTGGACAGGACGGGCACCCGGCCCCACCGGTCCAGCGCGACGGTGCCTGCCGTGCGGCCCAGGGTCATGCCGACGACGAAGACGCCGAAGACCGCGGCCCCGGCCGCCTCACTGAGGCCGTGGCCGTCGATGAAGGCGACCGCCAGCCAGTCGCTGGCGCTGCCCTCGGCGAACGCCGACACCAGCACCAGCAGGCCGACGAGCAGGGTGCGGGGCTCCCGCCAGGCGGCGAGCAGTTCACGGCGGCGCTCGGCCGGAGCGGCCGACGCGGAGGCGGTGCCGCTCTCGGCCACCGGCAGGAACGACCGGACGGCCAGCAGCGTGCCGAGCAGCACCACCGCGGCCAGCGCGGCGAGGTGCGCGGCGACCGGCACGCCAAGGCGGGCCGCCCCGGCGCCGAGCCCGGCCCCGGCCACGGACCCGAGGCTCCACGCCGCGTGGAAGCGGGGCATGACCGTGCGCCCCAGCCGCCGCTCGACCGCCGCGCCCTCGACGTTCATCGCCACGTCGCAGAGGCCGGAGCCGTAGCCGACGGCGCACAGCCCCACCGCGACCCCGGCCAGGGAGCCGGCCACGGCGGCGACCCCGGTCACCGTCAGCCCGGCCGCGAGGAGCAGGGTGGAGAGCGCGACCGTGCGGGCCGCCCCGAGCCGCTGGGCCACCAGGCCGGCGGTGGGCATCGCGAGCAGCGCGCCGACGGACATGGCCAGCAGCAGCAGCCCGAGCCGACCCGCGCTGAGCCCGAGCGCGTCCCGGGCGGCGGGCACCCGGGAGAACCAGGTGGCCACGGCCAGGCCGTTGAGCGCGAAGACCACGGCCACGCCGGTACGGGCGGCCAGCACCGCCCGGGGCACGACCGGGCGCGGCGCGGCGGGCGGGGCGACGGTGCGGCTCACGGTGGCGGTCCTCTCGCCTCGGGTGGTCTACCGCCCGATCCCACACCTGAGAGCGCTCTCAGGACAACCCGGTCCCACCCCTTACCGTCAGCACGCCGGAGGGGGATGATTCGGTCGACCGTCCACTCCGCGACGGCCGACGACGGGGAGGACCGGAATGGCGACGACACACCGACCACCGACCCTGGAGGACGTCGCCCTGGCGGCGGGCGTCTCCCGGGCCACCGCCTCGCGGGTGCTCGCCGGCACCGGCTACGCCTCCCCCGCCGCCCGCGAGCGGGTGAACGTCGCCGCCGACCGGCTCGGCTACGCGCCGAACCCGGCCGCCCGCGCGCTCGTCCAGGGCACCGGGTTCCGGCTGGTGGTGGCGGTGACCGGCACCGCCGCGACGGTCCTCGACGACCCGTACGTCCACCGGGTGCTCGGCGCGTGCGCCCGGGTCTGCGCGCCACACGGGCTCGGGGTGGCGCTGCACTGGCTGCCCACCCGGTCGCCGGGCGAGGTGCGCCGGCTGGCCGCGGACCGCAGCGTCGGCGGGGTCGTCCTGATCAACACCACCGAGGGGGTGCTGGACGCGATCCCGGCGAGGCTGCGCGGTCGGGTGGCCTCGATCGGCATCGGCTCCGCCCTCGTTCCCGCCTTCGACGTGGACAACGGCGGCGGCACCGAGGCCGTGGTCCGGCACCTGTACGCCACCGGGCGCCGCCGCATCGCCATGGTGACCGGGCCTCGCTGGCTGTCCTGCGCCGGCCGGTCGGTCGGCGCGTACCGGCGGATCGTGCGCGACGCCGCCCTGCCGGAGCGGCTGGTGCCGGGCGATTTCAGCGCGGACCGCGGCCGGGCGGCGGCCCGGGAGGTGCTGGAGCGCTGGCCGGACACGGACGCGATCGTCGGCAGCAGCGACGCGACCGCGCTCGGGGTGATCGACCTGCTGCGCGGCGACGGCGTCCAGGTGCCCGGGGACGTCGCGGTCACCGGCTTCGACGACATCCCGCTCGCCGCGATGACCACCCCCGCGCTGACCACGGCGACGCATCCGGTGACGCAGATCGCCACGGCGGCGGCGACGGCCGTGCTGGACAGGCGACCGGTGCCGCCGGCGACGATGTTCCCGTCCCGGCTGGTCCGCCGCGTGAGCGGATGAGCCGGCCCGGCCGCAGCCGCGCCGGCGGGACCCGCCGGTGGACGACCGCGCCCCTCGCCGACCGCCCGGTGGCAGGCCGCGCCGCTCGCCGACCGCGCCGTGGCGAGCCGGGTGGCGGGCCGCGGGGCCTCGCTGATCACGCGCGTGGCGGATCGCGTCGGTGGGATTGCGGGTCGGGTTGGCGGGTAACCGCCGGCGCATGCCCGCCCAGGACGAGGAGCGGTGATCCGGTGACCGAGCCCGCGCCGCCGCACCGGCAGCCGGCGGAGAACGCCCGGCACGGCCGACTCGCCGCGCGTCCGGCGCCGCCGACCGCCCTGGCCGCCGCCGGGCTGGCGTCGCTGACCGACCCGCGGGGTGCCGCGCCGGCGATGGTGTACGCCCCGGAGCCGGTCGACGGGCCGCCGTACCGGCTGGTGCTGCTCCTGCACGGGGCCGGCGGCTCGGCCCGGCAGGGGCTGGACCTGCTGCTGCCGGTCGCCGACGCGCACCGGCTGCTGCTGGTCGCCCCGCAGGCGGTGGCGAGCAGTTGGGACCTGATCGGCGGCGAGGGCTTCGGGACGGACGTACGGCGCATCGACGACCTGCTGGCCACCACCTTCGCCGGCTACCCCGTGGCCCGGGTGGCGTTCGGCGGGTTCTCCGACGGCGCCTCGTACGCCCTCTCCCTCGGCCTGACCAACGGCGACCTGGTCGACGCGGTGCTGGCCTTCTCCCCCGGCTTCGCCGCGCCGCTGGTGACCCACGGCCGGCCCCGGGTCTACGTCTCGCACGGCACGCGGGACCCCGTCCTGCCGGTGGACGTGTGCAGCCGTCGCCTGGTCCCCCGCCTGCGCTCGCTCGGCTACGACGTCACCTACGACGAGTTCCCCGGCGCCCACGAGATCCCTGCCCCCATCCGCACCCGCGCCACCACCTGGCTGACCACCTGACCCCGCCCCCGCTGCCGCTGCCGTCGATCATGCAGTTCTGGTGGGCGATGTGGGTGCTGTGCGGCATTCGTGGGGCACCACGACTGCATGATCGACGATGAGGCGGGCGGGGCGACGTCGGGCGACGGGGGCGACGTCGGGGGGTGGCGGGGGCGACGGCGGGGGGTGGCGGGGCGACGGCGGGGAGTGGCGGGGACGGCCGGGGATCGGGCGGGGAGTCGCACGGCGGGCCGCCGGTCGGAGTGCGGGTCGGAGTGCGGGTCGGGGTGCGGGTCGGGTCACGTCGATGGACGGTTCGGGCGTGGCCGGTTGGGGAAAGTGACCCCGGCGGGACGATGAGGGGCAGGGCACGGCGGCTGCTTGCGACCCGGGGACCAGCGCGGGGACAGGGGGCCGGGACGTGGATTCGAAGCAGCGCGTCGGACCGGCGGGCGCCGAGGCGGCCGTCGACGACCTCTTCGCCGGCGACGACCCGACCAGCGCCGCGCACCGGGCCACCGACTGGGCCGCCACCGCCCTGGGCCCGGTGGAGACCTGGCCGCCGGAGCTGTGCGCGGCGGTGCGCACGGTGTTGCCGTCGAAGATCCCGATGCTGCTGTGGTGGGGCACCGAGCTGGTGCAGATCTTCAACCACGCGTACACCCCGGTGCTCGGCGACAAGTACCCAGCCGCGATCGGTCAGCCGGGCGCGCGGTGCTGGGCGGAGGTCTGGGACGAACTGGGCCCGCTCACCGACCACGTGCTCGCCGGCCGCGGCGCCACCTACGCGCAGAACCAACTGCTCCTGCTCAACCGGCATGGCTACCTCGAGGAGACGTACTGGACCTTCTCCTACAGCCCCGTACGCGCCGGGCACGGCCGGGTCCCCGGCGTCTTCGTGGCCACCACGGACGTCACGGCCCGGGTGCTCGGTGACCGGCGGCTGGAGACGCTGCGCGAGCTGGGCTCGATCTCGATCGCGGCGGCGGACACCACCCGCGACGCCGTCCGGGCGGCGGTCCGGGTCCTCACCGGCAGCCCGGCCGACCTGCCCGCCGCGATGATCTACCTACGTCCCGGGGGCGTGACGCCGGACGACGGCAGCTACCTCACCGGCTTCGGGCCGGACGGCAGCCGAGGGTCCGACGCGGACGACCTGGTCCTGGCCGCCTCGGTCGGCGTGACCGAGGACGACGCCGCCGCGGGTCCCGGGTGGCTGCCGCAGATCGGCGAGGTGGCGCGCACCGGCCGCCCCGCGCGGGTCCGGGGAGTGGCCCTGCCCGGCGACCCCCGCGCCGGGGCCGGGGCGGTCGTCGGCGTGCCGGTGGACGACGTGGTGGTGCTGCCCCTGCTGGCCACCGGACAGACCCACCCGGCCGGCGTGCTGGTCGTCGGCATCAGCCCCTTCCGCGAGCTGGACGAGGCGTACCGGGGCTTCCTCGACCTGGTGGCCAACCGGGTCTCGACGGCGCTGGGCGACGTGCTGGCGTACGAGGCACAGCGGCGTCGCGCCGCCGCGCTGGCCGAGCTGGACGCGGCGAAGACGGAGTTCTTCACCGACGTCAGCCACGAGCTGCGCACCCCGCTGACGCTGATCGCCGGACCGGTCCGGGAGAGCCTCACCGACCGGCGCGAGCCGCTCCCCGCAGGCCAGCGCGAACGCCTGGAGCTGGTGCACCGCAACACCGGCCGGCTGCGCAAGCTGGTCGACGACATGCTCGACTTCGCCCGCCTCGAGGGCGGCCGGCTGGACCCCGACCGGGTGGAGACCGACCTGCCGGCGCTCACCGCCGGGGTCGCCGAGTCGTTCGCGTACGCGATGCGCCAGGCCGAGCTGACCTACCGCGTCGACGTCGAGGCACTGCCGCGCACCGCGTACGTGGACCGCGACATGTGGGAGAAGGTGGTCGTCAACCTGCTCTCCAACGCCCTGAAGTACACCCTGGCCGGCGCGGTGCGGCTGCGGCTGCGGGGCGACGACGCGCACGTCACGCTGACCGTCGACGACACCGGCGTCGGCGTCCCCGCCGACCAGCAGCCGCTGCTGTTCCACCGCTTCCACCGCGTACGCGGCGCCGGCGGCCGGTCGCACGAGGGCACCGGCATCGGGTTGGCGCTGGTGCAGGAGATGGTCCACCTGCACGGCGGCGAGGTCAGCGTGCGCTCGGTCGAGGGCGAGGGCTCGACGTTCACCGTCCGCCTGCCCTACGGCCGGCCCACCGCCACGGCCACTCCCCGCGAGCGGGCCCACGAGACGTACGTCGCCGAGGCCCTGCACTGGCTGCCGGAGGCCGCGCCCGCCCAGGCGGACGCGACCGACGACGAGGCCCGGGACGCCGCGACGGTGCTGGTGGTGGACGACAACGCCGACCTGCGCGCGTTCCTCGCGAGCCTGCTCGCACCCCACCACCGGGTGGTCGTCGCGGCCGACGGCCGGGAGGCGCTCGACCGGATCGCCGAGCGGGTGCCCGATCTGGTGCTGACCGACGTGATGATGCCCCGCCTGGACGGCTTCGGGCTGGTCCGGGCGCTGCGCGCCGACCGGCGTACCGCCGGGCTGCCGATCATCGTGCTCTCCGCGCGCGCCGGCGGGGAGGCCGCGGTGGAGGGGTTGCGGACCGGAGCCGACGACTACCTGGCCAAGCCCTTCTCCTCGGAGGAACTGCTGGCCCGGGTGGGCGCGCACCTGGAGCTGTCCCGGTTGCGCAACGAGGAGGCGACCTGGCGGGCGGCCCTGATCGAGTCGTTGCAGGACGCGTTCGCCGTGGTCGACGCCGACGGCGCGCTGGTCGAGGCGAACGAGGCGTTCTGCCGCCTGGTCGGCACCGCCCCGCTGGCGGCGCCGGTCGCGCCGCCGCACCCGTGGTGGCCGGAGGCCGACGCCGCGCCCGCCGACCGGCGCCTGCTGATCGACGTGCTGCGCACCGCGCGGGGCTCCGGCCGGGGCCGGGTCACCCTGCCGCTGCGGCACGCCGACGGGCACCGGATCTGGGCCGAGGCGGTCTACAACTCGCTGCGGGAGCCGCGGACCGGCCGCCGCCTCTGGGTCGCCACCCTGCGCGACGTGACCGCCGACGTCCGTGCCGCCGCCCGGCAGTCCGCCCTGGCCGCGCTCTCCGGCCGGCTCGCCCGCGCCACCGACGTGGCCGAGGTGCTCGACGCCGGCCTGTCCGAGCTGTGCACCCTGCTGGACGGCGCCCGCGGCCTGGCCGTCTGCGCCGACGCCGCCGGCACGCCGTTGGCGGTGAGCCAGGGCCTGACGCTGACCGGGCAGGTGCAGCGGGCGCTCGACGGGCTGCCCACCGAGGGCGAGCCGCAGCTGGTCGTCGACGACGCGGGCCGGGTGACCGCGCTCGGGGCACGCGTCGAGCCGGGCGGGGCACCCGGCGGGGTATGGCTGGAGCTGGACCCGCCCCGGTCGGTGCAGACGGTGGACCTCCCGCTCGTACGACAGCTCTGCGCGGCGCTGGCCCAGGCGCTGGTCCGCGCGCGGGCCTTCGAGACGCAGCGGACGGTGGCCCTGGCCATGCAGCGGGCGATGCTCGGCCCGGTCGACCTGCCGGCCGGGTTCGCGACCCGCTACCAGCCGGCGGTGGCGCCGCTCGAGGTGGGCGGCGACTGGTACGACGTGGTCCAGCTTCCCGGCGACCTCGTCGGCGTCGTGGTGGGCGACGTGGTGGGGCGGGGCCTGCCCGCCGCCACCGTGATGGGGCAGCTGCGCAGCGCGTCGCGCGCCCTGCTCCTGCAGGCCAAGAGCCCCGCCGAGGTGCTGTCCGCACTGGACGACTTCGCCCGGATGGTGCCCGGCGGCGCCTGCACCACCGTCTTCTGCGCCATCATCGACCGCTCGCTGGGCGTGCTCCGCTACTCCTCCGCCGGCCATCCGCCGGGCATCCTGGTGCACCCGGACGGCTCCGCCGACCTGCTGACCCACGCCGGTTCGGTGCCGCTGGCCAGCGTCGCGGTGCCCCGCCGGCCGGAGGCCGGGGCGCGGCTGCGATCCGGTTCGACGCTGCTGCTCTACACCGACGGGCTGATCGAGCGACGCCGGGAACTGATCGACGCCGGCATCTCCCGGGCGGTCGCCGCGCTCACCCAGGGCCGCGAACTGCCCGAGGGCGCACTGGCCGACCGGATGGTCCGGGACCTGCTGCCCGACACCCGCAACGACGACGTGGCGGTGCTGGTCTACCGGCATCGGGAGCCGGCGGTCTTCGCCGCGGCGCTGACCGCCGACGCGGAGCAGCTAGCGCCGACGCGGGAGGCGCTGCGGGAGTGGCTGACCGGCCTCGGCATCGGCCAGGCCGACGTCGACGCGGTGCTGATCGCGGCCGGCGAGGCGTGCGCCAACGCCATCGAGCACGGCTACCGCTTCGCCCCGGACGCGTCCGTCACCGTCCGGGGGCGGCTGCGCGCCGACCGGCTGGAGATGGTGGTCAGCGACACCGGCGGGTGGCGGGACGCGAGTCCCGACGACAGCGAGCGCGGCCGTGGCAGGCTGATCATGACCCGGTTGATGGACGAGGCCACCGTCGCCGGCAGCGCCGACGGCACCACCGTACGCCTGGTCAAGCGCGTCTCGGGCACCTGACGGGCTGCCCCTGACCGGACGCCGCGGTGGCGTTCGGCCGGGGTGCTGGCGTCGGGTGGCCGACGGCAGGGACCCCCGGAAGGGTGAAGATCGGCTATAAGTGGCGGATGGAGTTTCCCGCCTACCTGGCCACCATGCCGATGCACGCGATCACCGAGATCCACGGCGAGCCCGGCCTGCTGGCCCGGTTCCGGCTGGAGCTGCGCGCGTTCGACGAGGCCGCCCGGGAACGACTCACCGCGGCCCTGGACCTGGCCGCCGAGCTGCACCGCGACGACCGGCGGGTACGCGAGCCCTACCTGAACCACCTGTTGCGGGTGGCGATCCGGATGATGCACCACTACCAGGTCCGCGACGTCGACGTGATCGTCGCCGGCCTGCTGCACGACGCGGTGGAGGACCACCCCGACGAGCTGGCCGCCGCGTCCGGCGGCGAACGTGCCGGGGCGCACGACGGCGAGGACGCCACCGCCGCCGCTCTGGCGGTGCTCGCGGAGCGGTTCGGGCCGCGGGTGGCCCGCCTGGTCGGCGCGGTCACCAATCCGGCGTACGACCCGGGGCGCGACAAGCACGTCCAGTACCGGGAGCACGTGGCGGCCAGCCTGGACCGGGAGCCGTGGGCGCGGGTCATCAAGATCTCCGACTTCACGGACAACGGGGTGGGCGTCATCCACACCGTCGGCCCGAAGGTGACCTCGTCGGCCCGCAAGTACCGGCCGCTCGTGCCGGTCTACCGGGACCTCGTCACCCGGCCGGACACTCCCCTGTCGGCGCCGGTGAAGGAGCACATCCTCGGCCAGCTCGACCTCGCCGAGGAGCGCTTCAGCGCCATCCTCGACGAACCACCCCACCCGAACTGACAACGTCAGCCTCGTCGACTGACGCTCAACCCCGGCTACGGGTCAGGCCGCCTTGTAGACGGTGTCGAGGTGCCATTCCAGGAACTCCGCGTTCGGTCGGTCAGGCCGGCGATCTGGAACAGCTATCTGCTCGCCCGCCTTGGCATAGAACTGGTCACCGTTGCCGAACTCGCTGCGAAGCCGAGGGCTGACCACGAGTCGGTACTTGGGATCCACGCCCAGGTAGCCCTTGTCGAAGAGGATGTGCACGTCCGACTTGAGGAGCAGGCCATTGTCCAGGCGATGCTCACCACCCTTCGGCAACGGTCGGATGTGCGCGGCCTGCAACACCGGCTGGACCCTGTTGCCGGTGATCGCGCAGCGTCGGCCGTACGCCCCGAGCACCACGGCCTTGAACGACTGCTGGCCCAGCCGCTGTGGCACCAGCCGTGGATCTCCGTAGACCGGGCCGGGCCGATGCCAGGGTTCACTCAGGTCGAGTTCGACAGTCGTGCCGATCAGGCGATGGATCAGCAGTTCGAAGTAGTCGCCCCAGGCGGCGTCCGCAAGGTCGTACGTCTTGCCCTGCACCACGTTCGACTTGAACTCCGGCGGTGGGCCGACGGTGGACTCGTCCGGGAAGAAGTTGGCGTCACGCACGAAGATGCAGCCGATGACGGGATCCTCGTCGGGTGCGATCGGCTGCCTGCGGTAGCGGCCGACGCTGCGGCGCATCTCGTCGATGCTCGCCGCGCCGTTGGCCTCCCCGAAAAGCTCCCATGCCTCCGAGATTCGCAGCTGAGTGAAGCCGCTGAAGAAGCCACCACCGATGACGCGGTTCAGAGGATGGTGTGCTTTGAAGAAGAACGGCTCGCCTGCTGTGAGCGCGCGGAAACCGCCGCCCGAAGGCCGCCAGAAGTTGACCTCGTTCAGCTCGGGACGGGCGGCCAGGAAGCGGTACCACTTCTCGTCCGTGACCCCCACGAAGGCCTTCACGCTGACAAGCGTGCCGTCACGTCGATCTCCGCGCTACCCCCCGAACAGCCGACGCCTCCACAGGTGGCACAGCCCATCTGTCTTTCTACCTGTCTACGGCGTCTGCCGTGACGCCCTGCTCGCCCGGATCTCGTCCAGCCTCGCTCCGAGCACCTCGGCCTGGGCGACCGAGCCGCCACGGACGCTGAGGCCGCCACGGGCCACCCGGTAGAAGGTGTCCCGCGCCTCGTTGGCCCGGTGCAGCAGGTCGTCGAGGTCGTTGTCGTTCCCCCGAGTGAGCCCACGGGCCACCCGCTCGATCTCCCACACGGCGTCACGCCACTCACGGGCCGCCGACACGGTCGAGGCGTCTCCGAGTAGCAGGACGCTCTCCCAGGCCAACGTGTGCCGGACATCCGCATCGGACAGTCGGGGGAGGCCTTCCTCCCGGTCCATCCGGTGCCCGCGCGAGTGGGGTCGCTCATCCACGAGCATGCGCACCGCGACAGCGTGGATCTCCTTGATCACCCGCGCGAACTCGACATACGCGTCGAACCTCCGGTCGTCCCAACGAACGGATTGGTTCCGCTTCCACCGGCCGCGGTCGGCGAGGGAGGTGGCGACGATCGTGCCGACGGTGCCGACCAGCACGCCGATGAGGGCGGGCAACTGCGCGACGATGCTTGCCATAGCTGGAGGGTGCCAGCCGACGGCAAGCCGACTCTTCGACCCGCTACCTACGGCTCCCGCATCCAGAGCTTCGGGTCGTTCACGAAGACGCCTTTGCCCTGGTGCCGCCAGATCACTCGCAGCGCTTCGAGCCGCACGTAGACCTGCTTGACGGTGGACGGGCTGACCCTGTACGTCGCAGCAAGCTGCGTGATTGACGGCAGCTTGTCCCCCGGCGTGAGCTTCTTCGCTCTGATGTCGGCGACGATCTCGTCAGCGATACGGATGTAGTCGGCGGTGATTGGCATGACTCCCCCTGCGTGGCACGCCAATTCGATCACGCAACGACACCTTGCAACAACTCATCGTTTGACTCAGGTGACTGGGACAGCTAAGTTGAAATCCGCCTCTCCCCTTGCGTGGCAACAAGGAGCAGAGGCGTTCCCCTGGTCGGGGCCGGCGTCCGTGCCCGTTCCGGCCTCGTCCGGCTGCTCTGCCGTCGTACCGCCGAATCGGGCTGCGGCGGCCGAGCGGGCGGGTCGTCCGAGGCCCCCTCGCGGACGACCCGCCCTTCCAGACCCCACCGCGCGGAGCCTGCGCGCTCCCGCCTGCCCTGGAGAGGATCGTCGTGGCCCAGGTGTTTCGAGGTGCTCAGCCCCATCCCGCCGGCTACCCGGGCCGATTGACGCCACACGAGGTGCGGACCCGCGAGTTCGCCGCGCGCCGGCGCGGCGTCGACCAGGTGGAGGTACGCGAGTTCCAGGCCCGGGTGGCCGACGAGCTGACAATGCTCAACGAGACGGTACGGCTGCTCAGCCAGGAGAACGACCGGATCAGGCGGGCACTGCGCGACTGGCAGACCCTGCACGCGCGGGAGTGCCGGCCGCCGGAGGAGCACCACCGCAACTCCGGTCACTGGTGACCGCGCGCCCCTCCCCCGGCGACCTGCTGATCGTCGACGGCCGTGCCTCGGTGCAGTTCGCCGGGGACCGCGCCCTGACCTTCCGCGTCGTCTCGGTCTGCGACCAACCGACGTACGCCGGCTGGATCTGGCTGACCGGGTACATCCTAAACCGGCGCGGCGAGGCGACCGACAAGCGCGAGATCTACGTCCAGCTCGCCGGCCTCCGCCCGGTCGTCAGCCCGCCGACCCCGCAACGCCCGCGTGCCATCCGCTCCCATGCCTCCCCGGGTGACCAAGGTGACGGCAGAGCAGCTCGCAACCGCTCGGGGCTGCGCGCTCGGGCTGATGCTCGGTGATGCGATCGGCGCGACGGGCGGCAAGGCGCCGGCCGGCGGGATGCCGATCGTCGTCCGCCCAGGGCGCTTTCGCGGCAGCTGCCGAGCCGGCCCCAGACGCCCCGGCGTGCGCCGTCCAGTGGGGACGTTCAGGTGAGTCGGCCAGGATGTACGGTCATCTTGCCTAGATATTCAAGTGACTTGTATATTCACCTCATGCGATCGACTTCGCGTCCCGCGTTGCGGGAACCGTCGTACTTCGTCCTTGCTGCCCTACTCGGTGGCCCTCTCCACGGGTATGCCGTGATCAAGCGGGTGACTGAGCTGTCCGATGAACGGGTGACCCTCGCTGCCGGCTCGCTGTACTCGGTGATCGACCGGCTGCTCGGCGAGGGACTCATCACCGCCGATGGTGAAGAGATCGTCAACGGGCGTGCCCGCCGCTACTACCGGCTCACGGACGAGGGCTACCGCGTACTCGCCGAGGAAGCCGACCGGCTCGCCCGGGCCGCCCGGGTGGTCACGGATCGCCTGCCGCACCAGGGCCTCCCGCAGGGAAGCACCCATCAACCTTCTATCGCGAGGATCAGACCAGCATGAGTTCTGATGTTCTGGAGAAGCGCTACCGCATGCTGCTGCGGGCCTATCCGGCCGATTATCGGCGCGAACGTGCCGACGAACTGATCGACACGTTGATCGGCGAGGAACCCACCACCCGCCGCTGGCCCAGCATCCGGGAGACGGCCTCCCTCATCCGGGGCGCCCTACAGGTGCACGGTGGCAGCACCGCGGCCCGGCCCACCGCCGTGCTGCTCTGGCAGGGCATCCACCTGGGCGCCATGGCGGTGCTGGCGCTGGGTGCGCTCATCGGCCTGGACGACCTCGTCGAGGCGTTCCAGTTCGGCGGATTCGCGGACCCCCTGGCCGTCCTGCGGGATCAGGGCATCCACGCGGTCATGGTGATCGCGGCGCTGGTCGCGCTCGTCACGGGCCGCGCCCGCACCGCTGCCGTCCTGGTGGTAGCTGCGGTCGTGGTGCCGACCGCGATCTCTCAGTACCTGCTCCTCAACGGCCTGCCGCAGTGGTGGGCACCGGTTGTCGCCACGCCTTTGATCATGGTGGGCCTGCGGCGTCCGGCGGACGTGCCGCCGGCGCCCCGGGCCAACGCCGTTCTGGTCACCGCCGGCATACTCGCCCTGCATCTGATCCCTGCGGAAGGCTTCCGCAGGGTCGACATGGGCTCGCAGATCGTTGCCGCCATCATGGTGATCGTCGGGGCAGCCACCTTCCTATGGGTGGCGACGGCCGACCAGCGACTCCTGATTGCCGTCGCTCCCACCCTCCTGCTGGGCACGCTCCACCAACTGGGCAACGCCGGGTCGGCGGGGGAACTGCTGCACCGGCCCGACGCCCTGCCGTCCCTGGTCGTCGCGGTCCTCATGGCAGTCGGCGCGGTCGTCTCGACCCGGCTGCGGCAGCGCACCCGCGCCTGATCAACCGACGGGCGGTCCGGCTGCGGCCGGACCGCCCGAGCGAGAATCGGCGGAAAAGCTGCTGTCGCTGCACCTGAACCTCGCCGACGGGTACCGCCGTGCCGGCGATGTCGGGCGCGCCCGGCACCACGTGACGGTCGCGGCACCGCTGGCCGCCGAGTTGCCGGACGACGGGTACGGCACGATGATCCGCAAGGCGATCGCACGGGTGGGCGCGCTGCTCGACGCCGGGTCCCGGGAACCTCTCGCCGCACCGTGACACCCGCCGGCGTGAGTTCGGCACCTTGAACGGGCTGAGTCCGGCAGCTTGACGATCAGCGGTCACGTGGAGGATGGACATCAGGTGACAGGCTTCGATCGGCACGATTGGCTGCCCTTGTGGTGGCCTCGACGCTGATTGCCACCGGGGGTCGCATCGGCTCGTATCACCGCGTGAGGGGGTGCTGACAATGAACCGCCTTGTTCGACCGCTGGTCGCAGGCGCCGCCGTGGTCGCGGTAGCTTCCGGCGGGTGGTTGGCCTATGACTCGCTGCGCCCGGGCGAGACACACTCGGTGCACTCGTCCTACGCGTTCGACGTCAAGGATGAGACGAAGGTGGCCGGTTTCGCCGACTACGTCGTCGTCGCGACGGTGGACCGTGTCGTCGAGGTGCAGGAGCGCGACGGCAGGCCCTACACCGTCTTCGACGTGACCGTGGACAAGTCCCTCAAGGGCGAGCCGGTCAAGACGCTGCGGGTGGTCCAGCTTGGTGGAACCCTCGGCAAGGACACCTGGCGGGTGGAAGGCGAGCCGCTGCTGCGGCCCGGCACGACCTACGTGCTGGCGGCGAAGACCGAGCAGGGGCGCGAGACACATCAACTGGTGGGCGGGGCGGACTTCCCGGTGGTCGACCGGGCGGCGGCACGTGCTGGGGGGTCGGGCCCGGTGGCCGAGTGGCAGGACAGCGTCGCCCGCCAGCGGTGGCCCGAGGAACTACCGAAGAACTCCTGACCGCCGCCCTTCGACCGGGCACCTCTGGCCTGTCGCTCCCAGACCCCTTACGACGAACAGCGGCGTCGGGACAGTTCGTCCCGACGCCGCCGCGTCTCATCACCACCCGGAGCCGGGCCCTTCAGACCCCGCACCGGAGCCTGCTCCCCGCAGGTGGTGCCGAAGGAAGCTCGCCAAGTGGTACCCGCTGAAGCGGCCGAAACACGTCGGCGGCCCCGTCAACTCGGGACGTCGCGGCGGCGGAAGCCGGCCGTCCCGGCCGCCAGCAGGAGCACCGCCACCCCCGTCAGCACGACCAGCGGCAGCGCCGCCGGGTCGACCGCGGGGGCCGACGGCACGTGGGTGTACGGCGACAGGTTCAGCGCCGCCTGCGGCAGGTCGAGCACCGCGCCGAGCTGCCCGAGCAGCAGGAACACGATCAGTGCCGCCCAGGACAGCGCGACCGACCAGCGGGGCAGCAGGCCGAACAGCGCCGTCACCACCCCGGCGACCACCAGCAGGGCCGGCAGTCGCACCAGCGCCGCCCCGCCCAGCCCGACGGCCCGGCCGAGGGGGTCGCCGGCGACCAGGCCGTAGCCGAGGCCGGTGGTGAGCCCGCCCAGCAGCACCAGGGCGAGCGCGCCGAGCGTCGCCGCGACCACCTGGGTGACGAGCCAGCGGGTACGGCTGACCGCCGTGGCCAGCACGGCCTCCAGCAGCCCGTCGGCCTCGTCGTTGCGTGTGCGTAGCAGCGCCTGCACGACGTACGCCCCGATGGTCAGCGCGAACAGCCCCAGCATCGCCGCCAGGTACGCGTCGATCAGTTTCGCGCCGCCGCCCATCGCGCTGATGGCCTCGGCGGCGGCCGGGTTCTCCTCGATCATGGCGTTGAACTCGTCGCCGGCGATGCCCATCGAGAACCCGAGCACTGCCACCCCGACCGCCCAGCCGAGCAGCGCGCCGCGCTGCAACCGCCAGGCCAGCCCGGCGGGGCTGAGCAGCCCGGGTGCGGCCGTGGCCGGCCCGCGCCGGGGCGCGACGAGTCCGGCGCCGATGTCCCGCCGCTCGGCGAGGGCGTAGGCCGCCGCCACCCCGGCGACCAGCAGCGCGACGGGCAGCGCCAGCGTCCACCAGCGTTCGCCGCCGAAGGCGCGGACCTGGTTGCCCCAGCCGAGCGGCGAGAGCCAGGACGGCCAGGCGCTGACCACCCGCAGCCCGCCGTCGGTCTGTTCGCCCAGCACGTCACCGGCCGCGCGGAGCAGGAAGGAGATCCCGACTGCGGCGGCGGCGAGCGCGTTCGCGCCCCGGGAGGTGACGGACAGTTGGGCGGCGACGGCGGCGACGCCGGTGAACGCCAGGCCGACGCCGCCGATCGCGGCGGCCGCGGCGACCGACCCGGCGAGCGGCAGTCCGGCGCCGGCCAGTGCGGCGGCGAGCAGGGCGGTGGCGGCCACGTTCGCCGCGACGACCACCAGCAGCGCCGCGGTGAGCAGCGCGTACCGGCCGACGACGGAGGCGCCCAGCAGTTCCGCCCGGCCGGTCTCCTCGTTCTGCCGGGTGTGCCGGATGACCGCGAAGGTGCTCAGCAGCGCGGCCAGCAGGGCCAGCGTCACGTACGTCTCGGCGGTCACCACCGCGCCGAGGTCGGTGCCGGCGATCGGCCCGTTGAACGCGCGGGCGACCAGGCTGGACGCCGACGTGCTGGCGTAGCCGACCCGGGACGCCTCGTCCGGGTAGAACTCCTTGACGCTGCCGGCGAGGGCGTAGCCGAGCAGGGGCGTGCCGAGCACCCAGATCGCCAGCCGGAGCCGGTCGCGGCGCAGCACGAGGCGGGCGAGCCGCCCGGTGCCGGTGAACGCGCTCACCGGGCACCCGCCGGCCGGTCGGCGTCGGGGCGGTCACCGTCGGTCGGGCCCGCCGCCGGGGCGGAGGCGCCAGCGGGGACGGCGGCGCGCTCGTCGCCGTAGTGGCGCAGGAACAGCTCCTCCAAAGTGGGCGGGGCGCTGGTCAGCGCGCGTACGCCGAAGCGCACCAGGTGTGCGAGCAGCTCGTCGAGGTGGGCGGGCTCGACCTCCAGGTGGGTGCGACCGTCGACCTCGCGTACGTCGTGCACGCCGGGCAGCGCCGCCAGGCCGGTCGCCGGCCGCGCGGTCTCGACCGTCACGGCCGTACGGGTGAGGTGGCGCAGCTCGGTGAGGGTGCCGGACTCGACGGTGCGGCCCTCGCGGATGATGCTGACCCGGTCGCAGAGCGCCTCGACCTCGGCCAGCACGTGGCTGGAGAGCAGCACGGTGGCGCCGTCGCGCTTGAGTTGGCGGACCTCGTCCTGGAACACGGCCTCCATGAGCGGGTCGAGCCCGGAGGTCGGCTCGTCGAGCACGTAGAGCTCGACGGCGGAGGCGAAGGCGGCGACGATGGCGACCTTCTGCCGGTTGCCCTTGGAGTAGGTGCGGCACTTGCGCGTCGGGTCGAGATCGAAGCGCTCCAGCAGCTCGTCGCGGCGGCGCCGGTCGAGGCCGCCGCGCAGCTGGCCGAAGAGGTCGATCGCCTCGCCGCCGGAGAGGTTCGGCCACAGGTTCACGTCGCCGGGCACGTACGCGAGCCGCCGGTGCAGGGCGACCGCGTCGCGCCACGGGTCGGCGTCGAAGACCCGCACGTCGCCCGCGTCGCGGCGCAGCAGGCCGAGCAGGACGCGGATGGTGGTGGACTTGCCGGAGCCGTTGGGCCCGAGGAAGCCGTGCACCTCCCCCGCCGCGACCGTCAGGTCGAGCCCGTCGAGCGCGCGGACGCTGCCGAACGTCTTGACCAGGTTGCCGATGGAGATGACGGGCATGGGCCCTCCTGTCGCTGGCGGTGCCGACGACCACACTGTACTGACCGGCGGTCAGTCGAATCAACAGGGTTGCCTGCCATCGGTCAGACGCCACTAGGCTTGCCGCCATGACCGCCGAGGCGCCCGACGACACGCGTACCCGGATCCTGCGCGCCGCGCTCGACCTGTTCGCCGAGCACGGCTACCAGCGCACCCCGCTGCGCCAGATCGCCGAGCGGCTGCGGCTGACCAAGGCCGCGATCCTCTACCACTTCCCCACCAAGGAGCACCTGCTCACCGCCCTGATCGAGCCGATGGTGGCCGATTTCGAGGCGCTGCTGGACGCGGCCGAGGAGGGGCCGGCCGAACGGGCCCGGTGGACGGTGCTGGAAGGCTGGGTGGACATCATCCTGGGCCACCGCCGACCACTCGGCATGCTCTTCCACGACATCGCGCTCGTCGGCCGGGGCGACACCTACCACCGCCTGATACGGATCGCGATGCGCGCCAACGACCTGATCGCCGGGCCCGACGCGGGGCGCCGGGAGCGGGTCCGGGCGGTGCAGGCGGTCGCCGCGTGCAGCGATCCGGTCGTCTTCTTCGTCGACGTGCCGGACGCGGTACTGCGGGCGGACATGCTGGACGGCGTGCGCCGCCTGCTCGGCGACCCGACCGGCTCCGGCCCCGCTGACGGCTCCGATCAAGCCGACGGCGCGGGCACGGCGGGCGGCGAGAGCGCGACCGGCGGTGGCGGCGGTGCGGGCACCCCGGCGGCCGGCGGCGCGGCGGGGCGTCGGCGGCGGCCCGGACGGCCACGGGCGATGAGCCCGGAGCAGGTCGAGGCGGCCCGGCGGATGCACGCCGGGGGCGACCACTCGGCGGACGAGATCGCCGCCGCGCTCGGGGTCTCGCGGGCCACCGTCTACCGCCACCTCGACCCGGCCGTCGCGAAATAATGAGACTGGTTCTGCGACAGTTTTGAGAACGGGGCCCGACCCCGTCTCGCAGGCCGAGGCGGCGGGCAAGGCGGTCACCGGCATCCGCGCAAGTCGAAACGCTCAGCAGGAGGCACCCTCATCCGAGGGTGCCTCCACTGCGTTGATCCGGTGGTGGGCGGTACCGGGAACCGATCACCGCATCGCCCGCGTCGAACGGCTCACCGACCGGGACGGGCAGCTGCCGGCTGACGGTCCAGTCCGGGCGCCGGGCATTCCGCCCTCATCGAGTGACGAGACGCCTCTCAGCGGGGAGCACTGCCGAAGGCGCTGGAGAGGTACGCCCGGGAGTCGGCGATGGCGCCCTCGATGATCCGGGCCGCCTCGCGGGCCTCCTCGGGCCGGTGCCCGGCCTGCACCTGAAGCCGGAACCGGGACGAGCCGGTCGGGGTCACCGGGAACTCGACCATGAATGCCAGCACCCCCCGGTCGAAGAGCAGGCGGTTCGCCGTCCGCGCCAACTTCTCGTTGCCGATCAGTAGCGGCACGATCGGTGACGGCTCACCCATGCAGGTCAGACCCCGGCCGGTCAGCTCGTCGCGCAGGGCGTGGATCGCGGTGAAGAGCCGGGCCCGCAGCACGTCCCCCTCGGCCGACCGGATGATCCTGGTGGCCTCCCGCACCACCGCGGTCTGCACCGGCGACAGCGCGTTGGAGAAAAAGTGCGAGCCGCCGAACATCTTGATGTACTGCTTCAACGCCGGCGAGTTGGAAGCCACGAAGCCACCGTTGGAGCAGAACGTCTTGGAGAAGGCGCCCATCACGATGTCGACGCTGCCGAGCAGGTCCTGCATCCCCAGCACGCCCGTGCCACCGGGCCCCATCGAGCCCAGGTCGTGCGCCACGTCGACCAGCAGCGTGGCGTCGTGTTCCCGGCAGACGCGTTGCAGGGTGACGAGGTCCGGCCAGTCCGCGTCCACCGAGAAGAGCCCGTCGGTGACCACCAGGATGCCGTTGCGGGTGTCCGTGGCCCGGATCTCGGTCAGGTGCCGGCGTACCGCCTCGACGTTGAGGTGCTCGTAGCGGACCACGTTCCGGGTGGCCGCCCGTGCCCCCTGTTGCAGGCAGGAGTGGGCCAGCCGGTCGATCAGGATGTGGTCGGACTGCCGGACCAGACCGACGACCGCGCCGAAGCCGGCCGCCCAGCCGGTCGGGAAGAGCGTCACGTGGTCGAGACCGACCAGGTCGCCGAGGGCAGCCTCCAGATCGTCGGAGATGCGGGTGTTGCCGAGCACCATCGGCGAGCCGGCGCTGTGCGGCCCGTAGTCGTGCATCGCCCTGGCCGCCGCCTCCCGGATCGCCGGGTGGGTGTTGAACGACAGGTAGTCCTGCGAGTTGAAGTTGATGCCGCGGGCCCGCCGGCCCAGGTCGTTGGTGATCTGGGCGACGCTGTCCGGTGCCGCCTCCAGCACCCGGGAGTACTGCCACGTCTCCGTGCGTCGACGGGCCTGCACCCAGCCGTAGAAGTCCCCGGTGCGGGTCAGCAGGTTGCGGCCGGCGGGCCGGTAGAAGTCGTACGCGTTCTTGTCCAGGGCGTACTCCTCGTCGGGGTCGACGGGGTTGCGCAGGTGGGCCGGCTCCCACATCTCGGTGAGGTCGGCGACCACCTGGGCCAGTTCTTCGTCGGCGCCGTCGAGCGACGCGAGGTCGTCCCACGGGATGTGGGTGGCCCAGTTGCGGGTCATCTCGGAGACCTCGGCCGCGGTACGCGTCATGGTGTCGAAGTCCCGGCAGTGTGCCGCCTTGAGGATGATCCCGATCAGTTCGCCGTCTTCACGCTGGTCCAGCTCGGTGGTCACGGTGTCGTCTCCCTGGTGGATCATCAGGCGAAGAGGTTCTGCTGGTAGCTGCGGGAGGTCTCCGCGAAGTCCTCGAAGACCGCGTGGTCTGCGGAGGACTCCTTCGCCGCGTCGTTGAGCAGGAAGAGGTTGGAGGCCTGGAAGAACTCCGACACCGGCGCGACGTCGGCGTGGGTGGCGATGAACCGGTCGGTCTCCTGCTGGTTGCCCCGCAACGCGACGAACAGTTGCAACTCGTCGTGCCGGTACGGACGCATCTCGGCAAGGGTGCAGACGTAGTCGTGGTAGGCGGCGGCGTTCTGGCTCCGGCGGCGGTCCCCGTAGGCGGTCATCGCCTCGTCGATCGACGCGTCACCGCGAAGCCACCGGTCGAGTGCGGCGCTGACCAGCTCGGCGTCGCGGAAGGCGTGGGTGATGCCGATCGCGGTGCACTGGTCCTTGGCCGACTCGGCGTCACCGACGAGCACCCACCCGGGCCCGTGCAGTGGCCGGAGGAAGGCCGACTGGTCCAGGGTGCCGTAGATGCGTTCCTCCCTGGTCCCCCTGCTGCGCACCACGTCGCCCAGTTCCGGACTGACGAAGTCCAACGCCTTCTGGTAGTTGCCCGGCACGTCACCGCGAAACTCCCGCGACCACTCACTCGGCCCCCAGACCAGGACCATGTTCTGGTCGAAGTTGGTCGGCGCCACCGCGCAGGCCAACCGGCCGCGCCGGTGCAGTTGTGCCGGGCCCAGGTCGAAGCCGGACCAGTAGCTCCAGTAGGCGAACGTGCAGCGGGGCCGCTCGTCGTACTTCGGCAACGCGAGGGTACGGGCGACGAACGAGTTCCGGCCGTCGGCACCGACCACGATCCGGGCCCGCTCCTCGACCAGCTCTCCGTCGACCGCACGCCCCCGGATGCCGATGACCTGCCCATTCTCGACGATCAGCTCACGAACGGTGAAGTTGGTCCGCACCTCGGCGCCGGCCTTGGCGGCCGCGCCGACCAGGATCTCGTCGAGCACCCGGCGCCGCACGGACGCATAGCTCTGCACCACGCCCGCGTCGTCGCCGTGCAGGTCCCGGAAGTACTCGCGCAGCAGTTCGGTCGGCACCGAGCCGGTCAGCGAGATGCCGTCGTTGACCACCTCGACCGTGGTGTGCGCCGGAGTGACCGCCAGGACCTCGTCCAGCAGTCCCCACCGGTTCAGGTAGGACATCCCGTGCGGCCAGAGGAAGTGCGTCGAGA
The DNA here is from genome assembly GCF_031845925.1 of Micromonospora reichwaldensis. Lineage (NCBI taxonomy): Bacteria > Bacillati > Actinomycetota > Actinomycetes > Micromonosporales > Micromonosporaceae > Micromonospora > Micromonospora reichwaldensis. The sequence continues at coordinate 48,808 of NZ_JAVRFL010000018.1, read as the reverse complement.
TGACGTCGCTGGGAAACGAGGAGCGGTCCACCACGAGCACCCGGTGTCCGCGCTGGGCGAGCAACAGGGCGGTGGACGCACCCGAACAGCGGGCGCCGATGACGATCGCGTCGTACAACTGAATCGATCCTTCGTTGATGTGGCGGTGGCGGCGCAGGTAGCGGCGGCGGAAGACCCACCTGAGAGCGGCCCCGGGGTCCGCGGATCGCGCAGGTCACCCGGGTTGCGTGCGGCGTCGGCCACCGTTGCCGGTGGCTGCCTCTGCCACACCTACCGATCGAGGCCGCAGGCCCGGCGGAGAGCGTAGCTCATGTCCACAGTGGATTGAAACCGCTCGGAGCGGGCACCCGAGGTCACTTCAGTGGACTGACGCCGCGCACAGATCGAGCGGATCGCGGCAGCTCCGGATGTCGAGGCTCTCGGTGATGTGCCGCTGGATGTGCGTCGACCTTGGTCGCCGTGCAACGGGCAGCATCCGACAGAAGCTGCGCGGAAGATGTCGGGTGATCGGGACCGGCGCCGCCGCACGATGGGGGCATGGATGACACGACCTTGGTGTCCCGCTTCCTCCGCGACGGCTTCGTCAAGCTGGAGGGCGCCGTCGCGCCGCGCGTGGCAGCGGACTGCGCGCGGCTGCTGTGGCGGGAGACGGGCTGCGACCCGGACGATCCAGCGACGTGGACGCAGCCCGTGCACTGGGTGCCCGGCCTGGCGCAGGGACCGTTCGCCGCCGCTCCCAATTCCCCGTTCCTCCATCGCGCGTACGACCTGCTCGTCGGCGCGGGACGCTGGGAGCCGCGCTACTCGCTGGGCACGTTCCCGCTGCGCTTCCCGCACGAGGAGGAGCCGGACGACGCGGGCTGGCACATCGAGGGCAGCTATCTGCCGGAGGGCGAGAGCTGGTACTTCACCAATGTGCGCTCCCGCGGCCGGGCGCTGCTGATGCTGTTCCTGTTCAGTGAGGTCGGGGAGAAGGACGCCCCGACCCGGATCCGGGTCGGCTCACACCTCGACGTGCCGAAGGTGCTGGAGAAGTACGGGGAGAACGGAGCGAGCGGGCTGGCCCTTGCGCCCGACCTGGTGGCGGCGTCCGAGCACCGGCCGCTCGCCCTCGCCACCGGATCTCCGGGCGACGTCCTCCTGTGCCACCCGTTCCTGGTGCACGCGGCGCAACCGCACCACGGAGCGCGGCCTCGCTTCATGGCCCAACCGCCGCTGATGCCGGCCGCACCGTACGAACTGGAGCGGGCCGACGGCGCATACTCACCCGTGGAGATCGCGATCCGTCGGGGTCTCGGACGGGACGCCCCCGGTCCGGACGGGGACGGCACCGACCGCGGCGCCGGGGCGACATGCCCCGTCCGTTCCTGAGCGCCCGGCCGAAGGTCATGTGGGAAACCTCGGGGAGCCGGGGTGAGGTCCAGGGCGGGGCACCGGTGAGGTTGCCGTCGCCGGTGCGGTGGAGGCGGGGGTGGCAGTGGTTCTGCGGGTGAGTGGCCGCAACGCGCGGTTCCAGCAGTGGGAGGCTCTCCTCGGCAATCGGACCAAGCGGCAGCGACGCGGCGAGTTCCTCGTGCAGGGCGTGCGCCCGATCACCATGGCCGTCGAACACGGCTGGCAGATCCGGGAGCTGCTCTACGACACCAGCGCGCAACTGTCCGGCTGGGCACGCGAGGCCATGGACACGGTCCGGGCCGAGAAGTTCGCCGTCTCGCGTGAACTGCTCCACGAACTGGGAGGTAAGGCGGACACGGTTCCAGAGCTGCTGGCCGTGGTGGCGTTGCCGGAGGACGATCTGGGCCGTATCCCGGTCGGCCCGACCATGCTCACCGTCGTGTTCGATCGGCCCACCAGCCCCGGCAACATCGGGACCCTCGTCCGGTCGGCGGACGCCTTCGGCGCCGGCGGCGTCATCGTCACCGGCCACGCCGCCGACGTGTACGACCCGAAGGCGGTCCGGGCGAGCACCGGCTCGCTGTTCGCCCTGCCCGTGGTCCGGGTGCCCTCCCACCAGGCCGTTCTGTCCTGGGTCGCTGACGTCCGCGCCGAGGGCATCGGCATGAGCATCGTGGGAACCGATGAGCGCGGCATCCTGGACGCCGCCGAGTACGACTTCACGCAACCCACCCTGACGTTGATCGGCAACGAGACCACCGGCCTCAGCTCCGGCTGGCGCGAGGCATGCGACCAGCTCGTCCGGATCCCCATGTGCGGGTCCGCCAGCTCCCTGAACGCGGCGACCGCCGCGACTGTGGTGCTGTACGAATCGGCACGCCAGCGGGCCGCCGCCCGGCGGTAGCGCACTGATGGCAGGCAGCCGACCGGCGGCTGTCCGCCACCATCGCGCCACCTGACCCGCCGCGCCCCTCTGGACTCCGACACGTCAGGCGGCCAGGGTGGCGTAGCGGCCGGCGCGCTCCAGCAGGCCGTCGTGGCTGCCGGACTCGACGATCCGGCCGTGGTCCAGCACCGCGATCCGGTCCGCGCCCCGCACCGTGGAGAGGCGGTGCGCGATGGTGATGGTGGTACGCCCCCGGGCCACCTCGTCGAACGCCCGCTGCACGGCGCGCTCGGTCTCGGTGTCCAGCGCGCTGGTGGCCTCGTCGAGGATCAGGATGCGCGGGTCGCGCAGCAGCGTACGGGCGATCGCGAGGCGCTGCTTCTCGCCGCCGGAGAAGCGGTGTCCCCGCGAGCCGACCATGGTGTCGTACCCGTCGGGCAGCCCGGCGATCAGGTCGTGGATCTGGGCGGCGCGGGCGGCGGCCTCGATCTCGGCGTCGGTGGCGTCCGGGCGGGCGTAGCGCAGGTTCTCCCGCACGGTGGTGTGCAGCAGGTACGTCTCCTGACTGACCACGCCGACGATCGCGGCCAGATCGGCCAGGCGCAGGTCGCGCAGGTCGACGCCGTCGACGGTGATCCGGCCGCTCGTCGGGTCGTGCAGGCGGCTGATCAGGGCGGCCAGGGTGCTCTTGCCGGAGCCGGTCTCGCCGACCAGCGCCAGGCCGCTGCCGGCCGGCACGTCGAGGGTGATCCCGGCGACGGCGGCGGTGTCGCTGCCCGGGTAGCGGAAGGTGACGTCGCTCAGGCGCAGCTCGCCCCGGATCCGGCGCGGGTCGACGTCGACCGGCTCGGCGGGGTCGTCCACCTCGACCGGCAGGTCCAGGTACTCGAAGATCCGGGCGAACAGCGCGAGCGAGGCGGTCACGGAGACGCCCACGTTGAGCAGGCCCATCAGGGGGCGGAACAACCCGCCCTGCAACGCGGTGAAGGCGACCAGGGTGCCGATGCTGAGCGTGCCGGCGGCGCCGGGCAGCCCGGCGCTGAGGTAGATGACCGCCGGGATGGCGGCGAAGACGACGCTCATGGTGGCCATCCGCCAGCGGCCGGCGAGTTCGGAGCGCAGTTCCAGGTCGACCAGGCGGTCCGACGAGGCGGCGAAGCGGGCGGCCAGGGCGGGGCCGGTGCCCAGCGTCTTGGCCAGGTGCACGCCGCTGACGGACAGCCCTTCCTCGACGGTGACGTTGAGGTCGGCGAGTTCGCGCTGGCGTTGCGCGGTGATCTCGCGGCGCAGCTGGGCGACGCGTCGGGTCAGCCAGATGGCCGGCGGCAGCACGACGAGCGAGACCAGCGAGAGCCGCCAGGAGAGCGCGACCATCGCCGCCGCCGTGGCGACGACGGTGGTCAGGTTGGCCGCGATCGAGGTGGCGGTCGAGGTGACCACGCTCTGCATGCCACCGATGTCGTTGGTGATGCGGGACTGCACCTCGCCGGTGCGGGTGCGGGTGAAGAACGCCAGGGACTGCCGTTGCAGGTGGGTGAAGACGTCGGTGCGCAGCCGGTGCATGACCTGCTGGCCGACCCGGGTGGAGATCCAGGTCTGGAGCACGCCGAGCACCGAGGTCACGGCGGCGACGGCGACCATGCCGGCCACCAGCCAGCCCAGCAGCGGCAGGTCGCGCTCGGGCAGGGCCCGGTCGATCACGGCGCGGAGCAGGAAGGGCGAGGCCATGGCGAGCACCGAGGAGATCACGATGATCGCGGTGACGGTGGCGAGCGCCGCCCGGTGCCGGGCGAAGAGCGTGCCGATGCGCCGCAGGGACACCTGGCGGGCCTGCGCCTTCTCGGCGGCGCTGACCTTGCGGGGGCCGCGGTCGCGGCCGGAGGGGACGGGTTCCAAGGGGTACTTCCTCACGTAGGAAATGCTGAGGTTGCCTCAACATGAGGGAACAACAGCTCCTGCTGCTACCGTATTCCCCGTGACGGCAGACACGGACGACGCCGGGGACGGCCTCGCCGAGGCGTTCTGGGCGGTGACCCGGCGGCTGCGCCACCGCACCCGCGAGGCGCTCGCGCCCTGGGACGTCACGCCCGCGCAGTCCCGGGCGCTCGGCGTGCTGATGCGGCACGGCGCGCTGCGGCTCAGCGCGCTCGCCGCGCACCTGCGCATCGCCCCGCGCTCGGCCACCGAGGTCGTGGACGACCTCGAGACGCGCGGGCTCGTGCGGCGCCGGCCCGATCCGGCGGACCGGCGCGCCACCCTGGTCGCGCCGACCGGGGAGGGCACGCGCGCCGGCGCCGCCATCCACGCCGCCCGCCGGGCCGCCGCCGAGGAACTGTTCGGCCGCCTCGCACCCACCGACCGGGAACAGCTCGCCCGCATCCTGCGTACGCTGCGCGACTGACCGCCCGACGCGCGTGGCACCGGGGTTTGCCGCCCCCGGCGGCGGGTAGCCCAGCCACCCGTCCTGCCGACGGGACCGGGTCCCCCGAGCGGCGGCCCGGCACACCTGCGACGCCGACAGGAGTGATCACGGTGGGTCGGATGCCCCGGAAGCCCGGTGACCGCTGACGATGTGCGGCATCAGTGGCGAGGCGAGGTTCGACGGATCGACGCCGGACGCCGGCGCGGTGACCCGGATGACCGAGGCGATGCGCTCCCGGGGCCCCGACGGGGAGGGCCTCTTCGACGACGGCTGGGTGGTCCTCGGGCACCGCCGGCTCACCATCATCGACCTCACCGAGGCCGGCTCCCAGCCGATGGTCCGCGACGACCTGGGGCTGACGCTGGTCTTCAACGGCTGCGTCTACAACTACCCCCAGCTGCGCGAGGAGCTTCGCGGCGCCGGGCACACGTTCCACTCCACCAGCGACACCGAGGTCGTCCTGGTGGCGTACGCGCAGTGGGGCGAGCACTTCGTCGACCACCTGGTCGGCATGTTCGCCGTCGTGCTGGTGGACCGCCGGCGGCGCCGGCTCGTGCTGGCCCGCGACCGGCTCGGCATCAAGCCCCTCTACCTCGCCGAGTCACCCAGCCGGCTGCGGTTCGCCTCCACCCTGCCGGCGTTGCTGCGCGCCGGCGACGTGGACACCTCGATCGACCCGGTGGCGCTGCACCACTACCTCTCCTGGCACTCCATCGTGCCGGCGCCCCGCACCGTCCTGCGCGGCATCCGCAAGCTCCCCCCGGCCACCGTGCGCGTCGTCGAGGCCGACGGGCGCAGCCGCCAGCGCGTCTACTGGCGGCCCGACTACGCCCGGGACCCCGCCCAGGCCGGCATGGACGCCGGGGACTGGCGGGCCGCCGTCGGGGAGGCGCTGCGCGAGGCGGTACGGCGGCGGCTCGTCGCCGACGTCCCCGTCGGCGTGCTGCTCTCCGGCGGCCTGGACTCCAGCATGATCGTGGCGCTGCTGGCCGAGGCCGGGCAGCAGCACCTGCGGACCTTCAGCATCGGCTTCGACAGCCGCGGCGGCGAGGCCGGCGACGAGTTCCACTACTCCGACCTGGTCGCCCGCACGTTCGGTACCGACCACCACCGCATCCGGCTCGCCGACGACGACCTGGTCCCGGCGGTACGGCGGACCGTGCACGCGATGACCGAGCCGATGGGCAGCCACGACGTGGTCGCCTTCCACCTGCTCTCCGAGCAGGTCGCCCGGCACGTCAAGGTGGCCCAGTCCGGCCAGGGTGCCGACGAGGTCTTCGCCGGCTACGGCTACCACCAGCCCCTCACGCGGGTGCCCCGCGACGACGCGGCGGCCACCTTCGCCGACGCGTTCTTCGACCGGGACCACGCCGAGCTGAGCCGGGTGGTGGACCCGGCGTACGCCTGCGACCGCGACGCCAGTCGCGAGCTGCTCGCGGCGGACCTGGCCGCGCCGGGCGCGCAGACGGCGCTGGACGCGGTGCTGCGCCTGGACACCCACCTGATGCTGCCCGACGACCCGGTCAAGCGGGTGGACAGCATGAGCATGGCGTGGGGGCTGGAGGTGCGCACCCCGTTCCTGGACCAGGACCTGGTCGCCCTGGCGGCGGCCTGCCCACCCGAGCACAAGGTGGCCGACGGCGGCAAGGGCGTGCTCAAGGAGGTGGCCCGCCAGGTGCTGCCCGTCGAGGTGGTCGACCGGCCGAAGGGCTACTTCCCGGTGCCGGCGCTGCGCAACGTCGACGGGCCGGTGCGGCAGCTCGTCGCCGAGGCCCTCGCCGCGCCCGCCGCCCGCGAGCGCGGCCTGTTCCGCCGCGAGTACGTCGCCGAGCTGCTCGCTGAGCCGGACCGGGCGCAGGCCGCCGCCGGCAGCAACAAGCTGTGGCAGCTCGGCCTGCTGGAACTCTGGCTCCAGTCCCACGACATCCGCTGACCGCCTCCCGGCCGACGCGCACCCCGGTCGCCGGGCTGCGGCGGCGCCGTCGAGCCCACGGGTGGAACACCACGGGTCCCTCCACCGCCCGGTGAGACCCGTGGCGTTCCACCGGCCCGCTGCCGCCACCGGGTTGCGGCTCGCCGCCGGGCGGGACGGGGTTAGGCGGCGCGGTCAGGCGGCGCGGGTCTCGGCGGCCAGGTGGTCCAGGACGGCGCGCACGTCGTCGCCGGTGCGGGCCATGACCCGGCGCTGCCGGGTGGCGCCGTTGCCGTCGCGCCGCAGCCGGACCAGCTGGTCGCGTACGTAGTCGAGGTCGCCGTGGCGGGCCAGGGCCGGCGCGACCGTGTCGACGAGCTCGCCGACCAGGTCCCAGGCGGGACGGGCGACGCCGGCGCGCAGGTCGATCAGGTCGCCCTCCAGCCCGTCGTGGGCGGCCCGCCAGTGCGCGGCGGAGACCAGGCAGTCCCGGATCCGTCGGGCGGGGACCCCGGCGCGGGCGTCGTCGGCCATCGTCGCGACGAGTGCGCGGACCAGCCCGGCGACCAGCACGGTGTCGTCCACCGCCGGGCAGACGTCGCCCACCCGCACCTCCACCGTGGGGTATGCGGCCGACGGGCGCGCGTACCAGTAGACCATCGCCGCGTCGAGCATGATCCCGGCGTCGATCAGCTCCGCCACCGTCGCGTCGTAGTCGGCGACCGACTCGAAGTGCGGGGTCGGCCCGATGCTGGGCCAGCGTTCCAGCTGCATGGAGCGCCAACTGGCGTGCCCGGTGTCGCGTCCGTCGTGCAGCGGCGAGTTGGCGGTGATCGCCTGCACCACCGGCAGCCAGGGGCGCAGGTGGTTGCAGACCTGGATGGCCAGTTCCCGGTCGGGCATCCCGACGTGCACGTGGCAGCCGCAGACGGCGGGGTCGTGCGCCACCGGCCCGAACCGCCGGGACATGGCGTGGTAGCGCGGTTTGTCCGGCACCGTCCGGTGCGGCTCGTGCACGGGCGTGGCACCGACCGCGACGAGCCGCGCCCCGGCGGCCTCGGCCGCGTCGCCGACGGAGCGGCGCAGCGCCACCAGGTGCGCGCGCAGCTCGGCCAGGTCGGCGGTGACCGGCGTGACCATCTCCACCATGCTGTGCCGGAACTCCTGCCGGCTCTGGTCCCGCGCGCTGCCGGACAGGGCGGTGAGCACCCGGTCGGCGACCGGCAGGCTCTCCCCGGTCCGCGGGTCGAGCAGGAGGTACTCCTCCTCGACCCCGAGCGTCAGCGTGGTCTGGTCGGAAGCGGTGGCAAGTGCCGGACGGTACGTCATGGGCGCTCGCGTCCGTTCGTCGGGCGACGCGCCGGGCGCCGCGCTGCCGGACGACCCGAGTTCCCGGCCCACTGGCTGGGCAAACGCCCGGGGCGCGGGCGTCATCCGCCCGTCAGCACCGAGGTCGCCCGGCTGTCCAGGAAGGCGCGTTCGGCCGCGTTGTCCGTCCGCTCGGCGGCCGTCCGGTACGCCCGCGCCGCCTCCCCCGCCCGGCCGAGCCGCCGCAGCAGGTCCGCCCGGACGGCGTGGAACACGTGGTACCCGGCCAGGTCGAGCCGCTCGACGGCCGCCAGCCCCGCTGCCGGCCCGGCCACCTCGGCGAGCGCGACGGCCCGGTTCAGCGCCACCACCGGCCCCGGGGCGTACGCGGTGAGCTGGTCGTACAGCCGGAGGATCTGCGCCCAGTCGGTGCCGGCGGCGTCGGGCGCGTCGCTGTGCACGGCGGCGATCGCGGCCTGGATCTGGTACGGCCCCGGCCGGTCGCGGCGCAGGCAGCGGCGCACCAGGGCCTGCCCCTCGCCGACGAGCCCGGCGTCCCACCGGCGGCGGTCCTGCTCGGGCAGCGGCACCAGCGCGCCGTCGGCCGTGGTGCGGGCGGGGCGGCGCGCCTCGGTGAGCAGCATCAGCGCCAGCAGCCCCAGCGCCTCGGGCTCGTCCGGCATGAGCCGCACCAGCAGCCGGCCGAGCCGGATCGCCTCGGCGCACAGGTCGTCGCGGACCAGCCGGTCGCCGGAGCTGGCGGTGTGCCCCTCGGTGAAGATCAGGTAGAGCACGGCCAGCACGGCGGGGAGCCGGTCCGGCAGGTCGGCGTCGCCGGGCACCCGGTACGGGATCCCGGCATCGCGGATCTTGGCCTTGGCCCGGACGATCCGCTGGGCCATGGTCGCCTCCGGCACCAGGAACGCCCGGGCGATCTCGGCGGTGCCCAGCCCGCCCAGCAGCCGCAGGGTCAGCGCGACCCGGGCGGCGGGGCCGAGCGCCGGATGGCAGCAGGTGAAGATGAGGCGGAGCCGGTCGTCGCGCACGGGTCCCTCCTCGGGCGGTACGTCGCGGACGTGCAGCAGGGCGGCCTGGGCGTGCCGGTCGGCGCGGGATGCCTCCCGCCGCAGCCGGTCGACGGCCCGGTTCCGGGCGGTGGTGATGATCCAGCCGGCCGGGCTGGGCGGCGGCCCGGTCTCGGGCCACCGCGCCACCGCCACCGTGAACGCCTCCTGCACCGCCTCCTCGGCGAGGTCGATGTCGCCGAGGAGGCGGACCAGGACGGCGACGGCGCGGCCGTACTCCGCGCGGAACACCGCCTCCACGTCGGGCATGGTCAGCTCTCGCCCTGGAAGGGGCGCACCTCGATCGGCAGGGTGGTGGCGAGCGCGTACCGGCGGCCCCACGCCAGCGCGGCGTCGAGGTCGGGCGCCCGGAGGATGGTGATCCCGCCGAGGTGTTCCTTGCCCTCGACGAACGGCCCGTCGGTGACCAGCACCTCGCCGTCGGACGGCCGCAGCACGGTCGCCGTGTCGGGCGCGTGCAGCCCCTGGCCGAACACCCAGCAGCCGGACGCCTCCAGCTCCTCCCGGATGGCGCCCAGCTCGCGCATCACCCCGGCCAGGAACTCCGGGTCCGGCAGCCCGTCAGCGTCGGGCTGGTGGATGCTGAGCAAGTACTGCTTCATGGCCTCTCCCCGCGTCGGCGGCCGACGGCGCCGGCCTCTCATCCTCCACACGAACGGGGCGGGCCAGGATCGACAACCCGCCGGAAACTGCTCCGCCGACGGCCGGCGCCGGTCAGCGCGGGGTGGCCGCCAGCAGGTCGGCCACGGCGTCGACGGTCTCCGGATGCGCGGCGAGCAGCGCGGTCAGGCCGGCGGGAACGGCGGTGGTGGCGGCGTCCAGCTCGCGCCATCCGCCGTCGCAACCGAGCAGCGCGGCCACGGCGTCCACGCTCTGCGGGTTGGCCGCCAGCAGGGCGGCGACCGGCCCGGACACGGCGGCGGGGACCGCCGACGTCGACGGCGGCGCCGAGGCCGACCACGGCGGCACCCAGGCGTCCAGCGCGGCCAGCGAGCCGGGGAACGTACGCCCCGCCTCCCGCACCAGCAGCGGCACCAGCTCCGCGCCGTGCTCGCGCAGCGTGGTGATCAGGGTGGGCAGCCACGGCAGCAGGACCGGGTCGGGCAACCGGGCGAACGCGGACGACATCACCTCCACGACGAACGGCGCCAGCCCCGGCACCGGTTCCAGGGCCTGCACGAAGCCGCTGAGGTACTGCGGGAAGGCGGGCACCACCAGCGGGTTGGCGAGCAGCGCGGCGCACCGCTCGCGCAACTCGGCCAGGGGCAGCAGGCCCAACTGGTGCCGGGCGGCCCAGAGCAGCGCCACCTTGGCCGGCGTCTCCGGATGGGACTGCGCGACGGCGAGTTCGAGCTGGGACCGGTCGCAGCCCAGGGAGAGCGCCAGGCTCTCCATGCCGAACAGGAAGCCCAGCATGGCGCCGACCTGACGCACGCCGCTCTCCTCGTCGAGGAACGCGGTGGGCAGCAGCGTGCAGTAGTGCGCGTACCCGGTGGTGACGAACGCCTCGCACCAGGCCGGCAGCGGCCCGGTGGCGCGGTGGTGGGCCAGCAGCCGCCGGATCCGGCGCAGCACCTCGGGGGCGTCGTCGACGGTGCGTTCGGCGGCGAGCAGCTCCACCGCCCGGGCGCCGAGCTCGTCGACCAGGCGCGGGCTGTCGAGCAGCCGGATGGCGTCCTCGACGGCCTCCAGCGCGACCGAGGCCGTCGCCTCCGGGCCCCGCACGGCGCGGCGCAGGCGCTGCTCCAGCACCTGCTCGACGGTCACCCCCTCGTAGCCCAGCTCGATCAGCGCCCGCTGGCTGCGGCCGAGGGCCAGGTCCCAGCTCTCCTGGATCGAGCGCTGCCCCAGCCGGCGCTCGCCCATGATGGGCCGGACCGCGTCGCGGGGCAGCAGGTGCCGCAGCCGCCACAGCAGATCCGAGCAGGGCACCAGCTCGGGGCTGGCCCGCAGGTCCACCAGGGCCCGCTGGATCGTGCGCTTCTCCAGGTCCAGCCCGAGCGGGGCGAGCCGGTCGTGGACGTCGCGCGCGAGCGGCGGAAGTGCCTCGTAGCCCACCTGACCGACCCGGTCGCCGCCGAACAGGATCTCGCAGAGCCGGCGGACGTCCCGGCGGCCCGGGACGACGTCCTTCTCGATGCAGGTGACCGCCGCGTCGGCGAAGTCGTACGGCGTGGGGCGGGCGCGGTTGCGCAGGCCGGCGAGGAGGATCGAGGTCTCGAAGACGGCGATCGCGTCGGCGGTGCTGGCCAGGTAGCCGTTGCGCCGGGCCAGCCGGACGATGTCGACGCACCAGCCGCGCAGCTCCGCCTCGTCCAGGCCCTGCGTCGCCGGCGGCTGCGCCAGGTAGCCGGAGAGCCGGTCGGCGACCCCGGCGGCGGGTGCGGGCGCGGGGGTGGCGCGGCGACGGCCACCGGTGCGGGTCCGGCCGCCCCGCTGCCCCTCCAGCCGGAACGGGCTCAGCTTGGTGCGGGCGACCGCCTTCGTCCAGGTGGCGGAGGCGATCGACACCGAGCCGGGCGCGAGGCCGAACTGCGCCTCGATGGCCGAGTGGCTGGACGGGATGAGCCCGTAGTGCCACCGGGTGCCGGTGCGCGGGCCGATCTCGAAGGGGGCGTCGGCCCGCAACCCGAACTGCTCCACCCGGCTGGCGGCGTGGAACGCGCCGCAGACGTAGAGGCAGTCGGCGGGGTCGGCCCCGGAGGCGGCGAGGTGCTGCCGCATCCGCGTCCACATGTAGCGCTCGCGGTCCTCGTCGCGGTCCTGCCGCTCCGCCCCGGCCGGGCGCAGCCGCCGGAACAGGCTGCCGATCAGCACCATCACCTGCCGGTAGGTGTCGTGGTCGGCGTCGGCGAGCGGCTGCTCGACGTACTGGTCCCACCACTCCGACCAGTGCCGGACCTTGCCGTGGTGCAGGAGGTAGGCCTCCAGCTCCGCGAAGCGGGGCCGCAGGTCGCCGATCTCGACGCCGACCGCGTCGCCGTGCAGGGCAGCCTCCTCCCCCGCCGGCGCGGCGGCCTCGACGTCCCCGCCGGCCGGGGCCTCGTCGGCGGCGTCGGCCGGGCGGCGCGGCGACCACTGGAAGACGTGGTCGGTCGAGCGGTCCACCAGCACCAGCTCGACGCCCGGCGTCTCCAGCGCGTACGCGATGGCCTGGTATTCGGCGCTGGCCTCGGTGATCGGCGCGACCACGCTGAGCGGCCCCCAGTCGGCCGGGAAGCCGTCCAGCTCCGAGGCGAAGGCCTGCACGGCCACCGGGAGGCTGCAGTTGCGCAGCTCGCCCAGCAGCGGCTGGAGGTCCTCGCACAGCTCCAGGTAGATCACCTTCGGCTGCTTCGCGCGCAGCCTGCGGACCATGGCCAGCGCGGACGCCGGGGAGTGGTGGCAGACCGGGAAGATCTCCAGTTCCTCGCCGAGGGCGCGGTCAACGTCGTCGACGATGCCGGCCAGGATCTCCGCGACGGCGCCCGAGCTGCCGGCGAAGGCGCCGGCGGCGGCCGTGAGCTGCTCGCGCAGCGCGCCGAACGGCCCGGCGGTGGTGGGCGCGGTCACGACAGGGCGGCGATCGCCTGGCGGCCACCGTCGAGGAAGCCCTCCCAGCCGTCGTCCTGCTTGGCGCGCGGCTCGACCACCCCGTGCAGGTACTTGTTGAGGATCGCCAGGTCCTCGGGGCTGCGCCGGGCCAGCGAGCCGACCAGCGACCCGGCCAGCGTCGCGGCGCGCAGGGTGCGGTCGCCGAAGAACTGGCTGTGCAGGATGGCGTCCTCCAGGACGCCGATCTGTTCGGCGGTGGACAGCGCCGACTCCAGCTTCTCGTCGTCGCTGGTCGCCGAGGTGGCGGCGGCGCGCAGGTCGGCGAAGCTCTGCAACAGGATGTCGAGCAGGGTGGGCGGCACGTCCAGCGTGATCTGGTGACGGCGCAGCAGCTCCTCGGTGCGGAAGCGGACGATCTCGGCCTCGCTGCGCTTGTTGGTCACCACGGGGATCCGGACGAAGTTGAACCGCCGCTTGAGCGCGGAGGAGAGGTCGTTCACGCCCCGGTCCCGGCTGTTCGCGGTGGCGATGATCGAGAAGCCGGGCTTGGCGAAGACGATGTTGTCGTGGTCCAGCTCCGGGATGGAGACGTACTTCTCCGACAGGATCGAGATCAGCGCGTCCTGCACGTCGCTCGTGGAACGGGTCAGCTCCTCGAACCGGCCGACGGTGCCCTGCTCCATCGCCGTCATGATGGGCGACGGGATCATCGACTCCCGGGACTGGCCCCGCGCGATGACCATGGAGACGTTCCACGAGTACTTGATGTGGTCCTCGGTGGTGCCGGCGGTGCCCTGGACCACCAGGGTCGAGTTGCGGCAGACGGCGGCGGCCAGCAGCTCGGCCAGCCAGCTCTTGCCGGTGCCCGGGTCGCCGATCAGCAGCAGGCCCCGGTCCGACGCCAGGGTCACGATGCTGCGTTCGACGAACGTGCGGTCGCCGAACCACTTCTGCGGGATCTCCCGGTCGAGCCCGTCGGCCCGTTCCGAGCCGAGGACGAACAGGCGGACCATCCGCGGGCTCAGCCGCCACGAGAACGGCTTCGGATCGGTGTCGACCGACTCCAGGAAGTCGAGTTCCTCAGCGTACTTGACCTCGGCGGGGGCACGGAGCATCTCGGACATGAGGGGTTGTTCTCCTAGGTGAGGAAGCTCTTGAGCTCGAAGACGAGTTTGCGGATGTGACCGGAGATGACCGGCGTGCCCAGGTCCTTGAAGCGTTGCCGGAACCAGGGGTTGACGCTCTGCTGGCCCGAGCTGTTGACCGAGCCGACCGGGATGAACCGCACCCCGGAGCGGTGCACCGCCTCGATGCCGTCGAACAGCGGCTGGGAGCGGTCGAACTCGTAGAAGTCCGAGATCCACACCATGACCGTGTTCTTCGGCTCGACGATCTTGGGGCGGGCCAGCGCCATCGCGACCGGGCCGTCGTTGCCGCCGCCCAGCTTGGTGCGCAGCAGCACCTCGAACGGGTCGTGCACCCACGGCGTGAGGTCGAGCGCCCGCGTGTCGTACGCGATCAGGTGCACGTCCACCTTGGGCAGGCCGGCGAAGATCGACGCGAGGATCGTGCAGTTGACCATGGAGTCGACCATCGAGCCCGACTGGTCCACCACCACGATCAGCCGGGCCGGCGTGACCCGGCGGGCGGTCTGCCGGTAGTAGAGCCGGTCGACGTAGAGGCGCTCGTCCTCCGGGCTCCAGTTGGTCAGGTTCTGCCAGATGGTGCGGTCGAGGTCGAGGTTGCGGTAGACCCGCTTCGGCGGCACGGACCGGTCGACGACGCCGACGCTGGTCTGCGCGACCTGGGTACGCAGCACCTCGGCGACCTCGTCGACGAACCGGCGGATGAGCGCCTTGGCGTTGGCCAGGGCCACCCCGGAGAGGTTGGCCTTGTCCCGCAGCAGCTGCTCGATCAGCGACATGCTGGGCGTCAGCCGGCTGGCCAGCACCGGGTCGGCCAGCACCTCCCGCAGGTGCATCCGGCGGACCAGGTCGCCCTCGATGCCGGCCAGCACCCCGCCGAGACCGTCGCCGCCGCCCTGCCGGCGCAGCCCGCCGGGCTCCATCCCGAGGGCCTGCTCGAACCAGCCGGCGTCGGACTGCCACCGGGCCAACTGGCCGGCGTCGACCGCCCCGTGGCCGGTGGCGAACACGTTGAGCAGCAGCTTCGACACCAGCGCGGCGCGGCGTACCTCGGCGGCGCCGGGCGCACCCGACGCGCCCGGCGGCCCGTCGCCACCCGCCTCGGCGACAGGGTCGGCGGCCGCAGGGGCGTCGGGTGTCGGGCTGAGCAGGCCGCGCAGCTCGTCGGCGACGGCCGGGAAGCGCTGGACGACGGTGTCCACCGACACCGCCGGGTCCAGCAGGGCGGCCGGCAGCCCGAGGTCCTCGACGACCGCCATGCTGGCCGACTCCAGGGTGGGCTGCTCGTCGGGGTCGAAGAGCCGGGCCAGCAGCCGCCAGTAGAGCACCTGGCGTCGGTTGGCGTCGGCGAGGTCCACGGGGGTCGGGGAGTCGTTCATCGGCGCAGCAACCGTCCCGCGCGCTCGCGCAGCACCGCCACGGCGTCGCCCGCCTTGGCCTCGGCCTTGGCGATCTTCGGGTCGGTGACCCCGCCCGCCCAGTCGCCGGTGTGCGCCTCGACCGGCCGGCGTTTGACGGTGGCCCGCACCGCCAGGGGTTGCAGCGACCACCGCCCGTCGTCCCACCGGATCAGGCCGAGGCACGCGGACGAGGCGGCCACCAGCTCGGGGGTGAGCGGGCCGCAGGACGGCAGCCGGTCGACCTCGACGGCGATCGGCTGGCCGCCGATGTCGAAGGTCGTCGTGCCGTCGTCGTCGCGCACGGTGTAGCCCTCCACCAGCACGGGCTCGGCGATCCCGACGGGGTGCCGTTCCAGGGGCGCCGGCGCCGCCGCGACGGCCGTCGGCAACAGGACCCGGGCGGTGGCGAACGGGTCGGCCGGCTCGCCGGGTCGCACCCGGTCGTCGTGCCAGAGCAGGTCCGCCCCGTGCAGCGGCAGCCCGGTGACCGTGAGGCTGCGCCGCTCGGCCAGCGCGGCCAGCAGCACGGGATGGGCGTCCAGCAGCCGCCACAGCGCGGGCCCGACGATCGTCTCCACCTTGACCGCGCCGACCGCGCAACGGACCAGCCGCGGCGGCCCGCCGTCGGCCGGTTCGAGGATCGCGTGCACCTGCGCCTGCACGGCGGTGTCGTGCTCGTGCACGTCGACGCCGAGCACGAGCAGCCGCCCGGAGACCTCCTCGACGGCGGTCGGGGCGGTCTCGGCCGCCGCGTCCTGGGCGAGCAGCACGCCCCGGGCCCAGAGGTCGGCCCAGCGCCGCAGCGGCGGCTGCGCCATCGTGGCGACCGGCACGCAGGCGCGCAGCTCGGCGGCGAGCCCGTCGAGCAGCACCGCCAGCCGGCGCAGGCCGGGCTCGGCGAGGGCGGCCTCGACCGGCGCCCCCGCGGCGGCCACCAGCTCGTGGTCGACGCCGCCCCACCCGGTCACCGCCACCTCGTGCAGCCAGGCGCGGGCGCTGGCGCGGGCCGGAGATCCGGCCCCCGGGGGCTCGGCCGGGCCGGGAGCCCAGGGGGCGCGGGCCCGGCCCAGCGCGGTGTCGAGCTGCCCGAGCAGCGCGTCGTGGGCGGCGCCGAGCAGCGCGCACCGGGCGCCGGCGAGGGCGAGGAGGTGTTCCTCGGCCACCGAGCCGGCGGTCACCTTGGCCACCGCCTCGGCGAGCCGGTCGCCGAGCGGGGTGGCGGTCAGCGCGCCGGCCAGGGCGGCCAGCGCGGCGGCGTCGTCCTCACCCACCCGGGCGAGGCCGCGGAGCAGGGCGTCGTCGAGGCCGGCGACCAGGTCGAGGGCGTCGGTCAGGCCGGTCGGGGTGCCGTCGCGCAGGACGGCGAGCTGCGTGCCGAGCATCAGCGGCCCGCCCCGGTGGCCGGGAACCAGTGCAGCTCGGGCAGGGGGACCGCGCTGCCGGGCAGCTCCAGGTAGGACAGGTGGCGCAGGAAGCGACTGAACACGACGGCGGCGGGGGTCGGCTCGTGCCGCCCGGCGAGGGCGGCCAGCAGCTCCCGGCCCGTGTCCACCCCCGCGCCGACGTCGACCCGCAGGTAGCGGACGACCCGGTCGGCGCCGTACTGGAGCAGTGCCTCGTCGGCCAGGGCGTGCAGGTGCTTGCACGGCTCGCCGCGCAGCCCGCCGCAGGGGCGGTTGTTGTTGGTGCTGCAGTGGTAGGCGTGGGTGCCGGAGGCGATCGACGAGACGTAGACCCGGTCGACGTCCGACCCACTGGAGACCACGCCCTGCAACCGCCCGTCGGCCAGCTCGAGGAAGGGCACCTTGGCCAGCTTGCGGGGCCGCGCGGGCGGCACCACCCGCACCGTGCTGTGCCGTCGCCACGCGGTCCGTTCCGCGTCAGCCACTGTCCGACCTCCCGTCCGCCGCTCCCGGCGCCGCCCATGACCATCCGCACGCCGGAGGGGTCGCCGGCGTCGCTGTGACGACAAGGATCATGGACCACGGGTACGACAGACCCTGAGTCGGGTTTACGGACGGTGGTCGCTGCGGAGGCCGCCGCGCCCCTATGCTTCGGACACCGACGCCGACGGGAGGCGGGATGTCACCGGTCATCGCGGTCCCGGGCAGTGCCGGTGCCACCCGGGTCCACCACCTGTCACCGCGCGCCGCCGGACGCGTCCCGGTCGCCGGACACACCGGCGGCGGGTCGGTCGGCCGGGGCCGTCGGGGTGCCGCCGACGCCCGCCCCGGGGTGCGGTGTCGGGCCGTCGGGGCAGGCACCCGATGGTGTAGAAAAGGCGGGGTGAGCGCAGCGATGACGCGCGGCAGGACACACGGTCGCCGGACGGTCCACCGTGGCTGAGACCGAGCTGCCGCCACCGTCGGTGGACGCGGGTGCCGCCCTGGTGCGGCTGGGGGACGTACCGCTGGCCGACCTGCTCGCCGGCGCCGGCGACGGCGTGCTGGCCCACGTGCTCGCCACGCTCGTGGCCGGCGACGAGCCGGGCCGGCAGCTCGACGTGTCGGCGTTCGAGTCGAGCTTCTGACGTGTCCGCCGACGCCCCGACGTCGGCCGCCCCGCCCCACCCTGACCATGCCCGTCCGCCGACCCGGCACGACCCCCCGGCCCCGGTGGCGGGGTCCTGCGGGCCCGCCTCGGTCGCCGAGGCGCCGCCGACCCGGGTCCGGCAGCTCGTGCTCAAGGTGCACAGCCGCTGCAACCTGGCGTGCGACCACTGCTACGTCTACCGCGGCGCCGACCAGCGGTGGCGGGAGCGGCCCCGGGTGATCGCGCCGGGCACCGTGGCCCAGGTCGCGCGGCGCCTCGGCGAGCACCTGGCACGGCACGGCCCCGACCGGGTACGCGTCGTGCTGCACGGCGGCGAGCCGCTGCTGGCCGGTCCGGCGACCCTCGACCGGACCATTCGCACCCTGCGGGCGGCACTGCCCCCCGGCGCGGCGCTCGACGTCGGCGTGCAGACCAACGGCGTGCTGCTGGACGAGGAGTTCCTGGCGCTGTGCCACGGCCACGACATCGACGTCGGGGTGAGCCTCGACGGCGGCCGGGCCGCCAACGACCTGCACCGCCGCTACCCCGACGGACGGGGCAGTTTCGCCGACGTGGCCGCCGCGCTGCGGCTGCTCGGCCGCCCACGGCACCGGTCCCGCTGGGCGGGACTGCTCTGCACGGTCGACCTGGCCAACGACCCGGTGGGCGTCTACGAGTCGCTGCTCGCGTTCGACCCGCCCCGTCTGGACCTGCTGCTGCCGCACGGCAACTGGAGCACTCCCCCGCCCGGGCGCCGGCCGGGCGGCACCGACACCCCGTACGGCGACTGGCTGGTGGCCGTCTTCGACCGCTGGTACGCCACGACGCCCCGCCGCACCGGGATCCGGTTGTTCGAGTCGCTGATCGCGCTGGTGCTGGGCGGCCGCAGCGGCACCCGGGCGGTGGGCTTCGCCGAGCCGGACGTCATGACGATCGAGACCGACGGCACCATCGAGGGCACCGACACCCTGAAGACGACCGACGACGCGTCGATGCGTACCGGCCTCGACGTCTTCCGCCACTCCTTCGACGAGGCGCTGCGGCACCCGTCGCTGGCGGGCCGGCCGGCCGGTCCGGACGCCCTGGCCGCCGCGTGCCGGGCCTGCCCCGTGCTCAGCGCCTGCGGTGGCGGCCTGTACGCGCACCGCTTCCGCGCCGGCGCCGGATTCGCGCACCCGTCGGTCTACTGCCCCGACCTCTACCGGCTGATCGACCACGTACGACGGGTGGTGGCGGCGGACGTCGACGCCCTGCGCCGCCGCGCCCTGGCCGCTCCGCCCGACGCCGCCCCGGCCCGGCGGCGGTGAGTCGGTGGTGCTCTCCCCCGCCCAGCTCGCCGGCCTCGCCGCGGGCCACGGCGACGACGCCACGCTCGAGGTGCTGCGCGCCGGTCAGCTCGGGCGGCGGCGGCTGCTGACCGTCGTCGCCGCCCGCGCGGGCGGAACCGGTTCGCCGGCCGCGCGGTGCCTCGCCCTGCTCACCCTCGCCGAGCGGGCGGATCCGGCGGCCGTCGCTGACGTCCTGGCCCACCCGCCGGTCACCGGCTGGGCCACGGACGCCCTGCACGGCCGCCCCGACGCGGGCTACCTGGCCGGGCTGGCGGGGGCCGCCGCGCTGCGCGCGGGCCTTGCCTTCACGCTCGCCGTGCCCTGCCCGCAGGGTGCGCTGCTGCTGCCCACGGTGGGCGGCGCGGTCGGGCTCGGCGCCGGCACCGCGCTCGTGCGTGGCACGGGACGGCGCTACGACCCCCGGTCGGCCGGCGACGGGCGGCCGCCGCCGGGGTTGTCGGTGCACGGGCCGGCCGGCGCCGTGCACGCCACCGACGGGTCGGGCGACGGTCCCGTCCCGGCACGCGGGTGGCTGCCGAGCCGCCGGCTCACCCCGGGCCGCGACGCGCCCCCGACCGGGGTGCTCGTCGACGACCAGGACCCGCACCGGCGCCGCTACCACCGGCCGCCGACCGGCCGGCTGGACGACGCCTCGGCGGAGCGGCTCGACCGGCTCGCCGGGCAGGCGTGGCACTGGCTGACCGACCGGCTGCCGGCGCACGCCCGGGGGCTGGCCACGCTGCTGCGTACGCTGGTGCCGCTCACGCCGCCGCCGTCCGGGCACCCGGTCAGCGCCACCAGCCGTGCCGCGCTGGGTGCGATCGCGCTCTCCGTGCCGGCCGACCCGCAGACGCTCGCGCTGCTGCTGGTGCACGAGTTGCAGCACACCAAGCTGGGCGCGCTGCTGGACCTGCTGCCGCTGCACGCGCCGGGCGGCCCGGCCCGCTACCGGGCGCCGTGGCGATCAGATCCCCGCCCCGTCGGCGCGCTGTTGCAGGGCGCGTACGCCCACCTCGGGGTGGCCGAGGTGTGGCGCTGCCGACGGCACGAGGACGTCCGCTGCGCGTTCGAGTACGCGTACTGGCGGGTGCAGACCGCGCGGGCCGTCGCGCAGCTCGCCGGCAGCGCGGAGCTGACCGACGACGGGCGGGCCTTCGTGGCGGGCATGGCCGGCACCCTGCGCGGCTGGCAGCCCACCGGCGACGCGCGGGTCGAGGCGGCGGCGCGCGACGTCGCGGACGGCGGGGCGGTGCGCTGGGCGCTGGCCAACCTGGTCCCCGACGACGACGGCGTGGCGGAGGTGGCGCACGCGTGGCGGCAGGGTCGGCCCCCGCCGCCGATCGCCGCACCCGCCGTCGTGCCCGGCCCGGCCCGACCCGCGTCGACCGGGGACACCGGCGCGGAGGCGGCGGTGCGGCGGCGGCTGCTGGCGACGACGGAGCACCGCGGCACGGGCAGCGGCGAGGCGGACGCCACGGGGCGGGTGGACCACGCCGACCGGGCGTACGCGGCGGGGGACGCCGGCGGCGCCCTGACCGGCTACCGCCGCCGGCTCGCCGGGGACCCCGGGGACGCCGACGCGCTGGTCGGCGTCGCGCTGGCCGCCGGGCGGCTGGGGCGTACCGCCGCCGTGCGGGTGCTGACCACCCGCCCCGACCTGGTGCGGGCGCTGTGTCGGCGGCTGCCCGGCGCCGACCCGCTGGCGGTCGCGACCTGGCTGGCCGGCGGCCCCGACTAGCGCGCCCTCCCGGCCGGGCCCGGCACAGGGCGGGCCCGGCGCAGGGCGGGCCCAGCGCAGGGCGGGCCCAGCGCAGGGCGGGCCCAGCGCAGGGCGGGCCCAGCGCAGGGCGGGCCCGGCGCAGGGCGGGTGCTCGGGCCAGACCGGCGCTCGGCGCAGGGCGGGCGCTCAGAGCAGGGCGGGCTCGATGTAGCCGTTGAACCGGTCGCGCTGGCGGGCCTGGACCACCCGTGGGTTGTCGCCGCCGAAAAGCTGCACCAGCTGGCCGAACGCGTCGTCGTAGAGGGCGCGCCCGGCGTCGGCCTCGCTCTCGGTGGCGATCCTGCTGACCGCGAGGTTGAGCGCCGCCGAGACGCTGTCCGGGTGCTCGGCGCCGAGGGCCCGGATCAGCTCGACGTACGCGGTGGTGTCCAGAAGCAGGGCGGCGTCGCGCTCGCCGAGCGCGAACAGGTCGTTGGCGAGGTTGAGCGTGGCGAGCAGGGTGTGCGGGTGCCGCTCGCCGAGGCTGGCGAGAAGCTGGTCGCGGACCCGCTGGGCGAGGTCGAGCGCCTGGGGGTGCTCCCCGCCCTTGCGCAGGAACACGCCGAGGTTGTTGAGGCAGGCCAGGGTGATGGCGTGGTCGGCGCCGAGGACCTCGGTGTACGCGTCGCGCAGCCGCCGCGCCATCCGCAGCGCGGTCGGGTTGTCGCCCACCGCCGACCAGGTGGTCGCCAGCGCCATCTCGCAGGAGAGGGTGTCTGCGTGCTCGCCACCGAGGGTGCGCTGGTAGCGCACCACCGTGCGTTCCAGCACCCGGTGCGCGTCGGCGAAACGGCCGAGCTGGCGCAGGGTCAGCGCCAGCTCCTTGGCGGTACGCAGGGTCTCCGGGTGGTCGGGGCCGATGGTCTTCTGCTGGTTGGCGGAGGTGCGTTGCAGGACGCTGTGCGAGCGCCACAGCTCCCCGGTGTCGCGCAGACCCCGGCCGTAGTTGCTGGCGGAGGCGAGGGTGGACGGGTCCTCGTCGCCGAAGCGTTCCCGGCGCCGCTCGTAGATGTGCTGGTCGAGCTGGGCCGCCTCCCGGAAGTGGCCGACGAGCCGCAGCGACACGGCGAGGTTGTTCTCGGCGGTCAGCGTACGGCCGCTGTCCTCGCCGAAGCTGCGGACGCTCAGCTCCAGGGTGCGCCGGTCGCGCTGCTCGGCGTCGTGGTAGCGGCCCTGGGCGCGCAGGTCGGCCCCGAGGCTGCGGGCCGTCATCAGGGTGTAGAGGTGGTGCTCACCGAAGATCCGCCGCTGCCGGTCGTAGACGTCCTGGTCGATCTCGAAGGCCCGGTCGAAGAGGCTCTGCGCGCGCAGCACGTTGGCCAGGTGGAACCGCATCCGCAGCTTGGTCGGGTCGTCGTCGTCGGTGTCGCGCCAGCGTTCCAGCGCGTCCTCGGCGAGCGAGCGCGCGGACTCGTAGTCCCCGCGGCGGTAGAGGTAGCGGACGGTGTCGGCGACGAGCTGGCGGGCCTCCTCGGCCGTCGACTCGTGCAGCGCCGAGGGACGTACGTGCGGCCACAGCTCGGCGTAGCGCGGCCAGTTGGCCGGCTTGTCCGGATCGCGGGGACTGGCGGCGGCGAGCAGCGACTGTGCCTCGCGGCGGGTCTCGGCGGGGTCGTCGAGCTGGTCCTTGATGACGAGCTGCACCAGCCGGTGGATGCGCACGGTGTTGTTCTCCGCGTCGACCTGGGCGAGGCCGTAGCGGCCCAGCTCGGCGGTGACCAGCCCTTGCAGGATCGGGTCGGTGAGGGTGGGGTCGAACGGGGCCATGAAGACGGCGAACCGCTCGCCGGTGAGCATCGCGACCGGGATCGGCTCCGGCGCGTAGTACGAGCACAGCTCCAGCAGGCGCGCGGCGGCGGGCTTCTCCTGCCGCAGCTGGCGCAGGGTCACCAGCCAGGTCGCGGCGAGCGTCTTGGAGTATCCGGCCGACTGCCGGCCCTCCAGGATGCGCAGCAGGCCGGGGGTGTCCAGCGAGGCGAGGTACTGCTGCACCGGCAACGCCGTGGCCCGCAGGTAGGCGGCGCCCTGTTCCACCGCCAGCGGCAGGTCGCCGAGCTTCTCCGCGACCTGGGTCGCCTCCTCCTCGGTGAGGCCGCGGACGCGGTCGCGCAGCAGCTGGACGCTCTCCATCCGGTCGAAGACGGTCAGCTCGGTGGCGCCCGCGTACTCGCTCCAGGTCTGGTCGCGCGTGGTCAGCAGGACGTGCCCGGGGCCCTGCGGCAGCAGCGCCCGGGTGGCCCGCGACGGCTCGTCGGCGTTGTCCATGACGATCAGCCAGCGCCGGCCGGGGCCGCCACGGCGCAGCGCGTCGAGCACCCGCCGGACCGCCTCGCCACCGCCGCCGGCGCCGAGCCCCATCGCCTCGGCGAGGTCGGCCAGCCCGCCCCGGATCCGCTCCTCGCTGTCGGCGGGGATCCACCAGACCACGTCGTAGTCGCGGGCGAAGCGGAGGGCGTACTCGGCGGCGAGCTGGGTCTTGCCGACCCCGCCGAGACCGTGGACCACCTGCACGCCGGAGGCGGGCGAGGCGGTCAGCCGGTCGCGCAGCGCCTCCAGCTGTGCCGCCCGGCCGACGAAGGTGGTGCCGTGCTGGCGCACGTTCCAGACCGCCGGGAACGCTCCGGGGAACCGGCCGACCGCCCGGCCGGTGACCGTGTGCGCGGGCGCGCCCACCTCCTCGAGCAGCAGGGTCCGGGCGGTGCCGGCGTCGACGTCGCTGAGGTCGACCGGGGTGCGGTCGGTGTAGGGCAGGGCGAGGCGGGACTCGTCGACCCGCAGCGGCACCAGCACGCCGGCGCCGGCGACCTGGTCCCGGCTGGCGGCGGCCTTCCACGCCTCCCCCGCCAGCGGCGTGGCCGCGAAGTGCCGGGTCAGCACGACCAGCACCCGGCTGGCGGCGGCGAGCGCCCGGTCGAACTCGGTGCGGCCACCGGCGCGCACCGGCACGTCGACCGCGCGCCGGTCCACCCGCAGCCCGGCCTCCTCGAGCTGGTCGCCGATCCACTCCGCCCAGAGCCGGTCCATCGAGGCGTAGCCGACCAGCACGGTCTGCTCGGCGGTGAGCCGGGACCGCTCGAACGCGGTCAGCGAGCGACGCCGTTCCTCCTCCGGCATCGGCTCCAGCCGGGTGACCCGGCCACCGGTCACCACCGACGCGAGCTGCTCGTACGCCGCCAGCAGGGTGCCCGCCTGCTCCGGACGGTCGCCGAACGCGGCGAGGATCTCCTCGTAGGCGTAGAACGCGCGGTAGGGCACCTCGATGGTGTTCCAGTAGCGGGCCCGCGCGGCGTCGGAGAGGTGGTCGAGGAACGACGCGAACTCGGCCCGGACCAGGTCCCGGCCGGTCTCCAGCTTGCGCAGCTCGGCGTCCTCCACCCGGGTCGGCACGGGCACCAGCAGCGGCGGGTCGTCCGGGCGCTGGGCGCGGATCGAGCGGGCCACGGCCGACGCGCCCCGGATGCTCTGCGTCGACATGGTGAAGCAGTTGACGACGGTGTCGGGCAGTTGCACGGTGCAGATGCCGGCGACGTCGCTCAGGCCCGTACGGCTGTCGATCAGCACGATGTCGTACTCGGCGCGCATCTGCGCGCGGACCGCGTCGAAGAAGGCCGCCCCGCCCTGGCGTTCGTAGAAGTTCGACCAGTCGAAGGTGCTCACCAGCCGCGAGTACGCCGAGTCCTGCTGGCCGGCCGCCACGAAGTCGATCACGCCGCCGTGCGGGAACTCCCAGTTGAGCGAGACCGCCCGCCGCTGGATCTTGGCGTGCCCGGCGAGCAGCTCCTGCGGGTCGTCGCCGGGGTTGCGCTGCATCGTGGCCATCGAGTAATCCCAGATCATCTCGATGACCCCGGGGGTGGCGCGCAGCTCGGAGTCGCGCAGGAACGGGTGGAAGTAGCGGTGCAGGCCGGGCGACTCCAGGTCCCAGTCCACCACGAGCACCTGGAGCCCCTGGCTGGCCAGGATCCAGGCCACGTTGGCCAGCGCCATCGTGCGTCCCGTGCCGCCCTTGTACGAGTAGAACGTGACGATCTGCCCGCGTGCCGCGTCGTTCACCGCCATCGGCTGACCGCCTCCATCAGGGACCTTCGAGGATCGGGCGGTGCACCGGGCCGTCCGACGGCGGCTCCTGGTAGACCGTGCCCGTACGGTAGATGCGGCTCTGGGCCACGACCAGCGCGTCCTCCAGCTCGGCGTGGAAGCGGCCGGCGGTGGCGATCTCCGGTCGCCACATCGCGGGATCGTTGCGCACCACGTGGTGCGACAGGACGCGCGCCAGGGTCTCCCACAGCCGCTGGTTGCCGTCGGCCGCCGCGTCGTCGGCGGCCGTCCACGGCACCAGCACCGGGGTGGTGGTGTCGGGGTCGCGGTCGTAGCCGACGAGGCTCAGCTCGTAGCGCGGCAGGCCGGCCGACCAGACGTCCACCACGAGTACGACGATCTGGTTGTGCGCCCGGGCCCACTCCCGCACCTCGGCGAGGTCGACGGCGTCCTCGACCGTCCAGCCGTAGCTCTTGGTGGTGGCGACCGCCCCGGCGTAGCTGCCGATCGGCGCCTCCAGCTCGGGGCGGTACGGCCGCCAGTCCCGGGCCAGCGCGCCGTAGCGCTCCTCCGCCCCGCTGCGGGTGCCGGCCAGCTCCGCCGCGCTGCCGGCGGCCAGGACGAACCAGACGTGCCGGGCGCTTGTCGAGCGGGGCGACCGGGCGGCGGACGACCCGGGTGCCGGCCGCCGGCGGGTGGTCTCGAAGGAGCTGGTGACCTGGGCGAGCACCGGCCGTCGGGCGGGCCGGAGCAGGCGGTGGTCGCGGTCGGTCTGCACGATGTGCTTGGCCAGCGCGTCGACGAAGTCCTGGTACTCGTCGTGGTGCCGGCGGCGCTGCTTCAGGGTGAGCAGCCCGTCCTGGGCGTACACGGCGCCGGCCGGGAAGTTCTTGTGCTGGAAGCCGGTCAGCGCCTCGGGCACGCGGTCGCAGGGGATCCAGCGGATCGGCAGCACGGCGGGCGGACGGCGACGGAACTCCCGCTCGTGCGCGTCGACCCGGTCGGCGAAGACCCGGAACTCGCGCCCGCAGTAGTCACTGACCACGTAGCGGGGGGAGGTCAGCGCCACCAGGCAGGAACTGGTGGCGAGGGCGTCGGCCAGCTCCTGCGACCAGGTCGCGCCGAGCGGCATCTGCCCGTCGACGAATCCCGCCTGGTCCCAGCCCACGCCGGCCAGCCGGGCCACCGCCTCGCTGAGATCGCCGAAGAACTCCTGCACCTGGCCGTTGCGGTTGTCCTCATGGGCGTAGCTCAGGAAGAAGAGTGGCACGCCCGCCTCCGCTCACGGGTTCCACGATCGTACGGAAAGTATATGTCCGTCGATGCCAGGGTAGCGTCGTGCGGATCTTCGCACCGACCCGTGGAGAGTCGTATCCCCGACGCTTCCGCGAAGGCGTCGGCGACACACCGACCCATCATGGGTCGCTTAAATAAGGGGTGACTGATATAAAGGGTTCCGTGCACGCCTTCGACGTACTCGGTGACCCGGTGCGGCGCCGCATCCTCGAACTGCTCACCGACGGCGAGACGACCGCCGGCGGGCTGTGCGACGTGATCCGGCGGGAGTTCGGGATCTCCCAGCCGGCCGTCTCCCAGCACCTGAAGGTGCTGCGGGACAACGGCTTCGCCACCGTGCGGGCGGAGGGGACCCGGCGTCTCTACGCCGTCGATCCCCGGCCGCTGCGGGAGGTCGACCGCTGGCTCGACAACTTCCGCCGGTTCTGGACGCCTCCCCTGCACGCCCTCGCCACCGAGCTGGCCCGAGGCAAGCGCGAACGGCGGCTGCGCGAGCAGCCGCCCACGACAGACGACACGACCGACCACGGGAGAGACCGATGATCGACGCGACCGAGCAGATCAACGCCGTACGCCGCCAGCTCGGCCGGCGGGTGCTGGAGGCCGGCGAGGCCCGGGTGATGACCATCAGCCAGACGTACGACGCGCCGCTGGAGGACCTCTGGGACGCCTGCACCAACGCCGAACGGATCCCCCGCTGGTTCATGCCGATCTCCGGTGACCTGCGGCTGGACGGCCGCTACCAGCTCAAGGGCAACGCCGGCGGCACGATCGAGCGCTGCGACCCGCCGAAGGGCTTCGCCGCCACCTGGGAGTTCGGCGGCGAGGTGAGCTGGATCGAGGTGCGGCTGACGCCGGTCGGGGACGACCGGACCCGGTTCGAGCTGGAGCACGTCGCGCACGTCGACCAGGAGCGCTGGGACCAGTTCGGCCCGGGCGCGGTCGGGGTCGGCTGGGACCTGGCGCTGCTCGGCCTGGCGTCGTACCTGGCCGCCGACGGCAGCGGGGTCACGCCGGAGGAGGGCGAGGCCTGGTCGGTGTCCGAGCAGGGCCGGCAGTTCGTCACGGCGAGCAGCGAGCGGTGGGGCGAGGCGAGCGTCGCCGACGGCACCGACGCCGAGGCCGCCCGGGGCGCCGCGGAGCGCACCACCGCCTTCTACACCGGGGCGCCGCCGGCCTGACCGCCCCGCCCGGCGCGGTGGCACCGGCCGCCCCGCGCACCCGACCGCCCGGCGCGGCGGCACCGACTGCCCGTGCCGGCGGCCGGCCGGAAAAGCGCGCGCGTTCCGTCGGACCCCTCGGGCAGACTCGCCGCCATGTCGCCGCGATCCGTCACCGAGCTCGTCGCCGCCGTCAACGCCGGCGAGAAGATCCGCTACCTGCACTTCTGGGGTCACCGACCGCAGCGTGACGGCAGCGTCGGGCCCGGCTGCCTGAGCCAGTGGTGGCCGGCCCCGTTCACCGACGGCGAGCGGACGTACGCCACCGCCGAGCACTGGATGATGTGGCACAAGGCGATGCTGTTCGGGGACGCGGCGGTCGCCGAGCGGATCCTGGCGGCCGGGCACCCCCAACGCGCCAAGTCACTCGGCCGCGAGGTGCGGGGCTTCGACCAGGCGACCTGGGAGGCCCGGCGCTTCGACATCGTGGTGGCGGGCAGCGTCGCCAAGTTCGACCAGCACGACGACCTGCGGGCGTACCTGCTCGGCACCGGTGAACGGGTGCTCGTGGAGGCCAGCCCGGTCGACCGCGTCTGGGGCATCGGCCTGGCCGCCGGCGACCCGCGCGCGGACGATCCGGCGCGCTGGCAGGGTGCGAACCTGCTCGGCTTCGCCCTCATGGCGGCCCGGGACGCACTTCGCGCGGGCCGCCCGTGACCGCCGGGAGCCGCCGCCGCACGCCCCGGGCGGCAGGTCGCGGCGGCCCCCGGTGCGCCGGGTAACGTGCTGCGGCATGACCGCCGTGGCGTACTCCCACTGCTCCTTCTGCGGCGCCGCCTATCCGGCGGCGGCCGGCTGGCCGCGGGTCTGCGCGGCCTGCGGCGCGACGGTCTGGCGCAACCCGCTGCCCGTCGCGGTGGCGGTGCTGCCGGTCCGCACGGCCCGGGGCCTCGGGGTGGTGGTCGTCCGCCGCGACATCGAGCCCGCCCGCGGCCAGCTCGCGCTGCCGGGTGGCTTCATCGAGTACGGCGAGGAGTGGCAGGAGGCGCTGGTCCGGGAGTTGTGGGAGGAGACCGGCCTGCGTGCCGACGCCGCCGACGCCCGGCTCCTCGCGGTGCACGGCGCCCCGGCCGGCGGCACGATCATGGTCTTCGGCGAGCTGCCCGAGCGGCGGGCCGAGGCGCTGCCGCCGTCGGCGCCGACCGAGGAGGCCACCGAGTGGTTGGTGCTCACCGAGCCGACGGAGCTGGCCTTCTCCACCCACACCCGGGTGCTCGCCGAATTCCTCGCCCGGCGCGCGGGCTGAGCCGGACCGCTCAGTCGGCCAGGTACCGGGCGGGCACCGCGTCGGTGAGCCAGACGCCGTTGGCGCTGCGATAGAAGGCGTGCCCGTCGCGGGCCATCGCCGCCGCGTCCACGGTCAGCACCACCAGCTCGCCCGGCCGGCGGGCACCGACCCGTCGGGCGGTCGCCAGGTCGGGCGACAGGTGGACGTGGTGCCGGCCGGCCCGGTGCAGGCCGGTGGCCCGGATCGAGTCGAGCGCGACGCGGCTGGTGCCGTGGTAGAGCCGCGCCGGCGGCGGGCTGGGCGCCAGCTCCAGGTCGACCGGGATCGAGTGGCCCTGGTTGGCCCGGATCCGCTCGACGCCGTCGGCGCCGCGTGCCACGGCGAAGCGCTGCTTGTCGTTGTCGGCCACCACGGCGTCCAGGTCGGCGCGGTCGGTCCCGAGCGCGGCGAGCAGGTCGTCGACCGACACCCAGCCGGCCCGGTCGGGCGCGAGGCCGAACCGGGCGGGCTCGTGCCGCAACGCCAGGGACATCCGCTTGCTCAGCCGCACCATCGCCCGGTGATCCATTGGCGGAGTCTCCCCCGTCGGGCGCCGCGGGCGCCATCGGATTCGGCCGGACCCGGCCGGACCCGGCCGCCGCATCGGTGCCGGGCGGGTCAGCCCCGGCCGGCAGCCGATATCCTCGACCGGGTGAACGCGGCCCGGCAGACCGAGCGCAGGCTGATCGCCTCCAACAAGAAGGCGCGGCACGACTACTCGATCCTCAAGACCTACGAGGCGGGCATCGTGCTGGCCGGCACCGAGGTCAAGTCGCTGCGCGAGGGTCGGGCGTCGCTGGTCGACGCCTTCGCCCAGGAGCGCGACGGCGAGCTGATGCTCTACGGGCTGCACATCGCCGAGTACGGCTTCGGCAGCTGGACCAACCACGCGCCCCGGCGCACCCGCAAGCTGCTGCTGCGCCGGGTGGAGATCGCCCGGATCCTGGAGCGGACCCGCGAGGGCGGTCTGACCCTGGTGCCCCTGTCGATGTACTTCTCGGGCGGCTGGGCGAAGGTCGAGCTGGCCCTGGCCAAGGGCAGGAAGTCGTACGACAAGCGGCAGGCGCTCGCCGAGCGCGACGCCGAGCGGGAGATCGCCCGGGAACTGGGCCGCCACCTCAAGGGCCGCACCGCGCGACGGGGCTGACCGCTCCCGTCGCCTCCCGCGCCCGCCGGCCGGCCGTCAGCGGGGGCGGGAGGACGGTGGCGCGGACGAACCGGCAGGCCCGGGCGACGGCGGCGCGGACGGTTCGGTGGGGTCCCCGGCCGGCACCCGGCCCAGGCAGCGCGGGTCCGCCCGCCCCACCGGTTGCCGGGGGATCATCCAGTCCAGCGCCGTCTCCTCCACGTGCCAGCCGTACACGTCCACGCGGGTGACCGGGATCCGCCCCGGGTCGGGGCAGAGGAGCTGCCCGCGTACCTGGTCGTTGGGCAGGAAGCGCACCTCGCCCCGCCCGTCGAGCACGATCGTCATCCGGTCGGTCACCGTGACCGCCTGGCCGCGTACCACCTCCCGCACCGGGCCCGTCTCCGGGCCGACCTCGACGGCGACCGCGGGCAGCAACGGCACCCGCAGGAAGACCACCCCCGTCACCAGCGGCACCACCGCCGCCACCGCGTAGGCGAGGCTGTGGGTCAGCGCCGGGGCGACCGGGCGCGGCACCGGGCCGGTGAGCACCACGGCTCCCAGCGGGGGCACGACCAGCAGCAGGGCCGTGGCCAGTTCGCCGTCGCGGATCGCGGCCGGCACGGCGGGCGCCAGCCAGGCGTAGCTCGCGGTCGCCGCCACGACCGGCAGCAGCAGGGTGGTGACCAGGAGCAGGCGGGGCCGGTCCGGGTAGCGAAGCCGGGTCCGCAGCGCCAGCAGCCAGAGGGCGAGCATCATCAGCAGCGGCAGGAACCGCAGCTGCCAGGTGAGCGCCGCCAGGGCGATCGCCGCCACCAGCACCCAACCGGGGGTACGCACGGTGCCGTAGGCGAGCAGCGAGCGATCCGGGTCGAACCGGTCAGGCGCGCTGACCTGGAGCAGCCGGCCGAGGACGGTCAGCACCAGCACCACCAGCGGGAACGCCCACACCAGCGCGATCAGCAGGGCGCTGAGCAGCCCGAGCGGGCTGACGTACTGCACCAGCAGCAGCATCGTCGGCATGTCCTGCCGGCTGAGCCGCCAGAGCCGCAGCACCAGCAGCAGCACCGGGAACGCGGGCAGCAGCGTCAGCAGCCACTGCTGCGCCTGTTGCGCCTGCTTGGTTCCCGGGCGACGGTCGGCGCGCCCGATCGCGGCCGGCTCGGAGACGGCAGGGCCCATCTCTCCCACGGCCACTGCCGCACCTCCACCTTCTCCTCGGGCTCCGGCTGCCGGCCGACCGCCACCTGCTGCAGGTTGCTGTACTGCTGCTCCGAGGCCAGGTACCGGTCGAACGCCGCCTTCCACCGGTAGCCGTCGGGCCCCTCCGCCGACTGCTGCAGGGAGAGGTTGACCAGGTCCCGCATCGCCGGATTGGGGCCGGTGTTCACGCCCCACTTCTCCGCCGCCTCCTCGCCGATGTCCCAGTGCTGCAACTCCTGGCGCCCCCGCAGCTTCACCGCCGGCGGCAGCTCACCCGGCGGGCGGGGGCCCACGAAGCCGGCCAGGATCGCCGCGTCGGTGGTGACCGCGTCGACCTGCCTGTCGTAGAGCGCCTGGATGCACTCGCTGATCCGGTTGCGGCCGATCGGGCTCGCGCCGGCGTCCCGCAGGCGCCGCTCCGAGGTGGACGTGCCCAGCGTGCAGACCTTCGCCCGGTCGAGGTCGCGCAGGCTGGCGACCTTGCGGCTGTCGGACGCGAGCGTCACCACCGACTGCTCGGTCTCCAGGTAGGGAAAGGAGAAGACCACGCCCTGCCCCTGGCGCTGCTCGGTGATGCTGTAGGAGGCGACCACCAGGTCGACGGTGACGAAGCTGCCGCTGGCGTCCCGCGCCTGCCGGCGGGCCCGGTCCTCGCTCTCGATCGCCAGCAGCGTCACCTCCGGCGCGTCGAACCCCAGGTCCTCGGCGATCATGTACGCGATCTCGATGTCGAAGCCCTCGAACGCGCCGTTCTCCAGCTTCTGCGCCACGCCCGGCTGATCGTCCTTGACCCCGATGACCAGCCTGTCCCGGTTGGTCAGCCCCGCCCGCTCGCGCAGCTCGTCCCAGGTGGGCGGGCCGGTCGCCACGACCACCCGCACCGTGGCCGCCACGATCACCACCAGCAGGAGCAGCAGGGCCGCCAGGCGTGCCTGCCGGGACCTCGACCGGCGGGCGGTGGCGGCCACTACGGATTCCGGCGCCGGCGGGTTGCCGCTGCTCTCGTCGTCCTGACCCAACTCGGCCCTCCCGGTCGCCGTCCCCCGCCCGAGCCCTCCATTGTGGTCCATCCCACCAGGTCACGACAGCATCCGGACGGCCGGTCGTGTCGCGGCGGCGTCTGCCGCGAACACAAGGAGCATGGGCTTGTCCGGGCCGCATCCGCGAGGAGTAGCCCACTCTCGCCCTCGCATCTGCCGGACGCTAGGCTGGGCCGGTGACGACGTTCCGGATCGGGGAGGCAGCCGAGCTGCTCGGGGTCAGCGCCGACACCGTGCGCCGGTGGGTCGACGCCGGGCGGCTCGCCGCCGGCCGCGACGAGCACGGGCACCGGGCCATCGACGGGGTCGAGCTGGCCGCGTTCGCCCGGGCCCAGGCCGCCGAGCCCGACGACCGGTCGGATGCCTCCTCGGCCCGCAACCGGCTGCGCGGCATCGTGGTCAACGTCGTCAAGGACACCGTGATGGCGCAGGTCGACATCCAGGCCGGGCCGTTCCGGATCGTCTCGCTGATGAGCCGGGAGGCGGTCGACGAGCTGGACCTGCGCGTCGGTTCGCTGGCCGTCGCGGTGATCAAGTCGACCACGGTGGTGGTGGAACGCGCCTCCCCGTCCGGGGCCTCCCGGGGGAGGCAGGGGTCGTGAGAGCGGCGGGGCGCTCGCGGACGGTCGCGGCGGTGGCGGCGGTGATCACCGCCCTGGTGGCCCTGGCCGGGTGCGGCGCGGGCACCACCGCCGGTGGCGCGTCGACGGACGGCACGGTGACCGTGTTCGCCGCGGCCTCGCTGACCGAGTCGTTCACCCGGATCGGCCGGGACTTCGAGGCGACCCACGCGGGCACGACCGTGGTCCTCAACTTCGCCGGCAGCGCCGCGCTGGCCGCCCAGATCAACCAGGGCGCCCCGGCCGACGTGTTCGCCTCGGCGGCGACGCGCAACATGACCACCGTCGCCGAGGCAGGCAATGCCGACGGCGACCCGGTGGTCTTCGTCCGCAACCAGCTCGTCGTCGCCGTACCGATTGGCAACCCGCGGGGCGTCGCCGGGCTGGCCGACCTGGCCCGGCCGGGCGTGAAGGTGGCGCTCTGCGCGGAGCAGGTGCCCTGCGGGGCGGCGGCGCGGACGGCGCTCGACGCCGCCTCGGTCGCGCTCACCCCGGTCACCCTGGAGCAGGACGTGCGGGGCGCGCTGTCCAAGGTGCGGCTCGGTGAGGTCGACGCGGCCCTCGTCTACCGCACGGACGCCCTGGCCGCCGCGGCCGACGTGACGGCCGTCGAGTTCGGCGAGTCCGCCCGCGCCGCCAACGACTACCCGATCGTCGCGCTGCGGGACGCGCCCAACCCCGACGGCGCGCGGGCCTTCGTCGCGTACGTCCGCTCGGAGCGGGGGCGCGCGGTGCTCACCGGGGCCGGGTTCCAGGCCCCGTGACGCGTACCCACGGCGGGCGCGTCCGCCGGCCGGGCCCCGGGGTGCCCCTCGCGCTGCTGCTGCCGGCCGTGCTGGGCCTGGTGTTCCTCGTCCTGCCGCTGGTCGGGCTGGTGGCCCGTACGCCGTGGGCCGACCTGCCGCAGCGGCTCGCCGCGCCGGGCGTGCTCACCGCGCTGCGGCTGTCCCTGCTGACCGCCACCCTGGCGACGCTGCTCTGCCTGCTGCTCGGGGTGCCGCTGGCCTGGCTGCTGGCCCGCGTCGAGTTTCCCGGCCGACGCCTGGTACGCGCCCTCGTCACCGTGCCGCTGGTGCTGCCGCCCGTCGTCGGCGGGGTGGCGCTGCTGCTGGTCTTCGGCCGGCGCGGCCTGCTCGGCGGCTGGCTCGACGCGACCTTCGGGATCAGCCTGCCGTTCACCACCGCCGGGGTGGTGCTGGCGGAGGCGTTCGTGGCGATGCCGTTCCTGGTGATCGCCGTGGAGGGGGCGCTGCGCGGCACCGACGGCCGGTACGAGGAGGCGGCGGCGACCCTCGGCGCCGGCCGCTGGACGACGTTCACGCACGTCACCCTGCCCCTGGTGGCGCCCGGCCTGGCGGCCGGGGCGGTGCTGTGCTGGGCCCGGGCGCTCGGCGAGTTCGGCGCCACCATCACCTTCGCCGGCAACTATCCGGGGCGTACGCAGACCATGCCGCTGGCCGTCTACCTGGCGCTGGAGACGGACGTGCAGGCCGCCGTGGTGCTCAGCCTCGTGCTGCTCGCCGTCTCGGTGGCCATCCTCGCCGGGCTGCACGACCGCTGGATCACCAGCCCGTGAGCGCGCCCCTGCTCGACGCGCACCTCGTGGTGCAGCGGGACGGCTTCCGCCTCGACGTCGCGCTGCGGGTCGCCGCCGGCGAGGTGGTCGCGCTGCTCGGCCCCAACGGGGCGGGCAAGACCACCGCACTGCGCGCGCTCGCCGGCCTGCTCCCGCTGACCGACGGGCACCTCACCCTCGACGGCGTCGACCTGGACCGGCCGCAGCGCCGCGCCTGGACGCCGACCGAGCGCCGGCCGATCGGCGTGGTCTTCCAGGACTACCTGCTCTTCCCGCACCTGAGCGCGCTGGAGAACGTGGCCTTCGGGCCCCGACGCCACGGCGCGGACCGGCGCGCCGCCCGCCGGACCGCCCACGACTGGCTCGCGCGGGTCGGCCTGGCCGAGCACGCCGGCCGCCGGCCCCGGCAGCTCTCCGGCGGGCAGGCGCAGCGGGTCGCGCTGGCCCGCGCGCTCGCCGTCGAGCCGGCGCTGCTGCTGCTGGACGAGCCGCTCGCCGCGCTCGACGCCCGTACCCGGCTCGACACCCGGGCCGAGCTGCACCGGCACCTCGCCGCGCACCCGGGGGCCACCCTGCTGGTCACCCACGATCCGCTGGACGCGCTGGTGCTGGCCGACCGGCTCGTGGTCGTCGAGGAGGGCCGGGTGGTGCAGGAGGGGGACGCCGCGACCGTCACGGCGCGGCCGCGCACCGACTACGTGGCCCGGCTCGTCGGGCTGAACCTGCACCGGGGCCACGCCGACGGGCACCGGGTCCGGGTCGCCGACGGGCTGACCCTCACCGTCGCCGACCGGCTCGACGGGGAGGTCTTCGTCGCCTTCCGACCCTCGGCCGTGGCCCTGCACCCGTCGCGCCCCGAGGGCAGCCCGCGCAACACCTGGGCGGCGACGGTGGCCGGCGTGCAGCGGCACGGCGACGACCTGCGGGTGCAGCTCGACGGGCCGATCGGGGTGTCGGCGGACGTCACGCCGGCCGCCGCCGCGCAGCTGCGACTGGCCCCCGGCCAGCCGGTCTGGGCGGCGGTGAAGGCGGCGCAGACCCACGCGTACCCCGCCGGCTGACGCCCCCGGCCCGGAGCCGGGTCAGGCGGCGGGGTCGGCGGCCAGCAGGTCGGCGTGGGCGGCCCGGAGGCGGGCGAGACCGGGGTCGCTGCCCGGGGTGACCCGGCGGTCGAGCTCGGCCCAGACCTCGGCGAGGGCGGCGGTGACCGCGCGCAGCTCGGCGGCGTGCCGGTGTGCGCTGCGCCGGTGCGCCTCGTCGAGGCGCCGGGCCCAGCCGGCGGTGACGGCGGCGAGGCGGTCCCCGTCGGCACGCGCCTGGGCGGCGCTGCGGGCGGCGGCCGCCGGGACGATCGCGGCCACCGGGCGGGGATCGCCGTCGCGGGTGACGACGGTGACGGTGTCGGTCAACTCGGCCAGCGCGACGAGCTGGGTGAGCCGGGTGCGCGCCTCGCGAAGCGGCACCGAGCGCGGCTGGTCGGTGTGCGGGGTGAGAGCGGGGACAGCCATGGATGGATGGTCGCCCCCGGGTACGACATTTCCGCACGCCGACGGTCCAGGATGGACGCGCGGACCGGAAACTGGCGCGAGCCGGGGCCCTCGCGGCGGATACGCTGCCGGCCCGGCGCCGCACCGCCAACCGGCGCGGCGTAACCCGCCACGTGAAGGAGCTGCCGTGTCCCGCCTCGACGTCCGGACGGTCGACCTGCGGAAGATCAACTCGCTGACCAAGTACCCGTCGATCCCCACCTACCACGCCCTGGACCCCGACAACGGCGGGCTGCTGGCGGAGTGCGTGGCGTTCACCGGGCCGGTCACCCTCACCGAGAAGGTCGACGGGACGAACGCCCGGATCGTCGTGCTGCCCGACGGCGCGTACCTGATCGGCAGCCGCGAGGAGCTGCTGTACGCGCGCGGCGACCTGATCGGCAACCCGGCGCTCGGCATCGTCGACGCCCTGCGCGACGTGGCCGAGCGGCTGACGGTCGCCGCGGCGGCCGACCGGATCACGGTCTTCTACCTGGAGGTGTACGGCGGCAAGGTCACCGCCGCCTCCCGGCAGTACACGGCCGAACGCCGGGTCGGGCACCGGCTCTTCGACGTGGCCGTGCTGGACGACCCCGCGCCGATGCTCGACTGGCCGGCGCAGCGGATCTCGGCCTGGCGCGACGGCGGCGGCCAGCGCTTCCTCGGCGAGGCGGACCTCGTCGGGCGGGCCGACGCGTCGGGCCTGGCGACCGTGCCCCGGCTGGCCACCGTCCCCGCCGAGGAGCTGCCCCGCGACATCGAGGGCATGCACACGTTCCTGACCGGTTACCTGCCCCGGACCCTGGTGGCCCTGGACGGACCGGCCGGCCGGTCCGAGGGGCTGGTGCTCCGCGCGGCGGACCGCTCGGCCATCGCCAAGGCGCGGTTCCAGGACTACGAGCGCACCCTGAAGCGCCGCGTGACCCGGCGCTGACCCGAAGTGTAAGGAAGGGCCCCTTCCTATCGCCTGGGCGATAGGAAGGGGCCCTTCCTTACACGTACGCCTGGACAACTACAGTTAACAATCCTAATAATTGTGCATCCGTCGATCCGACGGCCCTCGTACCCGGGAGGTCCGGATGCGTCGCCCTGCCCGAAACCTGCTGCTGGCCGCCGTCGCGGCCCTCGCCACCGTCACCGCCACCACGCTGACCCTCGCCGCGCCGGCCCAGGCCGCCGGCCCGACCGCCACCTTCGTCAAGACCGCCGACTGGGGCACCGGATGGGAGGGCCGCTACACCGTCACCAACGGCGGCCCGGCCACCATCACCGGCTGGCAGGTGGCCTTCACCCTGCCCGCGGGCACCACGCTCGGCTCCTACTGGGACGCCACGGTCAGCAGCGTCGGCCAGCGGCACACCTTCACCAACCGCTCCTGGAACGGCACCGTGGCCCCCGGCGCCTCGGTGTCGTTCGGCTTCCTGGCCACCGGCTCCGGTTCCCCCACCAACTGCACGCTCAACGGCGCGCCCTGCTCGGGCGGCACGCCCACCACCCCGCCCACCACCCCGCCCACCACCCCGCCGACCACGGCACCGCCGACGACCGCCCCGCCGACCACGGCGCCGCCGACCACCCCGCCGCCCAGCACGCCACCGCCGACCACGCCGCCACCGACCACGCCGCCACCGACGGGTGGGCTGCCCCGGCACGCGCTGATCGGCTACCTGCACGCCAGCTTCGCCAACGGCTCGGGCTACCTGCGGATGGCCGACGTGCCCGCCGACTGGGACATCATCAACCTCGCCTTCGGCGAACCCACCACGGTCACCTCGGGCGACATCCGGTTCCAGCTCTGCCCGGCGACCGAGTGCCCGGGCGTCGAGACCGAGGCCGAGTTCATCGCCGCGATCCGCGCCAAGCAGGCGCAGGGCAAGAAGGTGCTGCTCTCCATCGGCGGGCAGAACGGCCAGGTCCAGCTCACCACGACCGCCGCCCGGGACACCTTCGTCCGGTCGGTGGCGGCCATCATCGACAGGTACGGCCTGAACGGGCTCGACATCGACTTCGAGGGCCACTCGCTCTACCTGGACACCGGGGACACCGACTTCCGCAACCCGACCACGCCGGTGATCGTCAACCTGATCTCCGCGATCCGCACCCTCAAGCAGCGGTACGGGACGGGCTTCGTCCTCACCATGGCGCCGGAGACGTTCTTCGTCCAGCTCGGCTACCAGTACTACGGTTCGGGCCCGTGGGGCGGGCAGGATCCACGCGCCGGGTCGTACCTGCCGGTGATCCACGCGCTGCGCAACGACATCACCGTGCTGCACGTGCAGGACTACAACTCGGGGCCGATCATGGGGCTCGACAACCAGTACCACACCATGGGCAGCGCGGACTTCCACATCGCGATGACCGACATGCTGCTCGCCGGCTTCCCCGTCGCCGGCAACGCCGACCGCGTCTTCCCGCCGCTGCGTGAGGACCAGGTGGCCTTCGGCGCCCCCTCCTCCCCCAGCGCCGGCAACGGCTACCTCGCCCCGGCCGGGGTGCAGGCCGCGGTGACCTGCCTGGTGAAGGGGCAGGGCTGCGGCCCGTACACCCCGCGCAGCGGCACCAACCCCGCCCTCCGGGGCCTGATGACCTGGTCGATCAACTGGGACCGGTTCTACGCCTGGGAGTTCCGCCTGAGCCACGGCCCGTTCCTGAAGTCGCTGCCCTGACGCCGATGCCGCCGCCCGGGTCACCCGGCCCGGGCGGCGGCACGACCGCCGGCCCCCGGCGGTTCCCTGCCGCCCGCAATCCGGTTGCGCCGTGGGCCGGCCCGGTCCACGCTGCCCTGGCGGGCGACGGGCCGCGCTGCCCGCCCGACACAGGTCGTCCCCGGTGGTACGTCCCGCACGTCGGGGCCGGACCGCCGGGCCGACCCCGGGCGGGCGCTGCGGCATCGGGGACGGGGAGGCGGAGTGCGGAGCATCGGTGGCCTGGTGCCCGGGACCGACGCGCGGACGGTGGTGCTCGTCGAGGGGCCGAGCGACCGGGTCGCCCTGGAAACCCTCGCCGCGCGCCGCGGCCGGGACCTCGACGCCGAGGGCGTACGGGTGGTGGCCATGGGCGGCGCGACGAACGTCGGCCACTTCCTCGACCAGCTCGGCCCGGCGGGACGCGGCCTGCGGCTGGCGGGCCTCTACGACGAGGCCGAGGAGGGCTACTTCCGGCGCGGGCTGGAACGCTGCGGCTTCGGCGTCGACCTGTCCCGGGCCGACCTGACGGCCCTCGGGTTCTACGTCTGCGTGGCCGACCTGGAGGACGAGCTGATCCGGGCGGTCGGCGTCGCCGGGGTGCGGGCGGTGCTCGCCGCCGAGGGCGAGCTGCGCTCGTTCGACCTGTTCCAGCGGCAGCCGGCCCAGCGGGGGCGCGCCGTCGAGGCGCAGCTGCGCCGGTTCCTCGGCACCCGGTCCGGCCGCAAGAGCGCGTACGCGCGGCTGCTCGTGGCGGCCCTGGAGCCGGACCGGGTGCCCCGCTCACTCGACGCGGTGCTCGCCGGCGTCTGAGCGCACGCCGCGCCACTCGGGCGCCAGCACCGACCACACCTCGATGTCGACCCGCCCGGCCGGGCCGGGATAGACCTGGCGCAGCGTCCCGTCGAGGCGCATGCCCAGCCGCCGGGCGGTGGCGATGCTGCGGGTGTTGTCCGGCTTGGTGCGCCACTCGACGCGGTGGATGCCGCGTTCCCGTACCGCCCAGTCGACCAGCCGGCCGACCGCCCGGCTGACCAGCCCGTGCCCCTCCCCGGCCGGCTCCAGCCAGCAGCCCGCCTCGCAGACGCCCCTGGCGGCGTCGAACGAGACCAGCATGACCCCGCCGACCAGCTCGTCCCGCCGCCAGATGCCCCAGATGCCGCCGGCGTCGCGCGCCCACAGGTCCGCGTAGCGCTGGAGCACGGCCCGGGCACCGGCCAGGTCGTCGACCAGGAACGAGGGCGACACCCAGGGCGCGATGTGCGTACGGGCCCGCTCGAGGTGGGCGAGGAACTCCTCGGCCCGCCAGGGCTCCAGGGGACGCAGTTCCGCGTCCTCGGTCAGGGACAGGGCGAACACGGTGACCTCCGATGCAGACGGTTGAGCGGGCAATGTACCGCTATACGCTCCGGGTATACGCGGTGTGTATAGTCGCCGGCATGTCGATCGGACAGACCTTCCTGGGCCTCCTCGAGGCCACCCCCCGCCACGGCTACGACATCAAACGCCTCTACGACGAGCGCTTCGGTCACGCCCGCCCGCTCGCGTATGGGCAGGTGTACGCCACCCTGTCCCGGCTGCTGCGTGGCGGCCTCGTCGAGGTGGAGGCGGTGGAGCCCGGCGAGGGCCCGGAACGCAAGCGGTACGCGATCACCGAGGCGGGCGTCACCGACGTGGCGCAGTGGCTGGCCCGGGCCGAGAAACCCGAGCCGTACCTGCAGAGCACCCTCTACACCAAGGTGGTGCTGGCCCTGCTGACCGGCCGCCCCGCCGCCGACGTGCTCGACGTGCAGCGCGCCGAGCACCTGCGGATGATGCGCGAGCTGACCCGCCGCAAGCGCGACGGCGACCTCGCCGAGCAGCTGGTCTGCGACCACGCGCTGTTCCACCTGGAGGCCGACCTGCGCTGGCTGGAGCTGACCGCCGCCCGCCTCGACGAGCTGGCCGCGACGGTGCGGTCGTGAGCGCCCCGCTGCTGCTCGCCGAGGACCTGCACCGCTCGTTCGGCCCGACCCGGGCGCTCGCCGGGGCGAGCATGCGCGTCCACCCGGGCGAGGTGCTGGCCGTGATGGGCTCGTCGGGCTCCGGCAAGTCCACGCTGCTGCACTGCCTCGCCGGCATCACCCGGCCCGACTCCGGCCGGGTCCGCTACGCCGGCCGTGACCTCGCCACCCTGAGCGACGCCGAGCGCAGCGCGCTGCGCCGCGAGGAGTTCGGCTTCGTCTTCCAGTTCGGCCAGCTCGTACCGGAGCTGACCTGCCTGGAGAACGTCGCGCTGCCGCTGCGGCTGGGCCGGGTCGGTCGGCGCGAGGCGGAGCGGCGGGCCGCCGAGTGGCTGGACCGCCTGGAGGTCGCCGAGGTGGCCGGCAAGCGGCCCGGCGAGGTCTCCGGCGGGCAGGGGCAGCGGGTGGCGGTCGCCCGGGCACTGGTCACCCGGCCCCGGGTGGTCTTCGCCGACGAGCCGACCGGCGCCCTCGACTCGCTCAACGGCGAGCGGGTCATGCGGCTGCTCACCGCCGCCGCCCGGGACACCGGGGCGGCCGTGGTGCTGGTGACGCACGAGGCGCGGGTCGCCGCGTACTCCGATCGGGAGGTCGTGGTC
Source organism: Micromonospora reichwaldensis (assembly GCF_031845925.1). Lineage (NCBI taxonomy): Bacteria > Bacillati > Actinomycetota > Actinomycetes > Micromonosporales > Micromonosporaceae > Micromonospora > Micromonospora reichwaldensis. Next base: position 7,904 of record NZ_JAVRFL010000018.1, on the reverse strand, counting down.
CGCGACGGCCGCACCCGGGACCTGGAGGTCGCGGCGTGACGCGGCTGCGCGACCGCGCGGCCGACCTGGGCATGGGCGCGCGGATGGCGTTCACGGGCGGCCGGGACGGCTGGCTGCGGGCGGTGCTCACGGCGGTGGGCGTCGGGGTGGGGGTGGCGATGCTGCTGCTCGCCGCCGCGGTGCCCGGCGCGCTGGACGCCCGGCAGGCGCGCGGCGACGCCCGCGACGACCTGCGGATGGGCGAGAAGATCCCGGCCGCCGCGAACACCCTGCTGATCCGTCAGACCGACACCGAGTTCCGGGGGCAGCCGGTGCGCGGCCGGGTGCTGCGGCCCGAGGGTCCGGCCGCGCCGGTGCCGCCCGGGGTGGCCGCGCTGCCCCGCGCCGGCGAGGTGCTGGTCTCCCCCGCCCTGCGCGACCTGCTCGGCTCCGCCGACGGCGCGCTGTTCGCCCCCCGCCTCGGCGGGGCCACGGTCACCGGCGTCATCGCCGACGAGGGCCTGGCCGGCCCTCGCGAGCTGGCCTACTACCTGGGCAGCGACACCCTCGCCGCCGACGACGCCACCCGGCTGGACGCGTTCGGCGGCGGGCTGCCCGGCGAGGCCTTCGACCCGGTGCTGGTGGTGCTGGTGGTCGTCATCTTCGTGGTCCTGCTGCTGCCCATCGCCGTGTTCCTCGGCGCGGCCGTGCGGTTCGGCGGCGAGCGGCGCGACCGGCGGCTGGCCGCGCTGCGCCTGGTCGGCGCCGACGCCGCGATGGTCCGCCGGATCGCCGCCGGGGAGGCCGCCGCCGGCGCGCTGCTCGGCGTCGCGGCCGGCGGCGTGCTCTTCGCGCTCGGCCGGCAGGTGGTGCCGCTGGTCACCCTCATGGACCTCAGCGTGTACGCCGCCGACGTGCGCCCGCCGCTGGCGCTGGTGGCCGCCGTCGTGCTGGCCGTGCCGGCGCTCGCCGTCGTGGTGACGCTGGTGTCGATGCGCGCCGTGCTGGTCGAGCCGCTCGGGGTGACCCGGCGGGCGACGCCGGTGCGCCGGCGGCTGGTGTGGCGGCTGCTGCTGCCGGCCGCCGGGCTCGGGCTGCTGCTCGCCGGCGCCGCCGGGGTCGCGCCGCTCGGCGGCGAGCGGCAGACCGCCGCCGGCGCCGTGCTCCTGCTGGCCGGCGTGGTCACCCTGCTGCCCTGGCTCACCGACCTGCTCGTACGCCGGCTGCGCGGCGGCCCGGTCGCGTGGCAGCTCGCGGTGCGTCGCCTCCAGCTCGACAGCGCCGCCTCCGCGCGGCTGGTCAACGGCATCGCGGTCGCCGTGGCGGGCACCATCGGGTTGCAGATGCTCTTCGCCGGCGTCGCCGACCGGTTCACCTTCGACACCGGACAGGACACCTCCCGGGCCCAGGTGCAGGTGCAGTTCTCCGCGCGGTCGGACGCGGCGGCGGGGCTGGACCGGCTGGCCGGCGCGCCGGGGGTGACCGCGAGCAACGCCACCCTGGCCACCTCGGTCGCGGCCGGCGAGGCGTACGGCACGCTGCGGATCGGCGACTGCGCGGCGCTGGCCGAGTTCGCCCGGCTGGACCGGTGCGCCGACGGCGACGTGTTCCTGGTCCCGGACGCGGAGGGCGAGCCGGCCGGTATCGGTGCGGGCAGCGCGGTCACGGTCGCCGACGGGATGCCCTGGCGGGTGCCGTCCACCGCGCGGGAGGCGCCGGTGCGCAGCGACCCGTCCGGCTACCGGCAGGGCGGGGTGCTGGCCACCCCCGGCGCGGTCGACACCGCCCGGCTGGGGCCGCTGCGCGCCGACGCGTACCTGCGGCTCGCGCCCGACCGGCCGGACGCGGTGGAGCACGTCCGCAACGCCGCCGCCGGCGTCGACCCGTACGCCTCGGTGCTCACGCTGACCGAGAACCGCCAGGCCAGCCAGTTCGTCAACGTCCAGCGCGGCCTCTACGTCGGCGCGGTGGTCACCCTGCTGCTGATCGGGGCCAGCATGCTGGTCGGCGTGCTGGAGCAGCTGCGGGAGCGCCGCCGGCTGCTGGCGATGCTGGTCGCGGTGGGCACCCGGCGCTCCACGCTGAGCTGGTCGGTGCTGTGGCAGAGCGCCGTGCCGGTGGTGATCGGGCTCGCCCTGGCGGTGGTGTTCGGCCTCGGCCTCGGCGCGGTGCTGCTGCGCATGGTGCAGACGCCCGTAACGGTCGCCTGGCCGGCGCTGGGCATCTCCACCGGCCTCGGGGCGGCGGTCGTGCTGCTGGTCACCGGGCTCAGCCTGCCGGTGCTGTGGCGGCTCACCCGACCCGACGGCATCCGCACGGAGTAGCGCGGTCTCCACGTACGGTGGTTCGACGGCTGGCGGGCGCGGATCGCGGAGATACAGCCCTCACGCAGCGAACGGCCCGGGCCCTCACAGGTGCCCGGGCCGTTCCAGCGCTCGTCCGGGTCGGCGTCGCGCGCCTGGTGCGGCCGGTGGACGTCGATCCACGCCTCCACGTCTTCCACCAACCACACCGCTCCCCCGGCCTGCCGATCGAACGGCTCCGGGAAGTCTGGCCGGCTGGTGATCTGCACGATCCGGGCGCGGGACACCCTGAGGCGTTCCTGTAGCTCGGCGCTGCCGTACAGCCTGCGGACCATGCCCGGACGCTATGCTGACCAGGACTGATACGAAGCGCGACGGAGCCCACACCGGCCCCTTCGGTGAGGAGTTCCCACGTCGCTGTCGGAGTGTCCCTACGGCGACTGGACGCGGGTGAGCACCTCGGCCAGGTGCACGGCCCGCACAGTGGACCGGCGCCGGCGCAGGCCGGTACGCAGTTGCCGCAGGCAGCCCGGGTTGACCGCCACCACCAGGTCCACCCCGGCGGCCTCGATCTCGTCGAGCTTCGCGTCCAGGATCCGCCGCGACTCCTTCGGCCGCAGCAGCGAGTACGTGCCGGCCGCCCCGCAGCAGGCGGCCGCCGAGGGCAGCTCGACGTAGTCGGCGACCTGGCGCAGCAGCGTCCGGGGCTCGGCGAAGACGCCGAGGCCGTTGCGCAGGTGGCAGGAGTCCTGGAGGGTGACCCTGGCCCGCCGCCCGGCCACCCGCAGCTCGGCTCCGGCGGGCCGGTCGGCGAGCCAGGTGGACAGCTCGCGTACCCGGTCCCGGCCGAGCACGGAGGCCAGGTGCGCGGCGCAGCCGCCGGAGGTGGTGACGATCGTGCCGGGCAGATCCGCGCCGAGGCGCTCGGCCAGCCGCTCGCCGCCGGCCAGGTCGCCGTTGTGCGCGTGCAGCGCGCCGCAACAGCCCTGGGCGGTGGGGACGGCCAGCTCGGGGGCGAGCGCGTGCGCCGCCCGACTGACCGCCGGGTAGAGGCCCCGCTCGACGCAGCCCAGCATGAGCTGCGCGCCCGGCTCCGGCGCGATGGCGGCCCGGCCGCGGGCGGCGCGGCGGACGAGGCCGGACAGCCGCAGCAGCCAGCGTTGCTCGACGAAGAGCATCAGCGCCCGGGCCGCCAGCGGTCTCCGCCAGCCCCGCCACTGGTGGACCCGCCACTGCTCCAGCAGGCTGCCGTACTCCACCCCGGCGGGGCAGACCGGCTCGCAGGCCCGGCAGCCCAGGCAGAACGAGGCCTGCTCGGCGAGGGTGTCGTCGTCCGGGGGCAGGGTGCCGTCCTGCAACGCCCGCATCAGCGTGATCCGGCCGCGCGGCGAGGACGCCTCGTCGCCGGTCATCGCGTACGTGGGGCAGGCCGGCAGACAGAACCCGCAGGAGATGCAGCGCGACAACTGCTCCGGGTCGAACACGTCGCCGGTCATGATCCCAGCTTTCCGGGGTTGAGGATGCCCGCCGGGTCGAAGGCGCTCTTGATCCGGCGCAGCAGGGCGAGCTGGTCCTCGCCGAGGCGGGCGGCGAGGAACGGCAGTTTCGCCGCCCCCACCCCGTGCTCGCCGGTGATCGTGCCGCCGAGGTCGATGGCGGCGGCGAAGATGTCGGCGAAGGCCGCCTCGGCCCGGCGTACCGCGTCGTGGTCCTCGGCCGAGTCGAGCACGCAGGTGGGGTGCAGGTTGCCGTCCCCGGCGTGGCCGAAGGTGGCGATGGCGACGCCGTGCCGGCCGGCGATGGCGTCGATCCGGTCGACCATCTCGGCGATGCGCGGCCGGGGCACGGTCGCGTCCTCCAGGATGGTCACCCCGCCCCGGCGGGACAGCGCCGGCAGCGCGCAGCGCCGGGCGGCCAACAGCGCCTCGGCCTGGGCGACCTCGCGGGCCGTGGTGACCTCCACCGCGCCGGCCTCGACGCAGGCCGCGCCGATCCGGTCCAGGTTGGCGGCGACGAGGTCGGGCGGGCCGTCGTCGCCGAAGAGCAGCAGGGCGCCGGCGTCGGTACGCAGCCCCAGGTGGGCGAAGTCCTCCACGGCGTCGATGCAGGCCCGGTCGAGGAACTCCAGCGTCGCCGGCACCACCCCCGCCCGGATCACCCGGGCCACCGCCTCCCCCGCGTCGGCAAGCGTCGGGAAGTACGCGACCCCGGTGTTCGCCGACGCCGGTGCGGGCAGCAGCGCCACGGTCGCCTCGGTGATCACGGCGAGGGTGCCCTCGGAGCCGGTGAGCAGCCGGGTCAGGTCGTAGCCGGCGACGTCCTTCCACAGCCGGCCGCCGGTGCGGATCACCTCGCCGGTGGGCAGCACCGCCTCCAGGCCCAGCACGTAGTTGCGGGTCACGCCGTACTTCAGGCCGCGCAGCCCGCCCGCGCAGGTGGCGATGGTGCCGCCGACCGTGGCGACGGTCCGGCTGCCGGGGTCGGGCGCCCAGAGCAGGCCCTGTGCGGCGGCGGCGTCGGCGAGGGCGGCGCTGGTCACGCCCGGTTGCGTCCGGGCGAGCAGCTCGTCCCCGCTGACCTCCAGGATGGCGTTGAGCCGGGTCAGCACCAGCACGATCCCGCCGCGCAGCGGCACGGTGGCGGCGCACAGGTTGGAGCCCGCGCCGCGGGGCACCACGGGCACCCGGTGCCGGGTGGCGAGTGCCAGCACCGCGGCGACCTCGGCGGTGTCGGCCGGGAAGACCACCGCGTCCGGGCGGTGCGAGAACAGCGGCGTCGCGTCCCGCGCGTACGCCACGAGGTCGCCGGCCGCGTCGTGCACGTGCGACGGGCCGACGATCCCGCGCAGCTCGGCGAGGACGGTCGCGGACAGCGCCATGCCCACCCTTCCCTGTAGCTTTTTGCCGGTTCGTCACCGGTTGCCTGGCGACAGTTTTCACCGATCATAGAGAGCCGGAGGGGCGGGGTGAAGACGGCGGGCCGGCCGTCAGCGCGGCGGCAGGTGCTCGCGCAGCGCGGCGAACTCGGCCACCGTGAGGAAGGACGGATTGGCCCCCTGCGGCTGCCGGAGCACCTCCGCGCCGGCCAGCCGCGTGTCGCCCCGGAAGGACTCCCGGGGCACCCGGTGCGCCTCGTCGAGGACCGTCAGGTCCAACGGCACCGTCCAGGCCGCGCCCGGCTCCCCCGGCACCGCGGCGGCGGCCACCAGCCCCACGCCCCAGACGCCGTACGCGATCCGGCCGCGGCTGCCACTGGCCCAGAGGACCACCGGCTGACCGGCGCGCATCAGCCGGGCCCGGTAGCCGGGACGCACGCACCAGCCCGTCACCCGCGGATCACGGGCGAGGCGGCCGGCCAGGTCGGCCCGGTCCGCGTTGCCCTTGATCAGCCACGCGCCGAGATCGTCGAGGTGCACCCGTCGGTCGGTCACCCCCTCATCCTCGCCCGGGTCCCGGCCGGCCGCCCGACCGGCCGGGACCCGTCGTCAGGCGACGTGGCGCAGGTAGCCCGCGACCGACGCGTCGAGGACCTCCCGGCCGGGCCGGGCCCACACCTCGGCCGAGAAGACCTCCACCTCGACCGGCCCGGTGTAGCCGGTCCCGTCCACGGCCTCCCGCAGCCGGCGCAGCTCGATGCAGCCGTCGCCGGGCAGGGCCCGGCCGAGCAGCACCCCCTCGGGCAGCGGGGTGACCCAGTCGCACACCTGGAACGCGGCGATCCGCGCCCCCGCCCGGGCGATCTGCGCGTACACCGTGTCGTCCCACCACACGTGGTACGCGTCGACGACGACCCCGACCACCTCCGGGTCGAACCGTTCGGCGATGTCGAGCGCCTGGCCGAGGGTCGACACCACGCAGCGGTCGGCGCTGAACATCGGGTGCAGCGGCTCGATCGCCAGCGTCACCCCCGCCGCGGCGGCGTGCGGGGCCAGCTCGGCGATGGCGTCGGCGACCTGCCGGCGGGCGCCGTCGATGTCCCGGCTGCCCGCCGGCAGCCCGCCGGAGACCAGCACCAGGACCGCGGTGCCGAGGGTGGCGGCCTCCTCGATGGCGCGCAGGTTCTCCTCCCGCCAGCCGTCGGCGGTGAAGAAGCCGCCTCGGCACAGGGACGTGACCTCGAGGCCGGCGTCGCGGACCAGCTTCGCGGCGCGGGCCAGCCCGTAGTCGGCCACCGGCTCCCGCCACAACCCGATCCCCGGCACCCCGGCGGCGACGCAGCCGTCGACCACCTCGGGCAGCGGCCAGTGCTGCGACGTGGCCTGGTTGAACGAGAACCGTTCCAGCCCACTCACTGGTCCGCCCTCCGTTCGCGACTGCGGGGCTCGCAAACCCGGCTCACTCCTCGCGCTCACTGGTCAACCCCCGCCACCGTGAACAGCGCCCGCGCGCGGGCGGCAGCCAGGTCCGCGTCGGGCAGCAGCCCGGCGGCGTCGGCGAGGGTGAGCAGGGTGGCCAGGTGCGCCGGCGAGCGGCCGGACTGCGCGCCGCCGACCATCGTGAAGTGGTCCTGGTGTCCGGTCAGCCAGGCCAGGAAGACGATGCCCGTCTTGTAGTGCCAGGTGGGCGCCGCGAAGATGTGCCGGGCCAGGGGCACGGTCGGGGCGAAGATCCGGTCGTACGTCTCCAGGTCCCCCGAGTCCAGCGCGGCCAGTGCGGCGGCGGCGGCCGGCGCGATCGCGGCGAACACCCCGAGCAGCGCGTCGGAGTGGCCGCTCGCGTCGCCCCGGATCAGCTCCGGGTAGTGGAAGTCGTCGCCCGTGTAGAGGCGTACCCCGGCGGGCAGCCGACGGCGCAGCGCCACCTCGCGGTCGGCGTCCAGCAGGGAGACCTTGATGCCGTCCACCCGGCTGTCGTGGGCCTTGATCAGCCCGACCACGGCGTCGGCGGCCTCGTCGAGATCGGTCGACCCCCAGTAGCCCGCGAGCGCCGGGTCGAACATCGGGCCGAGCCAGTGCAGCACCACCGGCTCGTCGGCGGCGCTCAGCAGTTCGTCGTACACCCGCAGGTAGTCCTCCGGATCGCGGGCGGCGGCGGCCAGGTGGCGGCTGCACATCAGCACCGGACGGGCCCCGGCGGCCCGCACGTCGTCGAGCTGCTGGCGGTAGGCGCCGGTGACCTCGGCCAGGGTGGCCGGGCCGGGCGACAGCTGGTCCGTGCCGACCCCGGCAACGATCCGCCCGCCGACCGCGCGGGCCTCGGCGGCGCTACGCCGGATCAGCTCGCGGGTGGCCGGGTAGTCCAGGCCCATGCCGCGCTGCGCGGTGTCCATCGCCTCGGCCACCCCGAAGCCGTACGACCACAGGTGGTGCCGGAAGGCCAGGGTGCGGTCCCAGTCCAGCACGGCCGGGGCGCCCGGGGTGTTCTCGGCCGTCGGATCGGCCACCACGTGCGCGGCGGCGTACGCGATCCGGCTGCTCGGCGGCCCGGCGGGGCGCGGGAAGCCGGCGCCCCCGGTCAGCCGGTACCGCCGCCCACCCGGCAGCAGCACCTCGGCCCCGCTCACAGCGCCACCTCCGTTCGCGACTGCGGGGCTCGCAACCCCGCCTCACTCCTCGCGCTCACAGCGCCACCTCCGTTCGCGACTGCGGGGCTCGCAACCCCGCCTCACTCCTCGCGCTCACAG
>NZ_JAVRFL010000017.1:0-142722 GCF_031845925.1 Micromonospora reichwaldensis | reverse complement strand
GCATCGGCGCCCCATGGCGGGATGTCCCGGCTGAGTCCGCGCCGTGGCCCACCGTCTACGGCCTGTTCCGCCGGTGGCAGCGGGACGGGACCTGAGGACAAGATCATGTCGGCGTTGCAGGCCGCGGCGCCGCCGCCATCCTCATGACGCTCGTCGTGGCGATCTTCATCGGCGGCCTCATCCCACTCTCATCGTCGCCTCCGCCCTCGGTGACCACGCCCGCTGGCCGGCGGCGCGACGGAGTGCCCAGCCGCCCGCCGTCGTGCCCGCGTCGGCGAGGCTTTCGCCGGCGTGCGGCAACAGGCGGCGGGGTTGCCCGGACCGGGCCGGACTCGGTCGTGCTCATGTCGGCAGCGAGTTGATGGGCGGCAACCCGGTGCGGGAACCCGGGGACCGACAACTCTCTCGTTGCCAAACAGGCAATTATGGTTGATCATGGCCTCGATCACTCGTCGACCGCTGGCAGCGGCTCCTTCCAGCCCTCCGATTCGAGCTCATCACGATGTCGGAGCCAAGGAGGAACCGAGTCCTTCCTCTCCGTCGACAGCCACCTTCGACCAGGCGACCCGTTCCCGGTCGCTGTCAACTCCTGCACGCCGATCACCGCTTGCTGCGCCAGTTGGAGGCAGACCATGCCCTGCTCCTGTCAGCCTCGGCCGACGCCGACCCGCTCCTGCCACGGCACGCCGCACCGCCTGCGCGTCGCGACCAGGGCAGGGGGCGCCTGATGGGCTCCACCGGCCCGGTGCTCCTTCCCGACCCCGCCACGGACTATCTGAGGGCGGTCGGAGCCGGCAAGCTGCCGGCCGACCTGCCAGCCGATCACGCGGTCGCGGTGCTGGGGCCGGAACTCGCGGCGCGGACCTTCCCGCGCCCGATGTTCGTCGCGGAGCGTGAGATCGCTTCGTTCTACGCCGACTTCGAGGTGTTGCTCGATGTCGTCGGCAGGCTGCCCGATCTTCTCGCCGGCGGCAGCCTGGCCGCGTTCGGCGCGCTGACCGACGCGCCGGCGGCGATCCGCCCGATGCTCGTCGACACCGACCTGCCACGCCTCGTCCGGTACGGCCGCGCCGACGTGATCCACGACGGCACCGGCTTCAAGGTGATCGAGTTGGGCCTGAGCACCGCGGTCGGCGGGGTGCGGCGGGCACCTCTGGCTGCCGCGATCCTGGCCGACCCACGATTCGGTCCCTTCGCGGAGCGACACGGACTACGTCACCTCGATTCCGTCACCGGCTTGGTCGACGTGTTGGACGCGGCGGCGCCGGAGCAGGAAGCCGGCAGGCCTGGCGAACTCAGGGAGGTGCTGATGGTCGAGGCGACCGGGGCACTCGCGGAGTGGGCCGCCGCATGGCAGCCGATGGCCGAGCGGATCGAGACGCGACCCTTCCGGACTCGGCTGGCAGAAATCGCCGATCTGTCGAAACCCGACGGGACGATCGCCGACGGTCTCGCCGGAGTCAGCGCGATCCTGCGGCTGTTCAGCCTGGAGGAACTCGCCGCCGAGCCGGAACCGGCGATCGCCTGGCGGCGGCTGCACCCCGCAGCGGACGGCACCACGCCGCCGGTGGTCACCGTACCGGCGCATGACGTGTTCAACAGTAAGTCCTGCCTCGCCCTGGTGCAGCTGCCCGCGGTGCAGGGCGCGCTGACCGAGGCCGAACGCGCTTCGTTGCGCCGGATCCTGCCCCCGGCGACCCGCATCGACGCGTCGTACGACCTGACCGGTCTGATCCGCGACCGGTCCGACAACATCCTCAAACCGACCACGCTGGCCCGGGGGGAGGGCACGGTGGCTGGCTGGACGGTCGACGACACGACGTGGCGCGCTGCGCTCACCACGGCGGCCAGGGACGGTCGGTACATCGTGCAGCGGCGGGTGGTGCCCCGGATCGAGCCGGGCTACGACGAGCAGGGCGGCCCGGTGCGAGACTGGCACGCGGTGTGGGGGCTGCACTACGGACCGGCCGGCCTCACCGGTCTCACCTCCCGACTGGTCAGGGACCCGAGCACCGTCATCCGCGGCACCACCGAACGAGGCACCCTGCTCGCGCCGGTGCTCCTCAACTCCGGCTCTCAACCGCCGAGCGGTGACCGCCGTGGGACAGCCACCGCTGGAAGCTGACTCCCGCCGTTGTCGGGCCGCTGGCCGAGGCGCTGTCCGACGAGGACAGGGCCGGAGCGGCGGCGCTGGGCGTCCTCACGAGCGCTCGCCCCGGACGACGCCCTCCTGTTCGGCGATGAGTTCACACACCTCCGCGACAGTCGGATTACGGAAGAAGTCACGGAGCCTCAGGTCGACCTCCAATTCGACGTTGATCCTCGTCACGACCTCAGCCGCGAGCAGCGAGTGGCCACCAACGTCGAAGAAGTCGTCCGTCACCGAAACGGTATCGATGTCGAGACACTCGGCGAACAGGGCGCACATCGACTCCTCCAGCGACTTCCGCGCGAGTTGATCCATGGGCATCAGATTCTCCAGAAGAAGTAGAAGGGGAAAATTCGGATTCTGCCCGGCTGCTCGCCGCTAAGGCCACCAATCGGGCGGGTGGCCACCGAAGAGAAACGCACTCCATCCTGTCGGCCAGAGTCGTCGCCTTCCCGTTCGCGATGCTCCGGACGGCCGAAGTCAGCGCGCGAACCTCTCTTGCAGCAGTCCCGCGCAGGCCGTCCGGTCGGTCTTGCCGCGATCGTTCACCGGAAGGCCGTCCAAGGCCGCGATGCGCGTAGGGATCATGTAGTCGGGCAGGTGGGGGCGAAGCAGTTTGCGTAGTTCACGCCCTGACGGAACGTCACCGGTGCAGGCGGCGGCGAGCTCGAGTTGCCCGTCCAGGTGCGCGACCGCGTGGACGATCGCGTCATCGACTCCTGCCCACATTCGCATGGCGCTTTCTATCTCGGGTAGCTCAATCCGGTATCCGCGGATCTTGACCTGGTGGTCCAGGCGACCCAGGTGGACGAGGATTCCATTTTCCAGGGCGATTCGGTCGCCGGTGCGGTACCACGCCTCAGGCCCTGGTCCGGAGCGGTCGGACCCGGGTTGCGGAAGGGCGGGTCCGATGAACCGCCCTTCGTTGTCCTCGGCGTCGTGATAGCCGTGGAACCGCTGGGAGCCTCGCACCTGCAACTCGCCGGATTCTGGATCGATCTGAAAGTCCAGATGCGGGTACACCGCGCCGATCGGCACTGTTCCGTTGGAGGTCGCCGGCCAGGCGCCGCGTTCCTCCGGTAGGCGATATGACGTCATCGCCACCGTGAGCTCGGTCGGCCCGTAGAGGTTCTCCAACGTGCTGTTCGGCGCCGCCTCGGCCCATGCCTGCGCCTGGTTGAGCGTGAGCTGCTCCCCGCAGAACAGGCTCCAGCGCAGCGACGGCATGCATCCCGGAGACAGCAGCCGCGCTCGGGTGGCCATGGAAACCAGAGAGGGTACGCAGAACCAGTGCGTCAACCGGTGCTTGTTGACGAACTCGACCGGATCGTAGAGGTCGTCGGCTGACGGCACCACCAGAGCGGCACCGGATCCCCAGGTGACGAACATGTCGAAGACCGACAGGTCGAACGTCAGGCTGAACATCTGCGAGTGTCGGCAGCCCGGTTCCATCCCGTAGCGGGCGACGTTGAGATCGATGAACGGGTCCACGTTGCCGTGCGTGATCGGCACGCCCTTGGGCTGGCCTGTCGAGCCTGAGGTGAACAGCAGATAGGCGAGGTCGTCAGGATCGCCCGTCCAGTCAGGCAAGCTGTCCCGCGATGCCGGTCCGGCAGCGATGTCCGATGTCGACGGCGACCCGATGCGTACGACACGGGCCGGGAGCGCGTCCAGGAGTGCGGCGTCCGCCGTGTCGTCGGCGACGATGAAGTCCAGGCCGGCCGAGCGGGCGACCACGGCCAGGCGATCCGCAGGATGGGCAGGGTCGAGCGGCACGACGACGCCGCCGATCCGCAGCCCCGCGAGGTAGGCCGCGTAGGTCTCGACGGTACGCGTGGACAGCAAGCCGATTCGTGGCCGGTCGACGCCCTCGGCGAGCAGGCGGTGGCCGATGGTGCGGGAGATCCCGTCGAGCTCGGCATAGCTGACCTGCCGTCCGTCGGCGATCAGCGCGGGCTCGTCTGGATACTTCTCGACGCTCCGGATGAACCAGTCATGCAGCATACGTTTCCTCCGGATCAGCTCCCTGGGTTGCCGAATCAACCACAGTCGGCGCAAAGTCGAAATCCTGCTCCCCCGGCGGCTCGAGGAAGTAGTTGATGTCTGCCATCAGTAGTCGCATTCGGTCGTGATCGGTGGCCGTGAGCCACCGGTCATCGAGCAGGCTGCGGTTTCGACGCATGACGTCCTCGGAGAAGGGAAGCCCGCCCGCGTCCAGATAGCGGACCGCGCCGGCACGATCCCGACACGGCATGACGTTCGACCTCGCGTGCCTGCTCGCGCTGAAGGGAACGTCCAGGGAGCCGCGTTCGAATGCCGAGGAGATTGCCAGTGGAAGGCTGGCGGCGCCGAGCAGTGGACCCACGATCTCATCCACCTCGCGCTCGATCCAGTGCTGCTCCTCCTCCAGGGCGTCCTCGTCGAGCCGGATGGCGCTGACGAATGGGGCGTTCGCGATCCGTGCGAGGCGCATCCCGTGGATGTTCGCCGAGGCGTCCGGGATGCCGTAACCCTCCTGGACCGTCTTCGTGACCACCTTCGCCGCTCCGCCGAGCCTCGCGGTCAGGGCTCCCGCGAATATGAGTTGCTCCGCGCGGGCACGGCTCTTGGGAAAGACACCCATGAACTCGTGGAGCACCGGATGGACGTCGACTGACGATGGTAGGTAGCGACCCGCGAGAGACCGGATCGCGCGGAGCGCGGCGACATCCTGCACCAGGTTCCCGGCCTGCGGATACGCGATCGATATGCAGGTCACTCCGGCACGGGTGGCCATGACCGCTTCCAACACGCTGATCGCGAGACTGACCGACGGCGGCACGAGCACGCCGGTGAGGCTGCCGAACAGTTCACGGTCGACGACCACGTCCGCCTGAGCCAGCTCGCCGCACCTCGCGTCGATCTCCGCGTACGCGTCCAACGAGGCCGCGAGCGGCACGTCCTTGCAGTACGGCAGGTTGTACGATATCCCGCCGCCCTCGAAGGACGTTATTCCGGACGCGATCGTGGTGTCGAACAACCGGCGCGGCAGCGGAGAGCCATGGCGTACCTCCAGCGGGGCCGAAACCGCCTGGTTGAGGTCGCGTCCGCGCCGCCAACCGTGCGTCACCAACGGGTAGCCGTTCATTTCCTCAGGAGCGTTGGACAACGACGACAGCGCCCTGTCGAACTGGTTGAGCCGCGTGTAGGAGTCGATCGTCAGACTCAGGACGTCGGGGTGGGCGCCTTCTTCGAGGGCGAGCAGCAGGGCGCGCATCTGCTCATGACCGCCGACACCGCAGCGCGGCTGAACCGCCACCAGGCCCTGGGCCTGCGCCGCCCTCAGGACATCGGAAACAGTGGGCTTGTTCAGCCCCTTGATGAAACCGATCGAATCGGCAGCCGATGGAAGCTCATCGGTGTCCATCGACTGTCTCCTCGATGCGTGACGCACCCGGGAAGGCGGTCACCTCGCCGTCGGGCCGCCCCCGGAGTCGATCGAGCACCGCGGGGATCGTGGACGGGTCGCGGAGGATGTGATCCACCCCCAGGGCGTAGAGGGCCGCCTCTTGGCTGATGTCGTCGGTCACGGCCACCGACAGGTTTCCTCCGACGATCACCGGGCAGGTGATCGCGCCGCGTTCCTTCGCCGCCGGCAGATCGGCGAGGTCCTGTCGTGCGTGTCCGTTGAGGCTGCCGACAAGCACCGCCTCCGCTTCAGGCCACCGGAGAAGCGCATCGCACATGTCGGACACCGTCGTGCAGGCGCCGAGGTTCACCACGTTGAAGCCGCGCGATCTGAGCAAATAGGCTATGAGGTGGTTCGCGACGACGTGGGAATCGCTGGCCGCGACGCACAGGATGACGGTTCGCCTGCCGGGGCGGTAATCGCTTCTCATTCCTGACCGATTTCTATGTATCGAGGGGTCGACCGGTGCATCCGGCTGATTCGACCTCGCCCACTGGGTTTCCGGGCAGTGCGCAGAGGTGGCTCGGCTCGGGATCGAGGGGCAGCGGAGTGGGAACTCGCCATACAACGTCCCGCTGTCGAACATCGGCGCTGGACGGCAGCACCAAGCTCGACGGCCGTCTACGAGGGGTGGCGCTCCTCCACCAGCTGCACCCCCGAGAGTTGCGCTTTCGGGTCCCGCGCTCCGGCGGTGAGTAGCTGACGGAAGTGCAGAACCAACTCCTGTATCGCATCGCGGTCGAATATCTCGGTAGCGTACTCGGCGCGCAACGACCATCGTGTCGGCGAAACGGGGATCACCTCGACCATCAGGTCGAGCTTGGCAGTTCCGTTGTGAATGGACAGTTGTCGGACCTCCGTGCCGGCGAAAGTTACGGGGGCAGGCGTGACCGATTGAAGTGCGAAGGCGACCTGCGTGAAGGGCTGGCGGCTCCGGTCGCGGGGAGGGCTGAGCTCCTGCACGAGCCGAACGAAAGGCACGTCCGAGTTGCTGAATGCGCCGAGCGCCGATTGCCTCACACGCTGCATCATCTCCACGAACGTCGGCGCGCCGCCGGCATGGACGCGCAGGACGACCGTGTTCATCAGGAGGCCCACGAGAGACTCCGTACCGGGATGATGGCGGCCCGCGACCGGCACGATCATCGCCACATCGTCCTGTCCGGCGTATCGCGCCAGCAGTTCCTGGAACGTCGCGGCGACCGCCATGAAGAGCGTGCAGCCGTGATCCTCGGCCGTCGCACGGAGTTGGCCCATGAGGGGACCGGGCAGGTCGATCTCGACCCGGTCGCCGCTCACCGGTCGCTGTTTCGGGCGTGGCCTGTCGGTGGGCAGGTCGAAGGGGACGTAGCCGGCGAGGGCGGAACGCCAGTAGTCCAGCTGGCGCGCCAGCCGTTCGCCGCTGAGCCATCGCTGGTACCAGGCCGCGAACTCGGAGTACGTGACGTCGAGGGTCGGCAGTCGTGCCGCCCGCGATTCCACGATGCTGTCGTAGAGCTCGCTCAGCTCCTTGGTGAGGACGCCGATCGACCAGTCGTCGCAGATGATGTGGTGCAGGCAGAGCAGCAGAACATGCCGGTCGGGGCGAAGCCGAACCAGGCTGGCGCGCAGCAGGGGTGCGCGTTCGAGGTCGAAGGATGTCCGCGCCACGAGGCGCATCTGCGCCGCCAGCACTGCCGGCTCATTGC
This sequence comes from Micromonospora reichwaldensis, assembly GCF_031845925.1. Taxonomy (NCBI): domain Bacteria; kingdom Bacillati; phylum Actinomycetota; class Actinomycetes; order Micromonosporales; family Micromonosporaceae; genus Micromonospora; species Micromonospora reichwaldensis. The sequence continues at coordinate 135,437 of NZ_JAVRFL010000017.1, read as the reverse complement.
CCGTCGCATCGACCTCGTCGAGGCTGACGCTCACGTCGGGATGCACCCGCAGGGTGGAGACGCCACGGCTTTCCGGGAAGGACGTACGCAACACCTCGTGTCGGCTCACCAGGAGGTGCAACGCCTGGTTCAGCGCGGCCACGTCGATCTGCCCCGTGAGCTCGTACGCCAGGGGGACGTTGTATATCGGTAGCTCGGGATACACCTGGTGCAGGAGCCACTGACCGCTTTGGGTCGGGGACAGGGCGCCGGCCGGCTGGCCTGCCGACTCTTCGGCGGCGACGGCCGGCTGGGCGGGACCTTCCACCCCCTCCGCCCTCGTCGCCAGTGCTGACAGGACCGGATGGGCAAAGATGTCATCCAGCCCGATCCGGACTTGCTCCGCCGCTTCCAGAAGGTGGACCACGCGCATCGCCGCGAGGGAGTCGCCACCAAGCGCGAAGAAGTCGTCTGCGGACGCCACCACGTCCACCCCGAGCACCGTCTGCCACGCCCGCGCAATCCGCTGCTCGTCGGGACTGAGGGGAGAGGGCTCGTCGCCGACGTGGTCGGCGTGATCGGAAATCGCCCGTACGTCGATCTTGCCGTTCGGCGTGAGCCGCAGCGTCTCCACGATGACGATGTTGGTCGGCACCATGTACGACGGCAGCGCGGCGGCACACATCTCCTGGAGGTGTCGAGCGGTGACCGGTTCCACCAGCGGGCGAGGCTGCACGTGGGCCACCAGGTGACGCCGTCCGTCCGGACGACCGACCACGCCCACGACGGCCCGATCCACCCCCGGGTGGGTGTGCAGTACGTTCTCCACGTCACCGAGTTCGATCCGATGCCCGTTCACCTTCACCTGACGGTCCCGGCGCCCGACGATCTCCAGCGTCCCGTCCGCGCGGTATCGTCCGAGGTCCCCCGTCCGGTACAGGCGGGCACCAGGGCGGCCGCCGAGGTGGTCGGGCACGAAACGCTCAGCGGTGAGACCCGGTGAGCTGACGTAACCGCGGCCGACCCCGGAACCACCGAACACCACCTCGCCGACGACCCCGTACGGGACCGGTTGAAGATGCTCGTCGAGCACGTAGACCTCGATGTTGGGGTTGGGGCGCCCCAGAGGCGTGGTGCCTCGACCGCCTGCGGCGGCAACGGCGGTCGCATCCACGCAGCAGCCGCCGACGGTGACCTCCGTGGCGCCGTACTGGCTCAGCACCGTCAGCCCCGCTGCCCGGGCCGCGAGGGACCTGACGACCTCCAGTCGCAGCGGTTCACCGCCGACGAACAGCGTCCTGGTGGCCAGTCCTCCGCCCCGCAGTCGAAGCTGCCCTTCGAGGACTTCGAGGTGCGACGGGGTGAGCCGGACGAAGTCGAAGTCGGCGTCGCCGGTGAGCACGTCGACCACCTTGTCGATCCTCGCGCCGTCGGGCAGCAACACCACCTCCGCGCCCCTCAAGAGGGGTACGAAGATGCACGGCACGGTGAAGTCGAAGCTCAGTCGGGTGTGCACCAGGGTGCCCTGCCGATGGCCCGTGGGCAGCACCGAATCAGCCCACAGCAGGTAGTTCACGGCGCTTCGGTGCTCGATCATCGAGCCCTTCGGCGTGCCGGTCGAGCCGGAGGTGAAGATGACGTACGCCAGGTTGCGCGGGGTGGCGAGGGACTCCGGTCGGTCGCTCGGTTGGGCCTGCAGTTCGGTGGCATGCCGATCGACGTCCAGGACGGGAAGACCGGTCGCCGCCAGAAGGTCGGCGGTGTGGGCGTCCGCGACGGTCAGGCTGACATCGGCGGCCGCGAGAGCGGTCGCCGTCCGCTCCAGCGGCTGATCGCGGTCCTGCGGTACGTATGCCGCGCCAGCCTTGAGGATCGCCAGGATCGCGACGATCACCCTCGGCTCCCGCCCCAGGAGGACGCCCACCCGGCATTCCGGCCCGATCCCGCGCTGACGGAGCAGCCGAGCGAGTCTGTTGGCCTGACGCTCCAGCTCCCCATAGGTGAGCGTGGAATCACCACACGAGACCGCGACGGCGTCCGGCACCCGATCCGCCTGCTTCTCGAACAGCTCGTGCAGGCACAGGTCGGGCGTGCTGGCTGCCCTGCCCCGGCCCCACTGCCGGGTGATCGTGGCGGTCTCGTCGGACGTCAGCAGGGTGAGAAGACGAGCAGGGGTGTGCGGATCAGCGTATGCGCTGCCCAGGAGAGTCATCAGGTGGGTGACCATGCGGCGGGTGGTGTCGCGGTCGAACAATTCGGGGTCGTAGCTGAGCCGACCGTCGAGACCGGCGGAGGTCGCGGTCATCGTCAGCCTGATCTCCGCCCGGAAGGTGCTCCCATCGGCCACGGGAGGCTCCAACGGCTCGCTGTGGACCGTCGTCTCCTCGCCGTACCAGGCAAACACCGCGCGTGCCGTCCGGGCCCGAGATCCGGCTCGGTGTCCGCGGTCGCCCGGTCGTTCTGCCGGGTCGCCAAGGAGGCACCTGAGTTCGGAGGCGTTTGCTCTGGTCAACGCGTCGAACCCCAGTGGCCCGGGATCGCCACACTCGACGACGGTGCCTGGCTCCGTGGTGTGCTCGTGCGCCCTGGCTGAGCCGACGGGCACACCCATGACCCCCATGACGAATCGTCTCTGCCCGCTGTACCGGTGCAGCAGCAGGCGCCACGCGGTCTGGAGAACCACCCACCTGTCGGTCCCGATCCGACCAGCCAAAGCGTCGACCTGTTCGGCCATGACTCCGGTGATGGCGAATGGCTCGTCCGCCCTGCGGCTACCGACAGCACGGGTACGCGGCCGGTCGGTTGGCAGTTCGAGGAGTGCTTCGTCCCCTGGAACCCGGTCGGCTAACTCGGGCGATTGCTCAGTCACGGCCGCTCCTGTGGCAGAGATGGGTTGCGTTCTCTCCTCTGGCGTGAAGGAGGGGGCTTGATCAGCAGGAGGAGGGATGACGCAGAGTAGTCAAGGGCGGGGACGTGAGCCGCGCGGGGAGTGCATGCCGGGCCGGCAGCCCGCTCTGGACGCCGGCCAGGTCTGTGGGCATCAGCTGAGACCACCCGTGCTGACCGTCTGGTCGAGGCCGCCGTCAGGATGGTCTAGAGGGTCACACCCCACCCGGGACTCCCACGGACGGCCGAAGGTAAGACGTCGTGCATGCTTCGGCTCCTTGGTGGCAGCGCATAGACAGAGATTTAGTGATACTGTTGCGGAGCGAAATCGAGCGGCCACACATCTGCGGTGTGCCTCTCGGCCCCTTCCGCCTGAAGGCGGACAGATGCATGAATGGCTCCAACCCTTGGGCGGAAGAATGCCCGGGGGAGGGTAGGCTGACCCGACGGCTTTCGCCGCGGGCAGGCGAGCTTTCATGTGATCGCAGCAAACAACCTCAAAGAATCAACTCGCCATAAGGTGAGCGCCGCATCCGATTGCGTATCTCAGCAGTCGGATGCCGCTTTATTATGTATAGAGCCCTCTTGGTGGGGGATCCTACGCACAGCCAGTGGATCAAAGCAACACCTTCGATCCTCACTTAGGGGTCGGTGGGCGGTGGGCGCGCCGCAGGTCGAGGCCGGCCTCACCGGGGCCGTCGCCGCGACCCCCTCACCCTGACCGTCGCCGGGATGGTCGACGACGACGGCGTCCTGCGCTGCGTCCTCGGCGACGGCACCCATCCGCCGCGCACCTCACCGACCTCATCGTGCGGCTCAGCGGTACCGCACCGGCCATCAACCCACCCGAGGACCTGCCGTTCGCCACCGGTCCCACCATCGGGAAACTGGACCTTCTCGTCCGCACCGGCGAGGCCGGCAATACCAGCTCAGGGCGCACCACATCTTCGGCCACTGGGACTTCCGCAACACGCAATGTCCCGGCATCGGCTTCTGCCGCCAGTTCCCCCAGCTGCGCCGCAAGGTGGCGGCCCATCTCGACACACAGATCGGGGAGGTTCCGGAGCGCACCTGGCCCGACATCTACGAGGTCGCCGAGGGTACGCCCGTCGGGGCCCGGTGGTCACCGTCGCCCAGTACCTCCTGCGCAACGCCGGTTATTCCGTCCCACTGACGGATGGCGGGCAGTGGTCCCCCGAGATGACCTCGGCCATCAGGAACTGGCAGCACAGGCACGGTCTTGCGGTGTCGCCGGACGGAACCATGACCGCCGAGACCTGGGAGACACTCGCTCCCGAAGCCTTCAGGGACACCATTCATCAGGGCGAAGCCGAGGGCCGCTCCCGCCGCGTACGCCCGCCGGCTCGCAGCCCCGGCCCGCTCCGCCGAACCAGCCGGCGGAGTGGACCGACGTGGCGCCCATGCGGCAGGAACCAGGTTGCCTGGTCCCCACACCTGCGGCAGCCTTCGCGACGTGATCGAGACGCGTGTGCTCACCGAGGGCGATTGGAAGACCTGGCGCGATCTGCGGCTCGCCGCGCTGGCGGAGGCGCCGTACGCCTTCGGTTCCCAACTGGCCGACTGGCAGGGTGACGGCGACCGGGAGGAACGCTGGCGCGGTCGGCTGGCCATTCCCGGCTCACACAACGTGGTGGCGACGCTCGACGGGCATCCCGTCGGCATGGCCAGCGGCGTGCCGACCGATCAGGACCGCGTTGTCGAGCTGATCTCGATGTACGTGGCGCCGGTGGGACGTGGCCGGAGTGTGGGCGACCACCTCGTGCGGGCGGTCGAGCAGTGGGCTCGGCTGGTTGGCGCGAGGACTCTGCGCCTGGCCGTGGCGGAGGGCAACAGCAACGCCTCGGCGCTCTACCGGCGGAACGGCTTCCGGGACACGGGTGAGTTCGGCGACCTCATGCCCGACGGTCTGCGTAGGGAGCACGTCATGGCCAAGGGACTCACCGCCTAGCGGACCGGTCCGACGGGGCGGTGCCGTCGCGCCGGCGGCGTCAGGGGATGAGCCGGTCGAGCAGCTCGAACCGCTCGTACGGCTGGTCGTGGTCGCCGAAGTGCCCGTCGTCGCGCACGATCTGGGTGCCGCCGAGCCGCTCGAACATGGCGCGTCCCTGCCGGTCGTCGCAGCCGTACGGATCCTCCCGGGAGTTGATGAAGTAGATGTCGCGTACGTGCGACCGGATCGCGGCCCAGTCGTAGCCCTGCTGGAGGACCGGTTCCTCCTCCGTGTTGGGCCGCGTGCAGTACCCGGCGACCAGGATCGCCTGGGCGACGGTCACGTCCACGTGTTCCAGGAGCGCGAGCAGGAGGGCCGCGCCGCCGGAGTGGCCCACGAGGACCGTGTCCTCGTCGAAGCTGTGCCCGTTCAGCACCTTCGGCAGGAACGTGGCGATCGGCTCGACGTTGATGCCCGGGTGGTGCGGCACCTCGACGGCGTATCCCCGGCCCGCGAGCCGCCCTGCCAGCCAGGGATACCAGCACGCGTCCGGGTTGCCGCCGGTCCCGTGGAAGATGATCGCCCTGCGCCCCACCGTGCCCCCTTCGGATCGACGTCCCGATCGAACCATCCCCTATCGCTGCGCTTCGAAGTGGTCCTTCATCGCGGGGTAGTAGTCGTCGAAGTCCGGCGCCGGCCGGCCGTCGCGCGAGGCCGCCAACGCGTCCAGGTAGTACTCCCAGCCGGGTCCGACCTCGCCGACGCCCTCCGTGCCGGTCAGGTGCTGCGTGAACCGAAGCTCGGTCACGCCCGCACTCTCGACCAGCACCAGGTCCAGATGCCAGCCGCCGTGCTCGTCCACCGCGGAAACCGCCAGCCGGTGCGGCGGTTCGCACGCGTCGATCGTCATGTCCATCCAGGGCTCGCCCTCCTCGTACGCCATCTGGACCTTGATCGTGCGTCCCGGCGCGGCGTCGCCCTGCCACGGGCCGAACCAGCGTGCCGTGCGCGCCGGATCGGTGAGGCTGGCCCAGACGTCCGCCACGGGAGCGCGGAACGTGCGGGTCAGCACGAGGTCGTCGCCGATCAGTCGGCCGGTGGGTGTCGGGCTCATGCGGTCTCCTTCTTTGATGGGTGCCGCCCGGCGGCCGTCTGCCGCTCGCGGCGGGCGCGGTAGACCTCGGTCTCCAGCGCGTCGAGGCGGTGCTGCCAGCCGGACGGGCGCATCAGCCGCCCCAGCCAGCCGGCCAGCTCGTCGAGCGGCGCGGTGACCAGCGTGTAGACACGCCTGCGTCCGTCGGCCGTGTCGCGCACCAGGCCGGCCTCGCGTAACACGCGCAGGTGACGGCTGACGGCCGGCCGGCTGATCACGAACCGGTCGGCGATCTGGCCGGCCGAGAGCGGCCCGTCGCGCAGCATCAGCAGGATCTCCCGCCGAACCGGATCGGCGATCGCGGCCGCCACCTCGTCCACACCGAAAGGGTAACCATGTTGTTACGCTTTTGGCAACGTCGCGCCCCTGGATGGATCGGCTCACGCGTTGTCGCGCACGAACGCCCGCATCAGCTCGGCGCACTCCGCCGCGTGCGTCTCCAACAGGAGGTGGCCACCGTCGTAGATGTGCGCGTCCAGGCGCTCGAGAACGCGGTGGTAGGCGAGGACCTCGTCGACGTCGAAGTACGCGTCGTGCCGTCCCCACAGCACGAGCGCCGGCGGCTGGTGAGCGCGGTGGTATTCGGCGAGTTCGTCGAAGCGGGCGACGTGGTTGGCGTAGTCGGTGAACAGCGCGAACTGCGCGTCGACGTTGCCGGGCCGGCTCATGCGCTCCCAGTCGAGGTGCCACGACTCGGGGGCGTGCAGGGCGCGCAGCCGTTCGGGCAGCCCGGCCAGGTACTGGTCGCGGGTACCGGCGAAGTTCAACCAGTCCGGCAGGTCGGCGCGCGTGGCGTCGGTCGGGTCGGCCCAGTAGGCCCGGGCGCTGTCCCACTGCTCGCCGAGGCCGTCCTGGTGCGCGTTGCCGCTCTGGACGATCAGGCCGCGGATGCGGGTCGGGGCGCGGGTGGCCAGGTGGTATCCCACCGGCGCGCCGAAGTCGTGCAGATAGACGAAGAGGCGCTCGATCCCGAGCTGGTCGAGAAGGTTCTCGATCGTCCAGGAGAGGTTCTCGAACGTGTAGTGGTAGTCGTCGACGGTTGGTGACGCGGACATCCCGAAGCCGGGCAGATCCGGCGCGATCACGTGCGCGACGTCGGCGAGTGTGGGCATGACCTGGCGGAACGTGTGCGACGAGGAGGGGAACCCGTGCAGCAGCAGCACCGCCGGCTGACCGGGGCGCCCGGCCTCGCGGAAGAACACTTCCAGTCCGTCGACGTCGACCCGTCGATGGCGGACCTTCTGGACGGCCCGCATCGCATCCTCCTCCCGGCGGCCCCGGTGCCGGGCAGCCGCCGCCGTCGGCTCCGAGTCTGATGAGCGTGGTGCCGGTGGTCACCGTCGCGTCCGGCTACGGCCGCGAGGATCAGATGTACGCCGAACAGCAGCGGGGACACCGGCACCGCCCACCCCATCGTGCCGGACCCGAACCGACGTTGCCCGACCATCTCGACATCCGTATCCGGATCTGCCATAGGCTCAAGCACCTGGCCCACACGGCGGGGATCCCGATGCCGAGGATGCACCCACATACGCTGCGGCACACGTCCGTGACCACCATGGCCTCCGGAACATGATCAGAAGCTCACGGCTCTGCCGACTTGGGCCCGTTACCGCGCCGCCGACGGGCAGCCGATCCGCTACCGCGCAAGCAGGGAGCGCAGGACCTTGATGATCTCGTCAGGCGCTTCCTCGGCCATGAAGTGCCCGGCCGACGTGGTGCGGTGGTCCAGATCAGCAGCCCAGGTGTGCCACAGCGCGGCGGCGTCGTAGCCGAGTGCGGCTCCCCAGTCCTGCTGGACGACGGTGGCCGGCATGGGCAGCCGATTCCCGGCGGCTCGGTCGGCCTGGTCGTGAGCGATGTCGATGCCGGCCGAAGCACGGTAGTCGGCGACGATGGAGGGGACCGCCTCGCGGGAGGCATTCAGGTACTCCGCCCGCAGGTCTGCAGGAATTGCCTGGGGATCCTTGGCCCATACGTCGAGGAAGTAGCCGAAGAAGGCGTCCGCGCTGGCGCTGATCATCTGCTCGGGCAGGCCGGGTGGCTGGGCCATCAGGTACAGGTGGAAGGCAACGGCGGCGGAGGACCCGTGCAGGATGTCCCACATGTCCAGCGTCGGCAGGACGTCGAGGATGGCGAGGTGGGTGATCGTGGCGGGATGGTCGAGGCCGGCGCGGATGGCGACGAGGGCACCACGGTCGTGTCCGGCCAGGGCGAAGCGTTCGTGGCCGAGCCTGCTGGCGAGGGTGACGATGTCGGCGGCCATGGTCCGCTTGGAGTACGTGTCGACGTCGCGCGCGTCGGGCTTGTCGCTTGCGCCGTAGCCGCGCAGGTCGGGACAGATCACGGTGTGGTCGGTGGCCAGGTCGACGGCGACGTGCCGCCACATGACGTGGGTCTGCGGAAAGCCGTGCAACAGCACGATCGGGCTGCCCGTGCCCCCCACCGCCACGTTCATCGTCAAGTCCCCGTCGACCGCGACGCGCCGGTAGTCGAAACCGGGAATGGTGATAGTCATGGTTGTCCTTCTCTCGTCGGGTGGGCGATTCCAGCGTGCCGGTCGCGGATGAGCAAACGATGAGCGCGATACGTTGAACGCAGGCGCGGAAGGGCGGTCCGATCGGTGCAGGTCAGGTTCGGTGTGCTCGGGCCGGTCGTCGCCTGGGACGGCGTCGGCGCGCCGATAGACCTGAAGGGGCCGAAACACCGCGCGGTGCTGGCGCGACTCCTCGTCGGGCGCGGTCGGGTCGTACCGGTCGACCGCCTCGTCGATGACCTGTGGCAGGAGCCCTCGCCAGGTGCGGTCGGCAGCGTCCGCACGTTCGTGGCGGCGCTGCGGCGCGCGCTGGAGCCGCAGCGTGCACCGCGCGAGCCGGCTCGGTTGCTGGTCACCGAGGGCCCGGGCTACGCGCTCAGGTTGGCGCCGGACGCGGTCGACGCCTGGCGGTTCGAGGACGAGGTCGCCGCCGCGTCCACAGCGCCGCCGCAGGAGGCACTCGAGCGGCTCGATCGTGCCCTGAGCTGGTGGCGGGGGCCCGCGCTCGCCGGCATCGACGACGAGCCGTGGGCGCGCGTCGAGCGTTCCCGCCTCGAACAGCTACGGCTGAACGCGATCGAGCAGCGGGCCGAGGCGCGACTGATTGTCGGGCGCGCCTCGGACGTCGTACCCGATCTCGACGCCCACGTAGCCGAGCATCCGTGGCGGGAGGAGGCGTGGCGGCTGCTGGCGCTTGCCCTTTACCACGCGGGACGCCAGGGTGATGCGCTTGCGGTACTGCGCCGAGCCCGCAGCCTGCTCCTGGAACAGCTCGGCGTCGATCCGGGCCCGCGACTGCGTCGCCTGGAGACCGACATCCTCCGCCAAGCCGATCGGGTCAGCGACGGGCTGGGTCCACCGGGACCGCAACGGGTCTGGGCGGAGACCGCAGCGGCATACGACCGTACGGTAGCGTCCGGCTCCGCGTCCCGACTGGAGTCGACGGTCGGCCTGCTGCGAAGTCTCGCCGTGACGGGGGCGAGCGGACTTGAGACGGCGCGGAAACAGCGGATCGCGGCCATCGCCGCCGCCGAGCAGTTGGGTGATCCTGACCTTACTGCCCGGGTGATCGGCGGCTACGACGTACCCGCGATCTGGACGCGCTCGGATGATCCGGCGCAGGCGACGCGGATCGTGACGGCGGCCGAGCGGGCCCTGACTGCCCTTCGTCCTGGCTCGTCCGAGGCCACCCGCGCCCGACTGCTGGCCACGATCGCGGTGGAGTCACGCGGTACCCGCGCGGCGCGCGGACCCGAGGCGGCCCGGGAAGCGGAGCGGATCGCGCGCCGCCTGGGCGACCCGGCCCTGCTGGCCTTCGCTCTGAACGGCGTGTTCATGCAGACCTTTCACCGCGCGGGCCTGGCTCCCCAGCGGGACCAGATCGGTGCCGAGCTCGTCGCGCTCTCCGCCCAGCAGGGCCTGGGGACGTTCGAGATCCTCGGTCATCTCGTCCAATTGCAGGCCCGCAGCGCGCTTGCGGACTTCGCCACCGCCGACCAGCACGCCACCGCGGCGGACCGGCTCGCCGAACGGCACGACCGCCCGCTGGTCGGCGTGTTCACCCAGTGGTACCGCGCACTGCGACTGGCCGCGACCGAGCCGTCGCCGCAGGCCGCGGAAGCGGCCTACCGCGACGGGGCGGCACAGCTCGCCAACGCCGGCATGCCCGGTGTCGAGCGGGGTCTCCTACCACTGGCGCTGCTATGCCTGCGCGTGTCGCACGGCGAACCGGTCCGCTTCGACGAGGACACCGACTGGGGCCCCTACATGCCCTGGACACGTCCACTCGTCCTACTGGGACGGGACCGCCCGGCCGATGCCACCGCGGCGCTGCGTCACACCCCCGATCCGCCGCGCGACCTGCTGTTCGAGGCCCTGTGGTGCCTCACCGCCCAAGCTGCCATCGCCCTGGACGAGCGGACGGCGATGAAACGCGCCCGGATCGAACTCACGCCGGCTGCCAACGAGCTGGCCGGAGCCGGCAGCGGCATGCTCACCGTCGGCCCCGTCTCACGCCATCTCGATGACCTCGACGCGGCCCTCAGCCGCGGCCGATGAGACCGGAGAGCTGGGCCGGGAAATCCAGGTCGGCGCGGATCGCCAGGCCACTGCGAGCCAGCGTCCGCTGACTTGAGGGTGTGGTCGTCCGCTTCTTCGTCCACGCGCCCACCGGAGACCCGCCCTCTCATGCCGCAGGTCGTCCGTCACGTCGTTGACGGCGGCCGTAGGATTCGGGAGTGAATGACGCCCCCAGCGGGGATCATCGACCTTCGGCGTTCATGACCGACTGGGCGCGGCTGCCGGTCAGCCATTGCCAGTACGAGGTGTTCACCGCGCCGGGTGTGTCCGGCATGGGGATCTACATCCTCGGCGACGACCTGCTACACCTCTGCGGGCCGAGTCAGTTCACCGGTTTCTGCGGTATTCACACCGGGTGGATCGAGGCACGCGTTCGTGTGCTGTCCGGGCCTGCGGCAGAGGCCGACGACGGCTGGGACGCGATCAGTGAGGTTACCCTTTGGAGTCCCAGCGGTCGGTTGTCGGTCATCGGCTTGATGGGTGGCACCACGGACGCCCTTACCGATGTCGCCGTCCCCCGTGGGCTTGTCAGGGTGCGGGTGCACGCACGCGACCGACTGCACGAGACGGTACGCACTGACGGTGACCCGCCCGAGCGGCACGAGCTGCACATCTGGGGAGTTTCCGAGGAGGCGCCGTGGCGCACCGTGCTGGCCGACCCCGCAGGTCGCGACTGGGAGCAGAAGCCGGCGAAGGCCGCGGAGTGGGCGATGCTGTCGCTGGTACCTCGCCCGTCCGCCCGCCCGGGCATCCTGCCGCTGTTGCCAGCAGGTCACCCCTACGAGGACGACGCCGACCTGTCCCGGGTGGCGGTGGTCCGTCATCGGCCCGCGCCGGTCGAGGTCCCGGCCGAGGTGCTGCCCGTCGGCGACCTGGAGGTTCGTCTGGAGCGGGTCGACGACGAGACCTTCACCTGGTCGTGGGCCACCGCCGTTGAACCGATCTTCCCTCATCCGTTGACGACGCTGCCGGATGACGAGCCGAGTGCCGTACGGGTGATGTCCGGCTCTGGCGGCTTCACGGTGCGGCACGAGGGAGTGTTGGGCCGGCACGCCTTCGCCCTCAGCCTGATCTGGGACCATCTGCTCGACACCGCCGGGTCGTACCCGTGGATCCAGACGCTGCGTCGGCAGGCCGCCGAGGCAACCGCGCTGGCGGAGAGGTCCCGCCGTCTGCAGGCCGAGCGCGACGCCGAGCGGTGGGGAGGCGCTCCGCCGTCGGATCGTGTCCGTGGACTCCTCGGCCAGGCGCAGTCGCTGGCCCGGATCGACCGCCGGCTGCTCGACCGCATCGCTGAGCTGCCCGCCGCCCGCCAGCGGGAGGCAGCATGCTGGGCGGCCCGCCATGCGATGCGAGTGGCCGGGCTGGAGCAGATCGGGTGGATCGCCGACGCCCTCGCCGCGGCCGAGGGTGACCGTCCACTGCCCCGATCCTTCACCGAGCAGAGCGGCAGTGCCGCGTTCAACCGGCTCATGTCCGATCCCGATATTCCGCACACCACCGTCACCCTCCGCCTGGGCACGCCAGGGATCGGCACCCGCACCGTCGCAGGGGCACTTCAGCAGGCCGCCGCGTTTCCCGCCCTGATCGCCCTGGCGAACGACGATCCGCTGGCTGCTGCAATCGACGCCATCTACAACGCGGCGATCGCCCATGGCGAGGACCGCGACCGCTTCCTCACCGACACCCACGCCGTCCTGAGCTGAGCCTCCGATTCGGCAGACCACGCAGGAGGCACCCGACCAGTTCTCCACCAGATGGGGCGTGGAACCGGCAATGGTGATCTTCCTCGAAGCGACCTACGCGCAACGTGACCTACGACGACGCACGCCCTGGCCTGGCTACGTCACGGAGAGGGCTCGCGCGATGCCCCAAAGCGATCGTAGGGAAATCCTTGCCCTTCAACGGAAGTAGCCTTACGTTGCATCGATGATCCTCAGCGGGGAGCCTCGCCCTGACCCTCCTCAGAATGTCAGCCACGGCGATCTGCGGCCCGAGGATCTCGGTGGCATCGCCTATCTGCGGGGACTTTCGAGACGGGGATTCATCACAGGCGCCGCGTTGGCGGCATCCGGGGTGTCGGCCGCCTTTGCTCTGCTGCCCGGCTCCGCTCAGGCTGCCGGCAGCTATCAGAGGCCGTGCGGGAACGTCCGGATCTCAAGCTCGTGGCAGGACCACCGGAACCGGACGCCGCCCTCGGGTGAGCCGGGCACCGACTATGCGGTCGGAATCGGTACCCCCGTCAAGGCCGCGGCGAACGGCACGATCCGTTACGTGAAGACCGACACCTCCACCGCGACCGGGCGCGTCGTGGGGATGGCCCACGATGATGGCAATTACACCCGGCACCTGCACCTGTCGACGATCGCCGTCTCGACCGGGCAACGTGTGTCGCGAGGCCAGACGATCGCGTACTCCGGCGCCTCGGCGCACGGCAGCGACCGCGGTGTCGGGCCGCATGTGCATACGAGTCTCTGGCTGAACACCGGCAGTCCGACGAATTTCCGCGCGACGGTGGATTTCGAGAACTACGTCGGAGACGTCGCCAACCCGAACCCACCCGACCAGGAGGTAGATGAAGTGTTCATCGCGAATGTCAAGGGCAACTGGTACCTCGTAGTTCCCCAGGGCACCGGTAAGCCGCGGGCGGTGGTCCTTGGTGGCGACAGCAATGCCTCCGCTTCCGGCCTCCCCGTTCTGAACTTCAGCTGGGATCCGTCGATCAACGCACTCAGGGCCGCGGTCGACGGCATCGGTTGACGCCGTGCTGATCTGCCGCGATGCCGAGGGCCTCGGTAAGTTCGACGATTCCGTCTCCGAACGGACCCGGGCGCTCCTCTAGTGCGCTCGCGAGTTGATCGGGGCTGGCGACGAGGCCCGCCTTCTCGGCCCGGCGCAGCAGTCCGGCGGCGGCCTGGCTGTCGAGCGGCTCGAATCTGTCGTCGTCGACGAGGGCCCGGACGATCTTCTCGTTGAGGTGGAACTCGACGGCCTCGCCGGCGGGGTCGGCCGCCGTGGCGAAGGCACAGTCGCTGTCGAAGACCGATAGCACGATGGCCGGTGCCGTCGTCTCCAGCGTGAGGTCGGTGGCCAGGTCGTCGGGCGAGGTGCCGTCGACCGGGCGGAGGAACCCGATCCGCCAACCGTCGGCGCGGAGGTTGTCGGTCACGGCCACGAACAGGCGTCGGCCGCATGGGGAGCCGCCGTCTGCTGGACGACGAGGACGCAGTCAGGCGGCTCGCCGAAGTTCGCGCGGTCTGAGCAGCCGAGTCGAAGAGAAGGCGGCAGGGGCGACCGCCACGATCGTCCGACCGTGGGCCGGCCCGCTCACGACTGCTGCGTTCCCGCTGCGCGCCGTACGATGTCGCCGAGCTGCTCCCACGCCTGCTCCGTTGGTTCGGTGAGCGCGTACGAGGTCGGCCAGAACCCGCCCTCCTCGTCGAGGGCCGCCCGTGTGCTCACCCCGAACGTCGAGTAGCGCTCCTTGTCCATCTGCCCGCTGCGGAAGAAGACCACGACCTTCCCGTCCCTGGCGTACCCGGGCTGGCCGTAGTACAGCTTGGGGGCGAGGTCCGGCGCGACGGTCGTGACGATCGCGTGCACACGCTCCGCCATTTCCCGGTCTCCGTCGGGCATCTGCGCGATCTTCGCGAGCAGTTCCGCTTCTTCGGCGGCGGCCTTCTCCGCACCCTTCGTGCGTCTGGCCCCGGCTCTCAACTCCGCCGCACGCTCCTTCATCGCGGCCCGCTCCTGCGTGGAAAACCCTCCTACGGCTGCGTCCTTTTTCGTCATCGTCGTTTCTCCTCGACGTCGTATGGCTCGTGTGCCGTCCACGCTATCGGCGGTGCGTTCGGCATCACTTCTCTATTCCTGATCAGTGAGCCTTTTCCAAGCTCATCTTGCAGCTCAGGATGGGTGTGGCAGGCCCGGTGATCGATGGGTGCGAGGCTCCAGGTAGGACAGCTGTCGACCAAGACTCGAAGCCCCGACCGGGAGCCTCGCCATGCTGTCCTACCCCGCCACGATTCCGTTGTCCAGCCGCACCCTGAACCACCTCGCCGAACGCATCCGCGGCCACCGCAAGCAGCGCCGATCCCGGTGGCGACGCCTCGACCCCGGCCGGCAGGCGCTGCTGGCTCTCGCTCACCTGCGCAACGGCGACACCTACACCCGACTCGCGGCCGGCTTCCGGATCGGCGTCGCCACCGCTTGGCGCTACGTGCAGGAAGCAATAGCCCTGCTCAGGTCGGCAGCCGACGGCCTGGCCACCGCCATCCAACGGATCCGCCGACTGGCGTACGCAATCCTGGACGGCACCCTGATTACGATCGACCGGGTCGCCGACCAGCGGCCGTACTACTCCGGGAAACACAAGCGCCACGGCGTGAACGTGCAGGTGATCGCGGATGCCGCTGGCCGACTTGTCTGGGCTTCGCCAGCGCTGCCCGGTGCGGTCCACGACCTGACCGCAGCCCGAACCAACGGCATCATCGACGCGTTGACCAGGGCAGACGTGATGACCTTCGCCGATAAGGGCTACCAAGGAGCCCGCGGCAGCCTCCGCACCCCGTTCAAGCGGCGCCGCTTCCGACCGAAGCTGTCACGCCGGCAGAGGGCCGTCAACCGCGCCCACGCAAAGATCCGCGCCCGCGGCGAACGCGCGATCGCCACCCTCAAGACGTGGAAGATCCTGAACAAGCTGCGCTGCTGCCCCCGGCGAGCCACCCCGATCGTGCAGGCCATCCTCGTCCTGCACCACGTCGAGGCGAACCGTTGGCCGTAACAGAGCCGAGCAAACGGGAGCCAGAACGTTCAGCGAAATCGGTCGACGGTAACGGGGATCAGTCCCTGCTGCCGCATCTGCGTCGTCAGACCGCGCAGCAGCACGCCGACCGCCTCGTCATGTTCCCCCACCAGATCGCACGTCACGTCCAGCCCCCACGCGGCACCTGCGGCCACCCGCCGCAGATCCCAGCGGAAGGCGTCGCCGGCAACCTGGCGACGCACCGCACCCAAAACGCGCACCTCGGGATCCGCGAGGTCGCCGGTGACCGGCATCTGCCACGCCTCGCTCAGTGCCGCAAGGGCGTCCTGGGTCAACTCATCGGCGAAGAGAATCCTATAGACGCGCGTCTCGCGAAATCCCGACCTGGCCTCGGGACCGCTCAGCCGCAAGGCACACGGTGCCTGCGCGGGAAGGCCACCGAAGCACGCCCGGAGCTCAGGCTCGTCCGGCAGATCGGCACCGCAGAGATCCCAGTAGAACGCCGCCGCCGCTGCCCGGCCCACGGGCGTCACTCGGGCCCGCAGCGCGGCGTCGACGCGTAAGCGCCGACTGGTGGACGAAGCATCGCGCCACTGGCCCTCCTCTCGACTCCAGCCGCCGCTCACCAGCCCCGCCGAGGAGTAGTCCGCCGCGAGCAGGAACTCCTCAACCAGCAGGCCCTCCGGCCCGCCGGCGCCGTCGTGAACTACGTAGTAGTGCAGTGCAGGTGAGCTGTCTGCCGCTTGCCGCGCAACAAAGGTCTTCGTCACCCGTCTATTTTCTGCCACGACGTCACACGCGGCCATGCACGGCTCGCCGGAGGCCCAAGGCTGGAGCCAGTGAACTCGCCCCTGCACGTTGTGCTCCCCAATTCCGCCGCAAGCCGACAGTGATCGCCAGCCACCTGCG
Source organism: Micromonospora reichwaldensis (assembly GCF_031845925.1). Taxonomy (NCBI): domain Bacteria; kingdom Bacillati; phylum Actinomycetota; class Actinomycetes; order Micromonosporales; family Micromonosporaceae; genus Micromonospora; species Micromonospora reichwaldensis. The sequence goes on along the minus strand of NZ_JAVRFL010000017.1, from coordinate 119,179 downwards.
CCGCCAGGATGGAAAAGGCTCAGTGCAGGTGAGCTGTCTGCCGCTTGCCGCGCAACAAAGGTCTTCGTCACCCGTCTATTTTCTGCCACGACGTCACACGCGGCCATGCACGGCTCGCCGGAGGCCCAAGGCTGGAGCCAGTGAACTCGCCCCTGCACGTTGTGCTCCCCAATTCCGCCGCAAGCCGACAGTGATCGCCAGCCACCTGCGCCGCCAGGATGGAAAAGGCTCAGTCACGCCAGCTCTTCTCCCGCAGGCTCTCCGGCAGAATGAGGACAGGTTGTGCCCGACCTGTGGCGTCCACGGCAGCCCGACGAGCAGGGCCGTCCCACAGGATGAGGCTGTGGCCACGGCGCAGCGATAGCCTGCCGTCATGGTGAGCGCCGAATTGGATGAGTTGATCGTCGTGGACGCCGAGGCGCTGCGCGCGTGGTTGTCGGCCAACCATGCCACGTCGCCCGGTGTCTGGCTCGCCCTGACCAGGAAGGGCGGCACGGTCACGACGCTGACCTGGCAGCAGGCGGTCGACGAGGCCCTGTGTTTCGGCTGGATCGACGGGCAGGCCCGTAAACGGGATCAGGAGACCTCCTGGATCCGGTTCACCCCGCGCAGGCCCCGCAGTTCCTGGTCGCAACGCAACGTCGCCCACGTGGCACGCCTGGAGGCGCAGGGGCGGATGCTGCCCTCCGGTCGCGCTGCTGTGGAAGCCGCGAAGGCGGACGGGCGGTGGGCGGCCGCCTACGCCCCGCCGTCGGAAGCCGAGGTGCCGGACGACCTCCTCGCCGCTATCGCTGCCGATCCCGCCGCCCAGGCCATGTTCGACGTACTCACCAAAACCAACCGGTTCGCTCTCATCCACCGCGTCAATGGGGTCAAACGGGCGCAGACCCGGGAGCGGAAGATCGGCGAGTTCGTTGCCATGCTGGCGCGTCACGAGACGATCTACCCGCAGAAGGCCAAGCCGCCGCACTCGCCGTGATCGGCATTGTCATGCCGATGCGGCGGTCCCGGCGCCGACGACGTGCACTCGTGATCGGGATTTCTGCCTCAGCCCTGTACCGGGAAGTTGGCGCGGAACATGTGGTGCGGGTCGTGGCGGCGACCTCGCCCTGGCCACCTTCCCCGTGGACGAGCCCGACATCGGCACCGGCCCGGTCCTGGTGTCCGAGGCGCGGTTCCTGGCCGTGCCGGTCGGGCACCCCTTCGCCGGTCGCGACGCTGTTTCGGTCGAGGACCTGGCCGATGTCACCATGCTGCAACTGCCCGACACCCTGCCGTCATCCCTGCGCGCCGACCGCACCCCGCACGCCACCCCGGCCGGGCGACCCATCAGCGCCGGGCTCCCCGGCGCGACGTTCCACGAGATCCTCACGCACGTCGGTGCCGGACTCGGCGTCTTTCCTTACGGCGACAACGCCAGGCGCTACTACGCCCGCCCCGACGTCGCGTACGTGCATCTCCGCGACGCGCAACCCCTGCGGTGGGGACTGCTCTGGCGCGCCGACGGCGCCACTGCCCGCGTCCGCGCCTTTGCGGAGGTCGCCCAGGCGCTCACTTCCGAGGACCGATGAGAGGGCGTTCACCGGCGATGGCCGCATCGTTCAGGCAGGCCGAGGCTGCCTCGGCAGCCGGATCGACCACCACCAGCCCGCCGGCGGCCGGGAAGCGGTCGCTGAAGGCGATGGCGAAGGCGTTCGACGCGGGCTCCAGCGTCGCCGTCCGGGAGGCCGGAATGCATGACCGCCCGGACGGTCGGTAGTCGCGGGGGATACTTCCAGTCAGCGTCATCGACGGAGCCTGGAGTTCCGCTTGAAGGGGCCACGTGCAGGCAGGCGCTGTCCCGCGTCGGCTGACGAGGGGGCGGGGTCGACCAAATCCCCTGAGACGCTACGAGTTTCCACGCGCCAATGGCGCTCGTTGGTCCTGGCCGTGAGCCTGCCAGCAGTATCGATGGCCGTGGGTGGCCCCGGACGAGGGAAAAGCTCCCACCATCGTCAGGGTGCCCAGGCGGGTGCTTCGGAGCCGGGTCTGGGAAGAACAAATGCGACCTGTACCAGACATAGCGCGCGAAATGCAGTCCCTTGCGAGGCATGAGGCACGCGGCTAATCTCGCCCCATCGAAGACCGCGTATTGGCGCGAACTGCCGATTCACGCTCCGTTGCCTGCACGATGTCGTAGTCGCTCCACGGGGGAGTTGGTTCCATGTCTGCTGACGGCAAGCGTCGAATGCGTCCAGCGCCGCCGATCGCGCCTTCCTTGTGAATCGTCGCACCCACCTCAGGTGACTGTCCTTCATTCGAGGCGGTCCGATCCGCAGGCGATGTCACGCGCCCCAGGGTGCGGATTCGGGTTGCAGTCCGGCCGTGCAACTCCGTAACGGGGGTCTTCAGTTGCAACTCGTTCCCCAGGGCTCCGCCCTGATGTCAGGACGGTTGTCCAGCGGTCCGTCCCGTCAGGTGCATGATGAAATCCTCCGACCGCAGTTCGACTTCGACATGACCCACCTGCTTCCCCACTATCTCGCTGTGGAAGCGGTTCTCCTGCTCGAGTACGAGCGGATGGGGGTCATCACCGGCGATCAACGACGAGACATCGCGGACAAGCTTGGCAGGATCGACGAGTCCACGCTCAGCGCCGACCCCGCCACCAACATGTCCGACACGTCGATGGCCATCGAGCAGTGGGTGCATGGTCAGTTGACCGAGCCGGTCCCGACCTGGCACGTCGACCGCAGTCGTAACGACTCTCAGGCGACCGCACACGCTCTCGCGGCACGCGAGTGGCTCGGTGGGGCGGCGGATGACCTGCTGGGCCTCGGTGAGGCTGTCCATCGGCTCGCCGACGGCACGACCGATCTGCTGATGCCGGGATACACCCACCTCCAGGCGGCCCAGGTGATCACCCCCGGCTTCTACCTGGCCGCCCTCTCCCAGCAGATTCTGCACAACCTGCGCCGCTGGCTCGCCACCTACGACGGCAACGACCTCTCGCCGCTCGGCGCGGGCTCGATGGCCGGCCAGCAGCTGCCCTGGGACCGTCACCGCATGGCGCACCTGCTCGGCTTCGCGGGACCGGTTCCGCACGCCCTGACCGCCGTGGCGTCCCGGTCGCTGGCCGTGGAGATGATGGCGGAATTCTCCATTCTGGGTGCCGAGCTGAGCCGCTTCGTCACCGACCTCATGACCTGGGGCAGCAACGAGTACGCCTTCATCGACCTGCCCGACGAGCTTTCCGGCATTTCTGCGGCGATGCCGCAGAAGAAGAACTTCCCGATCCTGGAACGGATCCGCGGAAAGCTGGCGCATCTCGGCGCCTTCGGTGTGGACATCGTCCTCGCCCAACGCTCGACGCCCTATTCCAACATGGTGGAGGTGTCCAAGGAGGCGACCGCGAACCTCCATGTCTCCGTCTCCACCACGCGGACGGCCCTGCGGCTCTTCTCGACCGTCGTCGACAACCTGCGTTTCCGGTCCGACCGGATGCGGGAGGCCTGCCGGCGGGAGTATCTGGGCGCGTTCGCACTGGCGAACGACCTTACCCTCAACGACGGGATCCCCTGGCGCGACGCCCAGATCGTCGTCGGGCAGTACATCGCCGCCGCCATTTCGTCCGACATCCCGCCCCATCCCGGAGACCCCGGGCTGTTGGTCGAGGTCGCCGGCCGGCACGGATACCAGGTCTCCGACGCCGCACGCGTGCTCGCCGACGCCTTCGACATCGAGAAGGCAATTCGTGGAAAGCGGTCGACGGGCTCGGTCAATCCGCAGGCGTTGGCCGACCTGCTCGCCAGCCAGGCGGACGAGTTCCGGCTCCTCCGGCAGCAGTGGGACGACCGTCGTGAACGGCGAGGTTCCGCTCGGGCACTGCTCGGGCGTCGATGAGCGTCGAATCGGGGAAGAATGACGATCTTTAGCGGAGCAGCCCGGGTGGGCGCGAGCGACGTCGGCACCCACGGACGATCGGGGGCCAGCGCGTGATCTTCCAGAACGTCGTCGACGCCATCGGGCACACGCCGTTGATCAGGCTGAGAATGGATGTCGACCCGCGCGTCGAGGTGTACGCCAAACTCGAACTCCAGAACCTCTTCGCGATGAAGGACCGGGTCGCCCGCTACGTGATCCTCGAGGCCAGACGGCTGGGCGTGCTCCGACCGGGTGCGCCGATCGTCGAGAGTTCCTCCGGCACGATGGCGCTGGGAGTCGCCCTCGTCGGCACCGCCCTGGGCCATCCGGTGCACGTCGTCACCGACCCCCGGATCGACCCCGTGACCCTCGCCAAGCTGCGCGCCCTGGGCTGCCAGGTGCACGTCGTCGACCGGATGTCCAGCCAGGGCTGGCAGGGTGCCCGCCTCGAACGGCTGCACGAGCTCCTCGAAGCCCTGCCGGGTGCGTTCTTTCCCGAGCAGTACCGGAATCCGGACAACCCGGGTGCGTACCGGTCCCTGGCCGGGGAGCTGCTGGGGGACCTCACCTCCTTCGACGTCCTGGTCGGGGCGGTCGGCACCGGTGGATCGCTGTGCGGCTCGGCCCGGGCGCTGCGACGCGCGCTGCCCGAGCTGCGGGTGGTGGGGGTGGACTGCGTGGGCAGCGTGCTGTTCGGTCAGCCGGACGTGCCCACCAGGTTGCAGGGCGGACTCGGCAACAGCCTCGAGCCCGCCAACCTGGACCGTCGCCAGATCGACGAGGTGCACTGGCTCAACGACCGGGAGGCGTTCGGTGCCACCCGTGACCTGGCCCGCGAGCAGCAGATCTTCGGCGGCAACACGTCGGGCTCGGTCTACCAGGTGTTGAAGGACGTGGCTCGCCGGGCGGAGCCGGGGACCCGGATCGTCGGCATCTTCCCCGATCGCGGCGACCGGTACGCGCAGACCGTCTACGACGACGGATGGGCCGCCGACCGCCTGGACGAGATGGACGCGGCGGACCGGCCGCGTCCGATCAGCCCCGGCGAGGTCGCCGTGAGCTGGTCGCGGACGGACGACGTCCCGCGTACGGACGGCGAGCGGCACCTGTTGTTCCTGGAGGCGAACACGAGCGGGACCGGCGTGCTCGCCCTGAGCGTCGCACGACGGATGGGGCTGCGTCCGGTGCTGCTCACCGACCGTCCCGACCGCTACCCGGGGCTCGCCGACACCGACTGCGAGGTCATCGTCTGCGAGACTCACGACCTGCCGGCCCTGCGCTCGCTCATCCAGGGCAGGTTCCGTCGTGAACAGCTCGCCGGGGTGACTACGACGAGCGACTTCTACACCGTGCTCGCCGCCGAGCTGGCCGACTGGCTGGGACTGCCGGGTAACCCGCCGGCAGCCGTGGCCGCCTGTCGGAACAAGGCCCTGCTGCGGGAGGCACTGCGGGACAGCGGGATCCGGCAACCCCGCTTCGTCGCGGTGACGGACCCGGCGCGGGCCGCTGCCGCGGTGCGCGAGGTCGGACTGCCGTGCGTGGTCAAGCCCGCGGACGACTCCGGCTCGAACGCCGTGCTGCTCTGCGCCACCGTCGAGGAGGCGACCGCGCACGTGGCGGCGGTCCTGGCGATGCGCGTCAACGTCCGGGGCATGCCGACCGCCCGCTGCGCGCTGGTCGAGGAGTACGTGCGGGGTGCCGAGTTCAGCGTCGAGGTGTTCGGCGAGAGCACCGGGAACCGCTGTCTCGGGATCACCGAGAAGCAGGTGACCGGTGGGCCGTACTTCGCGGAGCTCGGTCACGTCTTCCCCGCGGACCTGCCGGCGGACCAGGCGACCGAGATGGTGGATGCCGTCCTGCGGGCGCTCGCCACGGTCGGGATGTCACACGGGGCGACCCACACCGAGGTACGCCTCACGCCGTCCGGCCCGGCCATCATCGAGATCAATCCCCGCCCGGCCGGCGGGATGATCCCCGAGCTCTACCGCCTCGCCACCGGCTCGGACCTGCTCGCCGCGCAGCTGGCCGCGGCCGTCGGGGGACCGACCCGGCTCTCCTCGACCACGCACGGGTACGCCGCGATCGAGTTCCTGGTGGCTCCCCGACCCGGGACGCTCCGGGGTACCGCGGCCGGGGCGGAGATCGAGCACCTCGACGGCGTCGAACAGGTGGCCGTGACGGCGTCCCCCGGCACGTCCGTGCGGCCACCGCGAAACGGCTACGACCGCCTGGGGCACGTCATCGCCACGGGCTCCAGCAGAGCGGAGGTCGTCCGCCGGATCCGCGCCGCCGTGGACCAGGTCCAGCTGCTGGTCGACGAGGACAGCCCGGACGCCGTCAGCGACGAAGCGTCCCTGGCCCCGGTCCACTGAGCGACGACCATGACGCACACCTCGCTCATCGCGGCCCTGTCGGCCTGGGCGGACACCCGGGCCGACGACCCCGCGCTGACCTTCGTCGACAGTGCCGGGGCGACGACCACCACCACGTACGGGCAGCTCGACGAGGGCGCTCGTACCGTGGCCGGCCACCTGCGGTCGATCGCCGAACCCGGCGACCGGGCGCTGCTGCTCTTCCCACCCGGTCTCGACTACGTCACGGCCTTCCTCGGCTGCCTCTACGCCAACGTGGTCGCGGTGCCGCTCTACCCGCCGGGCCCGAACGCGCGCCTCGACCGCGTCACCACCGTCGTGCGCGACTGCGGAGCCACCCACGCGCTGACCACCGCGAAGCTGGTCGAAGCGCTGTCGGGGCTGGCGGCCGAGCCGGGCGGACCGGCGGTGCACCCGATCGAGGCGGTGCGGGCGCAGGCCGCTCCGGTGGGCCCCCACCGGCCGGCGCCGGGCGACCTCGCCTTCCTCCAGTACACCTCCGGATCGACGGGCGATCCCAAGGGGGTCATGGTCGGCCACGGCAACCTCACCGACAACCACCGGGCCATCGCGGCCGGCTTCGGGATCACCACCGACGACGTGGTGCTCAGCTGGCTGCCGATGTACCACGACATGGGTCTCATCGGCACCACGTTGCTGCCGCTGTTCGTGGGCGTACCGGCGATCCTGCTCGACACGTTCGCGTTCGTCCGCAATCCGCTGCGGTGGCCGGCGGAGGTGTCCCGGTTCAGGGCGACCCTCTCCGGTGGACCCAACTTCGCCTACCAGCTCCTGGCGGACCGCTTCGACGCCGGGCTGCTCGACGGGATCGACCTCAGCTCGTGGCGGATCGCCTTCAACGGCGCGGAGCCGGTGGACGGGCGGACGATGGACGCGTTCTCCGCCGCGTACGCGCCGCTCGGGTTCGACCGCCGGGCGTTCTATCCGTGCTACGGCCTGGCGGAGGCGACACTCTTCGTCAGCGGCCCCGAGGCGTCGACCGGCTACCGCGCCGGCACCTTCGACCGGCACGCCCTCGAGACGGGCCGGCTGACGGGGGCGACCGGAGCAGCGGGGACGGACCCGGTCACGCTGGTCTCCTGCGGCACCCCGCCACCGGGTACGGCGGTCGCCGTGCGCCGCGCCGACGGCGCACCCTGCGCGGCGGGCGAGGTGGGCGAGATCTGCGTGAGCTCCGGCGGGGTGGCCGCCGGGTACTGGGGCAGGTCCGACTCCGCCGCGACGTTCGCCGCCACCGTCGGCGGCCGGCAGGGGACGTTCCTGCGTACCGGGGACCTCGGCGCGATGCACGACGGCGAACTCTACGTCGCGGGGCGCCAGAAGGATCTGATCATCCGCGCGGGCCGCAACTACCACCCGCACGACATCGAGGCCGTCGCCACCGCGGGCGACGCGCACCTGCGCCAGGGCGGCGCCGCGGCGTTCCAGCCGGAGACCGGTGACCAGCGGGTGGTGCTGGTGGTCGAGGCCTCCCGCAGCGGGCTGGCGCGGCTGCTCGCGGACCCCGCGCTGCTCGCGTCGTTGACCGGTGGGCTGCGGCGTCGGGTGGCCACCGAGTGCGGGTTGGACCTCGACGACGTGGTCGTCGTCATGCCCGGCGCGATACCGAAGACCTCCAGCGGGAAGGTCCGCCGGCGGGCCACCAGGGAGCAGTTCGTCGGCGGGCGGCTCAAGCTCGTCGTGCCGGCGGTCCCGTCCGTGGCGCCCGGGCGGGCCGCCGCCGACACCCACCCCGGCGACCGGTCCCTTGCGGTGGAACAGCTCGTCCGGCGGTACGCGAACCTCGAAGGGACCGAGTGGGACGCGTCGCTGCCGCTGGCGGCGCTGGGACTCGGTTCGCTGCGTCTGATCGAACTCAAGGCGGCGGTCGAGCGGTTGGTGGACGGCACCCTGGACGCCGAGCTGTTCTTCGGCGACCGGTCGGTGGCCGAGCTGGTCGCCGCCGCCGCGAGCCCCGGCCCGGCCGCCGTGCCGCTGCCGGCGGAGACCGGCGCGGTGAGCCCCGCCTCGGCCGGCCAGGTGGAGCTGCACTTCTACGACGAGGTGTCCCGCGGCAACCGGGCGAACAACCTGGCGATCGCCCTGCGCCTCTCCGGCCGCGTCGACGAGGACCTGCTGCGGGCCGCGATCGACGAGGCCGTCGCGCGGCACCCCGCGCTGCGTACGACCCTCGGACCGCTCGGATCCGGCGTCCAGAACGTGCATGGGCAGGGCACGGTCGACTGGGAGTGCCGGGCCTTCCCGGACGGCCCCGACGAGGCGGTACGGGCCTACCTGCACGAGCGGGCCTACCGCCCCTTCGACCTGGTGAAGGGCCCGTTGGTGCGGGTGGGGGTGGCGTACCCGCCGGACGGCACGGTGCTTCTCGTGGCGTGTCATCACGCGGTCGTCGACCACTGGTCGCTCCAGCTCCTGCTCGCCGAGATCCTGCCCCGGATCACGGGCGGCGACGCCCCACCGGCCACGGCGGGACCGGGCGCGGCGGACGCCACCGACTGGGCCCGGCTGCAGCAGCAGGCGCGACGCGATCCCGACCGGCGTGACCGGGTCACGGCCCTGGCGGAGAAGTGGCGGCCACTGCGTGACCTCGTACTCTTTCCGCAACGGCCTGCTGGCGGCGGGTCTGCACGCCGACGGCCGGACCCGGACCGGCACCGGGCCGGCTGGCTCGACTTCGAGGCCGACCCGGACGTCGTACGGGCCCTCCACCGGCACGCGGCGCGGCGCGGCTTCACCCCGTTCGTCTCCCTGCTGGCCGCCTACGTCCAAGCCCTGCACGAGGTGACCGGGGAGCCGCGGATCGTGGTCGGCGCACCGCACCACGGGCGCACCGACCAGCGCTTCGCCGGCACCGTCGGCTACCTGGTCAACATGGTGCCCGTCCTCGGTGACCTGACCGACCGGCCCGATCCGTCGGCACTCGAGGAACGCCTGTGGCGGGAACTGCGGGCGGCACTGTCGACGGCGGACGTTCCCTTCAGCGACCTGGTCCGGGCACTCGCCGCGGACCGGCACGGCCAGAATCCGCTCTTCCAGGCGACGCTGACGCTCCAGCAGCCGGTGGACGGCGGCGACGTCGGACTGTCCGTGCCCTGGAGCCGACGGCGGCGACGGATCGGTTCCCACGACGTCGAGACGGTCGACGTGCCGCCCGTGGACGTCGCCTTCGCGACGAGCCTCTACGGCGCCCTCGACGCGGGCGGACTCGCGTTCCGCCTCGTCCATCAACGCAATCTCGTGTCGGCGGAGACGGCAGCCGAGGTGTGCCGGCGGTTCTCCGAGAACCTCGCCCGGTTGGTCCGACGGCCGTCCACAGCACTCGCCCACGACCCGGTTCGACTCAGCTAAGGCGGAGATGATGACTGCTTCCGATGGTGCCGTCGGTAATCTGGTGGAGTCGTTCGACGAGGTCGTCCGCGCTCACCCGGACAGCGTCGCGGTGTGCTGCGGAGACCGGCGGATGTCGTACGCCGAGGTGGCCGCCCGCTCGACGGCGCTCGCCGCGGCGATCAGGGCGCGGGTCGACGACCCGTCGCGTCCGGTGCTGCTGCTCCTGCCGCGTTCGGTGGACATGGTGGTCGCGAGCCTGGCGGTGCTGTGGGTGGGCGCGGCGTACGTGCCGGTCGATCCGTCCACCCCCGCCGCCCGGCTGAGGCTGATCGTGGCCGACGCGACGCCCTCGGTGGTGGTGACGACTCCCGAGCTGGCGCAGCTGCTGCCGCCCGACATCCCGGTGCTGGGGCCGCAGGACGCCGCGGAGGACCACGGCGACGACACCGGCGGGCCGTGCCCCGCGGCGTGGGACACCCGCGCCTACGTGATCTACACCTCGGGCACCACCGGGCGGCCGAAGGGCGTGGAGGTCAGCCACGGCAACGTGCTGCGCCTGATCCGGGCCACCCGGCCGCAGTTCGGCTTCGGCGCCGGGGACGTCTGGACGATGTTCCATTCGTTCGCCTTCGACTTCTCCGTCTGGGAGATGTGGGGCGCGCTGCTGTCCGGCGGCCGGCTGGTCGTCGTGGGACAGGACGTCGCGCGGGACCCGGTGGCCTTCCGCGCGTTGCTCGCCGACGAACGGGTGACGATGCTCAGCCAGACGCCCACCGCCTTCAACAGCCTGGTGGCGCACGAGGTCTCCCAGCCCGACAGGCTGCCGCTGAAGTGGGTGGTCTTCGGCGGCGAGGCGCTGCGCTTCGGTGACCTCCGGCCCTGGGTGGACAGGTACGGCGACCAGCAGCCGCAGCTAATCAACATGTACGGCATCACGGAGACGACGGTCCACTCCTCGTACCGCAGGGTCCTGGCGGCCGACCTGACGAGCACGGCCAGCCTCATCGGTCGTCCGCTGGCGGACCTCGACTTCCTGCTCGGGGACGAGCAGGGCCGGCCGGTGGACCCGGGCCGGACCGGCGAGATCATCGTGACCGGACCGGGGGTGGCGATCGGATACCTGGGCCAGCCCGGAGCGACCGCTGAGCGGTTCCTCGACCTGACCGTCGACGGCAGGCCCGTGCGGGGATACCGGTCCGGTGACCTCGCGCGGCTGACCCCCGACGGGGAGTACGAGTACCTGGGGCGGGCCGACGACCAGGTCAAGATCCGTGGGCACCGGGTCGAGCTCGGGGAGATCCACGCGGCGCTGACCGCGGTACCCGGCGTCGGGCAGGTCGCGGTGACGGTCCGTCGGGCGCGGCCGCAGCGCAATCCGGTGGTGAAGCAGGAGGCGGTGTCCGGGCGGATCTCCTCGGTCCGCAGTCTCGTCCGGGCCGGTCAGGCGGCGGCGGGCGGCGGCAGCAACCGGACGCAGATCGTCGCGTACGTGACCCACGACCCCGGCTGCGAGCTGGGGGATGTTCCGGAACTGCTGCGGGCGAGCCTGCCGTCGTACATGCTCCCGGCGTTCGTCGTCCCGGTGCCGGAGATCCCCCTGAACGCCAACGGGAAGGTCGACTTCACGCTCCTGCCCGCACCGACCCCGGCCAACCAGCTCCGGGCGCCGATGGCCACGGAGGCGGTCGCCGACGCTTCGACGGCGACGGTGGAGCGGGCGATCTGCGCGCTGTTCGAGGAGGTGCTCGGCGTCGAGGGGGTGGGACCCGACGACTCCTTCTTCGGCATCGGCGGGGACTCCATCATCGCCGTGCAGCTGCGTGCGGCGGCGGCGAACCGCGGGATGACGCTGGACCTGGCCGACATCTACGAGCTGAAAACGCCCCGTGCGCTGGCCGCGTACGCGGTCACCACGGACGAGTCGGTCGACCCGCCGGTCGCGCCGTTCAGCCTCATCGATCCGGCGGACCGGGCGCACCTGCCGGCCGACGCGGTCGACGCCTACCCGTTGGCCACCCTCCAGGCCGGCGTGCTCTTCCACAGCGCGTACGCCGAGGGCGTCAACATGTACTGCGACATCTTCATGTTCCGGTTGCGCGCCAGGTTCGACCACGACGCCATGAGCCGCGCGCTCGCGCGGGTGACCGAGCGCCACGAGATCCTGCGGACGTCGTTCCACCTGTCCGGCTTCTCGCAACCGCTCCAGGTCGTCCACGCGCGGGCCCGGACCCCGCTGAACGTGACGGACCTGAGCCGGTTCGACGAGGACCGGCAGCTGGCCGAGTTCGAGGCCTGGCAACGCCGGGAGATGAGCAACCCGTACGACTGGGCGCAGCCGCCACTGGTCCGGTTCACGGCGCACCTGCTCGGCCCGGACGAGTTCATGTTCTCCATGAGCTTCCACGACACGATGTTCGACGGGTGGAGCGAGACGTCACTGCTCGCGGAGATCCTCGTCGACTACTGGCAGGACCTGCAGGGCATCGCGTCGCACGACCGTGCCCTGCCCGTCCGCCGGTACGCCGACTTCATCGCCGAGGAACAGGCCGTGCTCCGCGACGAGGCGGTCCGGGAGTTCTGGCGGCGGGAGCTGGCCGACGTCGAGCCGAGCCTGCTGCCCCGCCTGGCCCGGGGCTCCGGCGCCGTCCACGAGGGGCGGATGGGCTTCCTCAGCGTGGACCTCCCGGCGGAACTCTCCGACCGCCTGCACCAGCTCGCCGCCGCCTGCGGGGTGTCGGTCAAACACGTGGTGATGGCCGTCCACTCGCGGGTGGTGATGGCGCTCACGGGACGCGACGACGTCGTGCTCGGCGTCGCCGCCAACGGGCGGGTCGAGGAGGAGGGCGGCACAGAGGTCATCGGCCTGCACCTCAACCTCGTACCCTTCCGGCTCCGGCCGCGGGGTCGCACCTGGCGCGACCTGATCGCGGCGGCCAGCGACAAGGAGCGGGAGCTGCTGCCGGTACGGCGCTTCCCGCACGCCGAGATGCTCCGTCTCGCCGGCGTGCCCGAGCTGACCGACATCATGTTCAACTACACCCACTTCCACGGCTACGAACGGCTCGCCCACGCCACGGGCATCGAGGTGGTCGACGGCTTCGGCTACATCCAGACGAACTTCACCCTGCGGGCCGAGTTCAACAAGGATCCGTTCAGTCGACTGCTCACGCTCGACCTCGAAGCGAACATGGAGCGGATCTCGGAGGACCAGCTCCACGAGGTGGCGGACATCTTCCTGCGGGCGCTGACCAGCGTCGTCGACCAGCCAGACGACGAGCCGACGCAGGTCGCGCTGCTCGGTGAGCAGCGGTACCGGGCGTTGGTGGAGATCTCACGCGGGCCGGTCGAGCCGGCGACGGCCACGGGCTTCCTCGAACGGATGGCCCATTCGGTGCGGACGTTCCCCGACGAGGTGGCCGCCGTCTGCCGCGGCCGCGAGATTACCTACCGGGAGCTCGCCGCGCACGTCGAGCGGGCGGCCGGATGGCTGCGTGACCGGCAGGTGGGCCACGGCACCGTGGTCGGCCTGGCCAGCGGCCGGAACATCGACTACCTCGTCGTCACCCTCGCCATCCTCCGCCTCGGCGCGGTGTACCTGCCGCTGCCGCAGGGCCCGGCCGCACGCGTCGCCCGCATGGTCCAACGGGCGGAGGCGAGGCTGGTGGTGTGCGACAAGACGCACCGCGCCGCGTTGGCCGCGATCGGTGAGGTCGAGCTGGCCGATCTGGCGGACGTCCTCGCCGCCGCCGGCACGCCGGTCGCGCTCGGCCCCGCACCGGGCGGTCGGGACAGCGCGTACATCCTCTTCACCTCGGGATCCACGGGCGACCCCAAGGGTGCCCTGATCCGGCACGACGGCATGCTCAACCACATCGACGCCAAGATCCAGCAACTGGACCTGCGGCCCGGCGACCGGCTGGCCCAGGACGCCGCCGCCACCTTCGACATCTCCGTCTGGCAGTTCCTCGCACCGCTCGCCGTCGGCGCCACGACCGTGATCTACCCGGACGAGATCGGTCAGGACGCGGCGTCGCTGCTGCGGGCCGTGGCCGAGGACGGGGTCACCGTGCTGGAGGTGACGCCCTCCGTGCTCAACATCATGTGCGCCGAACTCGCGTTCTACGGCGTCGACGCGTTCCCCCCGTTCCGCCTGCGCTGGGTCGCCTCGCAGGCGGAGACGCTGACCCCGCAGTCCGCCAACACGTTCCGCCGGCTGCTGCCCGGGGTGGGGCTGCTGAACATGTGGGGGGCGACCGAGACGTCCGACGACGTCCTGCACCACCTCGTCGCGGCGGACGTCGACGAGCGGGACGCCTCCGTCCCCCTCGGCCGGCCCGCGCGCAACACCGCCCTGTACGTGCTGGACGGCGGCCGGGAGCCGGTGCCCACCGGCACGCCGGGCGAGCTGTACGCCGGTGGCGTCTGCGTCGGCGGCGGCTACGTCAACGACCCCGACCGGACCGCCGCGGTCTTCGTCAGCGACCCCTTCGCCGGCGACGGGGACGGCGTCATGTACCGGACCGGTGACCGCGGCCGCCGGCTGGCTGACGGCTCGGTGGAGTTCCTCGGCCGGATCGACAACCAGCTCAAGATCAGAGGGAACCGGGTCGAACTGGACGAGGTCGGCCGCGCCCTCGCCGGCGTCGAGGGCGTCCAGGAGAGCGTGGTGATCGTCCGGCAGTCCGCCGACGGCGGCAAGCAACTCGCCGGGTTCTTCGTACCGGAGGTGGTCTCCGGCGGCGCCGGCGGTGCGACCGAGGGCTCCCTGGTCCGCCGGGACCTGCGGCCCGAGGAGGTGCGCTCCGGGCTCAGCCAGGTCCTGCCCCGCAACGCCATCCCGGACTTCCTCGTCCGCGTCGACCAGTTGCCGCGGACGAGCCACGGCAAGGTCGACACCCGCGCGCTGGCGGCGACGGCCCTGTCCCCGGTCGACGAACCGACCGGGGACAGCCCCGCCCCGATGACCCCGACGGAGGAGGCCGTCGCCGAGATCTGGGCCTCCGTGCTCCCCGGTCGCCGGCCCGGGCCCCAGGTCAGCTTCTTCGATCTGGGCGGGCACTCCCTGCACGCGACGCAGGTCCTCGCCCGGCTGGGGGACCGCCTCGGGGTCCGCCTGCCGATCCGGGAGCTGTTCGAGAACCCGACGCTACGGGGTTTCGCCGCCCGGGTCGAGGCGGCGCTGACCGACGACCGGGAATCGGAGGTATCGGTCCCGGCGAGGCCCGCCGGCCTGCGGGAGTTCCCGCTGTCCATGGCGCAGTCGAGCCTCTGGTACCTCGACCAGCTCGACTCCGACGGCGCCTACACCGACGGGTACCTCCTACATCTGCGTGGTGACCTCGACGTGATCGCGCTGCGGGCGGCCGTCGACCGGCTCGTCGCGCGGCACGAGGTGTTGTCCAGCCGGATCGTCGAACGCGACGGCGTGCCGTTGCTGGTCGTGGACCCCGACGCGAAGCCGCACCTGCGGGTCCGGGAGGCCACCGACGCGGCGGTCGCGGAGGGGGACACCGAGGCGATGCTGGAGTACGTCCGGCAGCGGGCGACGCGGCGCATCGACCTCGGCGGCGTGCTGACCCGGGCCACCCTGTACCGCTTCGCCGACCGGGAGCACGTGCTCGAATGGACGAGCCACCACGTGGTCACGGACGGCTGGTCCAACGAGCTGATCCTGCGGGAGATCGCGGAGTCGTACGCGGCCCACCGGGCGGGACGGGAGGCGGACCTGCCCCCGCTGCCGATCCAGTACGGCGACTACTCCCGCTGGCAGCAGGACCACCTCGAATCGGCGCCGGCCCGACGCGACGGCGACTTCTGGCGGTCCTACCTGAAGGGCTACGACGGGGAACTCGCCCTCGCGACCGACCTGGAGCGGACCGAGGACCGTACGCGGACCGCGGGCCGGCGCCGCCGGGAGTGGGACGAGACCTTCTCCGCCGAGGTCAGGGCGTTCGCGCAGCAGCACCACGTGACCCTCTTCATGGTCGTGCACGCCGTCAGCGCGGTGCTGATGGCGAAGCTCGCCCAGCAGTCGGACGTGGTGATCGGCGCGGCCGTCGCCGGTCGGCACCCGGCGGAGACGAGGGACCTCGTCGGCTTCTTCGCCAACACCGTGCCGTTCCGCTACCAGGTCGACCCGGAGCACAGCGCGCGGGCCGTCGTCGCATCGGTCCGGGACAGCGCCCTGAACGCCCTGGACCACCAGAGCCTGCCGTTGCAGAAGATCGTGGACCTCGTGGGAGCACCCCGTCGACCCGGGGTAAACCCCCTGGTGCAGGTCGTGGTCTCCGTCGCCCGGTCGATGCACGGTGTCGCCGCGCTGCCGGGCCTGGACACGAGCGTGACCCCGCTGGGCGCGCAGACGAGCCGCTTCGACCTGTTGCTGCACTTCACCGACGAGGACCGGATCGGGCTGACCATCGAGTACGACCGGTCGCTGTTCACCCCGGAGGCCGTCGACCGGCTCGCCGGGGCGGCCGACCGGCTGCTGAGGTTCTTCCTGGGCAGCCCGGACCGGCCGGTGGAGGAGGCGACGCTCGTCGACGACGGGGACCGCGGGGCGCTCGGGGAGATCTGGCGGGAGGTGAGCGGCCAGTCCCTGGAGATCGACCACCGCGCGACGGCGACGCTCATCGACTCCCCGCACTGGGGCGCGTACGTGTCGCGGGTCGAAGCGGCAGGGCTGATCGTCCCGCTGGTGCTCGCCCTGTGAGGACCGGCGGGACGAGACCTGGGGAGAGATGCTCATGACGTCGACCGAACGCGCGCTACGGCTGCGTCGGCGGCTCGCCGGACGCCGCGAGGTGTCCACACCGGAGGTCGGCCCGGTCGCCACCGCACCGGTCACCGCCGACAACCTGGTCGCCGCCTTCGACGAGGTCGCCGGACGGCACCCCGACCGGGTCGCCGTCCGCTGCGACCGGCAGGCCCTGACGTACCGGGAACTGGCCACCGCCTCCCGGGCCCTGGCCGGCCGGATCGCGGCCGTCGCGCCGTCCGGCCGGCCGGTCGGCGTGCTGCTGCCCCGCTCGGCGCGGATGATCGTGGCGGCGCTGGCGGTGCTCCGCACGGGTGCCGCGTACCTGCCGCTCGACCCGGAGGCGCCCGCCGCCCGTACCGGCACGATCGTCGGTGACGCGGCGCCGTCCCTGGTGATCACCACGGGTACGCTGGCCGACTCCCTGCCCGCGACGGCCGCGGCTGTCCTGCTCGACGCGCCGGACGGCGGCGGGGAGCAGCCGGACCCGCCCGCCGCACCGGTCCGCCCGATCGCGCCCACCGACCGGGCGTACGTCATCCACACCTCGGGCACGACCGGCCGTCCCAAGGGAATCGAGGTCTCCCACGCCAACGTCCTGCGCCTGATCGGCACCACGCAGCCACTGTTCGGGTTCGGGCCGGGCGACGTGTGGACCATGGCGCACTCGTTCGCCTTCGACTTCTCGGTGTGGGAGATGTGGGGGGCGCTGCTCACCGGCGGGTGTGTGGTCGTCGTCGCGGGCGAGGTCATGCGGGACCCGGTAGCCCTGCGGCGCCTGCTGCGGGCGGAGCGGGTCACGATGCTCAGCCAGACGCCCACCGCCTTCAGTTCGCTGGCGGCCCAGGAGGACGAGTACGACGACCGGCTGCCGCTGCGGTGGGTGGTCTTCGGCGGTGAGGCGCTCCGGTTCGCGGACCTGCGGCCGTGGGTCGCCAAGTACGGCGACGCCGCGCCCGAACTGGTCAACATGTACGGGATCACCGAGACCACCGTCCACGCGTCGTACCGCCGGATCCTCGCCCCCGACCTCGCCGGCACGACCAGCCTGATCGGCGCGCCCCTTCCCGACCTCGACTTCCTGCTGTGGGACACCGACGACCAGCCGGTCGCCGACGGTCGGATCGGGCAGATCATCGTCACGGGCGCGGGCGTGGCCCTCGGATACCTGGGGCAGCCGGAACTCACCGCGCAGCGGTTCGTCACCGTCACCGACGCGCAGGGCCGGCCCGTACGCGGATATCGCTCCGGGGACCTCGCCCGGCGGACGCCCTCCGGCGAGTACGAGTACCACGGGCGCGACGACGACCAGGTCAAGATCCGCGGCTACCGCCTGGAGCTGGGGGAGGTGCACGCCGCCCTGCTCGCCCTGCCCGGGGTGCGGCAGGCCGCGGTGGTGCCGCACACCGCACCCGGCACGGGAACGCGGCTGGTGGCGTATGTCGTCGGTGACGGTGACGCCGGCCCGGCGGAGGTGCGCTCCTGGATGGAGGGTCGGCTTCCGGGGTACGCCGTTCCGTCGGCGTTCGTCCTCGTCGACGCGTTGCCGCGAACCGCCAACGGCAAACTCGACCGGGCAGCCCTGCCCGACCCCGGCTCCGTCCTGACGCCACACGTGCCCGCGGGCGTCGACGACGTCACGCGGTCCCTGCTGGCGATCCTGGCCGAGCTGCTGCCCGGCACCGAGGTCGACCCGGACACCGACTTCTTCCGGCAGGGCGGGAACTCCCTGCTGGCGACACGCCTGCTGGCCGCCGTACGCCGGCAGTTCGGTGTCGTCGTCCCGCTGCGCGACTTCCTGAGGGCGCCGACGGTACGGGCGGTGTCGGGCGCGGTCCGCCGGGCCCGACAGGCCGGACCGGGTGCCGCGTCCCGCCGCCCGGTCGACCTGTTGCCGCTGGGGGACTCCGCGGCAGGCCGGGCACCCGTGGTGGCGCTGCCCGGCGTCTTCGGGATCGCAGCCTCGATGGCGCGGCTGTCGACGCACGTCCGCGACCGCCCGTTCCACGCCCTGCACACCCGCGACCTCCTCCGGGCCCAGGACGGCACGCCGTCCGCCGCCGTCGCCGCGCAGGCGTGCCTGGCCGAGCTGCTGCCCGTCGTCGATCCCGGGGTCCACCTCGTCGGACACTCCCTGGGTGGGGCGATGGCGCTGCACCTCGCCCACGCGGTACGGGCGGCCGGCCGCCGGGTGCGGAGCATCACCCTGCTCGACGCACCGAGCCCGCAACACCTGCGCCAGCGCCTCTCCGACGACCAGCGGACCCGGCTGGTCGCCTTCCTCTCCGACGTGGCCCTCGCGTTTCCCGAGCACACCCGCCGGTGGCGCGAGCTCTCCCCGCAGTCCGCCGCCGGGATGGCCGACACGGAACTCCTGCGGTGGGCCGCCTCCACCGCGGCACCCGGGCTGGCTGCCACGATCGGCGGGCTCGCCCACGCCTTCGAGGACTACCGGACGTTGGGACGGGTCATGGCAGAGCCCGCGCCCGCACTGGCCGTGCCCGCACTGCTGCTGGTGGCGGGCCTGGAGAGGTCCACCGACGACGGCGGGCACACCGAGGGCTGGCACCTGGTGCTGCCGGACCTGACCGAGACGGTGGTGGCCACCAGCCACGAGGGCATGTTGCGTGACCCCGGAGCGGCTACCGTCGCCGAGGCAATGACCGAATTCCAGCACCAGCAGGACAAGACGGAAGGAAACCCGAGTTGACCCGGGAGCCGGCTGCGAGCGCAGCGTTCCGCCCACCGCGACTGGCCAGGATCCTCGTCGGCGGTTCCGGCGTGATGAGCCTGGCCAACGGCGTGACGATTCCCTTCCTCGCCATCTACCTCCGCAACGAACTCGGCCTGTCCGTCTCGACGGTCGGCCTGGTCATCGGCTCATCCGTCCTGTTCGGCATCTCCGGTGGGTTCCTCGGCGGCGCGCTCTCCGACATCGTGGGACGCCGCCGGGTCCTGCTCTCCTGCCTGCTGGTGGTGATCGGCAGCTTCGTCGGGTTCTACTTCGCCCGCGACGCCGTGACGGCCTTCGCCTTCAACGCGTCCATGGCGTTCGCCACCAGTGCCTTCAGCCCGGTCGCGAAGGTACTCATCAGCGACCTGCTCCCCGTCGCGCTGCGGGTGAAGTGGTTCTCCTACCAGTACCTCGCGATCAACGCCGGCTACGCCGTCGGTCCGCTGATCGGCGTGGCCCTCGGGTTCACCGGCGCCCGGATATCCTTCCCTGCCGCCGCCGTCGTGTACCTGGTCTACCTCGCCGTCCTCTGGACGGCCACGCGGCAACTGCCACGACCGTCCACGGAGGACAGCGGGCTGACGACGCTCGGCCGCAGCACGGGCGCCATCGTCCGAGGGCTGGGCGAGTCGGCCCGGGCGGTGATGTCGGACCGCCGCCTGCTCCTCCTGCTCATCGGCGCGATCCTGTTGGAGACGGTGCACAGCAGGATCTCGGTGCTGCTCGCCCAGAACTTCGTCATCGACTTCGCCGACAGCGCCCGGGTGCTCGCCGCGGTCATGACCACCAACGCGGTGGCGGTGATCGTTCTCCAGCTCTTCGCCGCCGGCTACGTGCAGCGTTACAACCCGCTGAACGCCATCACCCTCGGTGGGATCCTCACCTTCGTCGGGATGGCCGGCTTCGCGATCTCCGAGCAGATGTGGCACTACATCGTGGCGATGGTGGTGTTCACCGTCGCCGAGACCCTGATCGTGCCGTCGGAATTCGCGCTCGTCGACCGCATCGCGCCCGAGGAACGGCGCGGAGCCTACTTCGGCGCACAGACCTTCGCGCAGGTCGGCGGGTTCACCGGACCGTTCCTCGGCAGTCTCGTCCTCGCGTCCTTCGGCGGGCCGGTCATGTTCCTCGCCATCGGCTCTCTGGCCTTGGTGAGCGTCGTGCTCTACCTGCTGGTCGGCCGGCGCATCCCCGACCTGAGCCGCCACGACACCCTCCCGGAGGCGGAGACCGAAAAGGCGTCATGAGAGCCGCGGCGGGCATCCTGCGCCTGGCCGCCTGGCCGAGCAGTCGTGCGCTCCGGCGCACCCGGGTACTTTCCCTGGCGGCCCTGCACGGGACCGTCGACATCGACCGCGACGATCGCGGCATCCCGTGGATCCGTGCGGGCGACGAGCGTGATCTCCACGTGGGCGTCGGGGTCGCGATGGCGTACGACCGGCTGTGGCAGATGGACGTCCTGCGCCGGCGGGCGACCGGACGACTGGCGGAGGTGTTCGGCGCTCGCGCCGCCGGTTCGGACGTCCTC
Organism: Micromonospora reichwaldensis; assembly: GCF_031845925.1. Taxonomy (NCBI): domain Bacteria; kingdom Bacillati; phylum Actinomycetota; class Actinomycetes; order Micromonosporales; family Micromonosporaceae; genus Micromonospora; species Micromonospora reichwaldensis. The sequence goes on along the minus strand of NZ_JAVRFL010000017.1, from coordinate 98,534 downwards.
GCCCGTACCCTGGCCTTCGAACGGGCCGCCCACCAGAGCGAGGCCCTGCTCTCACCGCCTGCCCGCGCCAACCTCGCGGCCTTCGCGCACGGGGTCGACACCGCGGTACGCCGGATGCGGCGCCGCGGGCAGCTCCCGCCCGAGTTCCACCTCCTGAGGTACCGGCCGGGCCCGTGGTCGGTCGGCGACTCGCTGGCCATCGTCAAGCAGCTCGGCTTCCACCTGGGTCGCAACCTGCAGCAGGAGGTCTTCCGTAGCCGGCTGCTGGCGGAGCGACCGGAGTTCGTCCGCAGCTTCCTGGCGCCGAAGTACCCGCCCGGCGGCAGCGTCACCATCAGGGCCGACGCCCCGGCAGGGCCGGCGGCACGGCGCGGCGACACCGCGCTGCTCTCCGCGGGCGGCGCCGCCCACCTCGCTGACCTCTTCGCGGGCCGGCAGGGGAGCGGTTCGAACGCGTGGGCGGTGTCTGCGGCCAGGTCCGCCACCGGCTTCGCCGCGCTGGCCAACGACCCGCACATCCTGTTCACCCAGCCGAGCCTCTGGTACCAGCTGGGACTGGACCTCGACGGCGAACGCGCGTACGGGGTGACGGTGCCGGGCGTGCCCGGACTGGTGATCGGCGCCAACCCGGATCTCGCGTGGGGGGTGACCAACTCCACCATCGACACCCAGGACCTGGCCGTGGGGGAGCGGCCGGACCCGACGGGAGAGCCACGGTGGTCGCAGACCAGCGTCGTCCGGGTGCGCGGCGGGACCGGGATCTCCGTGCGCGCGTCAGGCGGGACGGGCTACGTCGACCTGCCGGGTCCGGACGGCGCGGAAGTGGAGCCGGTGGTCCTCTACTGGAGTGGTCTGCACCCGTCCACCGAGGCCGAGAGCTGCCAGCGGATGTGGCGGGCGCGCGACTACCCGGCGTTCCGCGAAACCCTGCGGGGCTTCGGTGTGCCCGTGCTCAACCTCGTCGTCGCGACCCGGGACGGCACGGTCGCGCTGCGGGCGGCCGGCATCGTGCCCCGCCGGGACCGTCGGGAGGGCCTCGCCCCGGCCGACGCGGCCGAGGTGGCCGCTCGCTGGCGCACCACGCTCGGGTTCGACGAGCTACCGGAGATCGTCGATCCGCCAGCGGGCTTCGTGGTCAGCGCCAACCACCAGATCCTGCCCGACGGGGTCGCCCCGCACCTGGGCAGCGACTGGGGCGGACCGTACCGGGCCGACCGGATCGAGGAACTGCTGACGGCGACGCCGACGGCCCGCCCGGACGACTTCGGCGCGTGGCAGATGGACCTGCGCAACGGCAGGGCACAGCGCATCCTGCCCACCCTGCTGAAGGCGCTCGACGAGCATCCACCGGAGTCGCCACTGGCCGTGTTCGGCCATCAGTCGTTGGCCACCTGGGACGGCAGGGACGACGCCGATCAGGCCGCACCTCTGGTCTTCGGGGCGCTGGCCCGCGTGTTGACCGAGCGCTGGATCACCGGCCGGCTCGGTGCGGCCGTCGCCGACGCCATGACCGATGTGACCCTCCATGTGGATCACCTGGTGATGGACGCGGACGCCCGCCGGCGGCTCGGCGAGACGGAGGAACTGCCGGTCGTCGTGGCCGACGCCCTCACCGAGGCGGCGCGTCGACTCGCCGACAGATTCGGCGACGACCCCGCCGGCTGGCGTTACGGCAGGTCGAACCGGATCGCGGACCAGCATCCCCTGGCCGCGGTGTCGGACACGCTGCGTTCGCTGTACGGATCGCCCCCGACCCCGGTAAGCGGCGGCGGGCAGAGCGTCTGCCTGATGTATCCCGACCGCGACGGCCAGGTGGTCGAGGGCGCGCCCTGGCGCTTCGTCGTGGAGTTCGGCCCCTCCGGCAGCACCCGCATCCGCGACGTGCTCCGCCACGGCAGCTCGGGCCACCCCCTCTCGCCGCACTACGCGGACCAGACGCCGGCGCACGCCGAGGGGCGGCTGTACGAGGTACGCCTCGACAGCCCGCCGGAGGTGCGGAGCCGCCTGACCCTGGCGCCCCGGGCGCCCGGGTAAATCGTCCTGCCACGTCCCGGCCTCGAACGGGTGCCGGCGCCGCTGAGGCGGCCGACGCGGTTCCGGACCGTACCGACCGGGGCCGGAAAGCGAGTCTTGACACCAGTGGAGCCCGATACCCTAATATCCAAGATCCCAGATGCATGCGGGCTCGCTGGTTCGCCGCCGAAGGGGTTGGTCGGCCCGTTCCGAACCAGCGGCCATCTCCCTGTGGGCAGAAGTCGCAGTCGGTGGTCTCCTCGGTGCGGATTGGTTCCGGTCGTCATTCATCGCGAGCAAGGGGCCGAATGCGGACACTCGACGAAACACTGCCGGGGGACGGGGCGGAGTCGCGGGGCATCGGCCGCCGCCATCTGCTTGGCCTGGTCACCGCCACGCTGGCAGCCGGCATCATTCCGGAGGCGTGGCTCGCGGAAGCCGCGTACGGCGCGACGCCGAGATGGAACCGGCCATTCGACAAGTGGGTGCCGGTCACATCCTCGTACGGGATGCGGACGGATCCGATCACCGGCGTGTCCAGGATGCACAACGGCACGGACTACAGCTATTCGGGAATCCTCGGCTATCCGATCCGTGCGATCGCGGCGGGCACCGTGACCAGCGTGTCGTACAGCGCGGGCGGCCTCGGCCACAACGCCACCATCACGCACGCCGACGGTTGGCGGAGTGTCTACGGGCACATGCGGGAGGCTCCCAGAGTCGGGACGGGCGTGCAGGTCGCCGCCGGCCAGCACATCGGCAACGTCGGATCCACCGGCCGCTCCACCGGCCCGCACCTGCATCTTGAGATCTTCCAGCCGAACGGTCAGCGCGTTGACCCCGAGTCGGTTCTGACGGGTGCCCCGTACGCCGGGGCGCCCGGAACTCCCCCTGAGATCGTCACTAAGGATGGACTGATGTACCTCATCTGGAGCACCGGCGGCACCGGTTACCTGGTCACCCCCAACCGCGTCATCGGGCTGCGGTCGATGGCGCACTACAACCTGTTCAAGCGGATCATCAACTCGAACCAGGCCGCCGCGCAGCCTGAGGTCTTCAACGCACTGGAGATCGACCAGATCAACGCGTACCTCAACGGGACGGTGCCTGCCTGACGGCGCGGCCTCACCTCAGGTGCCGGGCGAAGAACCGGTTCCCGGCGTCCCCCTCGAAGTGCGGGACGCCGGTGTGCCCGCCCATGTTGGCGTGCAACGTCTTCTCCCTGGCGCCGAAGGCGTCGAACAGGTCCAGGGCCAGCTGCCGGTCGTTTCCTTCGTCGTCCCACTGGAGCAGGACCTGCAGCGGAATGGTGACCTGTCGGGCCTCCTCGAACAGGGTGCGGGGCACGAAACTCCCGGCGAACAGGAGGGCGGCCGAGATGCGCGGCTCGACCACCGCCAGCCGGATGCCGATGGAGATCACCCCTCCCGAGTACCCGACCGGGCCGCCGATCCCGGGCAGCGGAAGGAGGGCGTCCAGGGCGGCCCGCCACTCCGGGACCGCCTTCTCGACCAGCGGGAGGACGAGCCGATCAACGAGCTCGTCGTCGACCGGCTCACCGGCCTTCAGCGCCCGGTGCAGGTCGGCGCGGGTCTCCTCGGCGGCGGCGGAACGGGGTCGGTCACCGCTCCAGGGGAGCTCGAGGGTGGCTGCGGCGAAGCCCTCCGCCGCGCAGTGCCGGGCCCGGGCCACCAGCCGGGGGTACATCCTGTGCAGCCCGCCGGGGTGGCCCATCAGGATCAGCGGGACCGGTGCGGAGGCGGATCCCGGCGTCCACAGGATGCCGGGGATCTCACCGAGGGTGAACCGACGTTCGAGGACGCCGTCGTCGAGGCGCTGTTCGGAGGTGAATCGCATGGTCGTGTCCTTCGGGAGTGCTCGTGAACGGCGCTCCCGGACGACCTATCGCCCGACCGTGACCCCGGAGGGGAGCACCCATGTCGATACTGCATCCACGGGTACCACCTCCTCGATCTCTCGCACGGCCTCTGGCAGGGTAGCGGTGCTCGCCGTGGTCCGCTAACGGGTTTCCGCGGTCGGGGGCTCCGGCCTGTGGCGTGATCGCAGCTGGCTGGCGCGGCAGCCGAGTGTGCAGCACGTCGCTGCTCATCACGGTGGGGCGGCGAGGGCACGGGACGCGGGACGACGCCGCGCCTGTGCTGTCGGCCTCGCCGCCCCACGCGGTCAGTAGTTGACGTACGCGGTGACGGCGCGGTGGTCGGAGTACGCCCCGCCGGTCATCGACTCGGTGACGGTGGCGACGTTGCTGAAGCCGTTGCCGCTCTTGACCAGCAGGAAGTCGATTCGCCGGCTGTTCAGCGTGTCGTACGCCGAGGAGCAGTTGCGGCTGCCGCACTTCTCGGCGATCGGGTCGCGGTAGCCGTAGCTCTTGCCGTCGTTCCACCATCCCGCGTCGTCGGGCTCGGCGTTGGCGTCGCCCGCGACGATCTTGAGGTCGCCGCCGAGGCGGCCCATCGCCTCGTCGGCCTCCTTGATGTTCTCGTCCGCGCACTTGGGGCCGTGCCAGGTGTTGGTGGGCCAGTGGATCGAGGCTACCGAGACGTCCTGGTTGGCGACGTTGTCGTGCAGCCGGATGCCGATGTTGTGGACCCGGTCCTGGCTGCTCCTGGTGGGTTCGAGGTTCTGGCATCCGCCGGTACCCGCGTCGTAGTTCGCGGGAGCGTCGGAGCGCCAGCGGGTGGCGGCCTCGTAGGTGAACCGGTCGGAGCGGTAGATGACCGCGTTGGTCTGCTGGTTCTTCATCTTGCCGCAGGTGCTGGTGTAGCCCATCGAGCCGGGGTTCGCGATCGCGATCTGTCCGGCGTAGGTGCCGGGCAGTTCGTCGGAGAGGCGCTTGGTCAGGGTGTTGAGCTGCGTCTGGTTCGAGACCTGCTGCACGGTGAAGATGTCCGGGCTCAGTGGCCGGCCCTTGAGGTAGGTGATCAGCCGGTCCCAGATGTGACCGTCGGCGCAGGAGCTTGGCAGCCAGTTCTCGATGTTGTTGTTGTAGACCACCAGATGGTTCGGGGAGGTGTTCACGGCGGCCTGTGCGGCGGTGGCGCCGGTGAGGCCGACCGCCGCGGTCGTGAGGACCGTGGTGAGCACAGCGACGGCGCCGCGTACGGGGCGGCTGCTACGGACGGACAACTTTCCTCCTGGTCGTGCTGGTCATGGGAATCGATGCGAGTAGTGGCGACGCTGGGCTGCCGTCGTCAGAGGGTCCGCTGGTATTCCTCCCAGGTGCGCTTGGGGCTGACCGCGGGACCGTCGTCGGCGCCGCGGTTCGCCAGGCCGTTGCGGCCGAGGTAGTAGTCGCCGGCCTGGTTCTGCGCGCCTGTCGACTGGTCGGTGTCGGCGAGTGCGATGGCGTGGATGTGGTAGCCCCAGTCCCCCTGGCTCGGGGTGCGCAGCCAGGCGGCGAAGCCCACTGTGCGAAGCCGGCGCAGCACGTCCGTCCGGGTGGCCGAGGAGAGACCGCTGACCGACAGGTCGAGGGCGCCACCGCCGTCGTGGGTGCCCGCCGACGCGCCCACGCCGGTGTTGTAGGACCCCTGCGTGATGGTGAGTTGGCGCCCGAGCAGGCGTTCGGCCTCGAGCAGCATCGTCCTGGTCCGTGTGTTGACCTGGAAGCCGCGCAGGGTCACGACGCTTCCGGGCGAGATGGCGCGGACGACGGTGTATCGGCCCTCGCCGAGCAGCCGTAGTGACGACGGCCCGGGCAGCCCGGTCGCGTCGAGGCCGGTGTAGCCGAGGGACCGTTGGTACGCCGCGTACGCGGCGATCGTGCTGGTGCCGAAGTGCCCGTCGACGTACGTGGCCGACAGCAGCCCTCTGGCCTGCAGAGCCCGCTCCACCAGCAGCACGCTGTCCTTGGCGCCCGCAGTGATGGCGGTGTCCGCCCGGCGGGGGTCGATCTGGGCGGCCCTGATGAGCGCCTCCATGTCGACCTGGGGCAGCGCGGCGGCGACCGGGCGGGCCAACGGCCCGGCGGTGGCCACCGCCGCACCCGCGGCAACCAGCAGGCTTCTTCTCGTGATCACTTGAGCTCCTGTCTATCCGTGGCGACGTGGCTGGTCAGCGGCGCGGGACGCCGGCAGTGGACCCGTCGAAGCCGGTGTGGACGTACGCGTCGGAGGCGGCCCGGCGGCCGTGGCGAAAGCGCGACCGCGAACAGCCGCAGGGAACGTGGTCTCATACCTCAACTCCGTCAGGCAGCCAGATCCCCTGCCGCAGACGCAAGGGACGGTTGCCTGACTATCGAGTCAGCGAACCGGCCCGTCAAGACGCTCATCGATGATTTACTCGAATGCGCGCGCCCTTTGTGCGGCCTCCGCCCATTGCCGCCGCCGCCCGGATCCGGCGGAGCGACCGCAGCCGGCCCGGCGCCCCACTCGATGCTGGTCCGCGCAAGTCATCGAGGCCGGGCTGCCGACCAGGACTCAGCGCCGGCCCGTTCGCGGCGACCGGTTCGGGTCGCCGCACGGCTGCCGGCCGACGAGGAGCGCCATGTCGTCTGATGGCGTTCGCTGTGCCGGCGGTCCGACCGCCGGATCCCGCCATTACGCGGACGGGGTGACGAATGCGCGGTGTCCGGTGCTGGTGGGCGGCGCGAGGTCGCGGGCGGCGAGCCAGGCCGCTGCGGTGGCGGGGTCGCCGGCGACTGCCACCGGGCGGCGTCCGAGGCGGGCCAGCAGCGCGGCGCGAAGCTCCGGCAGCAGGCCGACTGGCTCTACTTCGCCGACCGGCAGGTGCTGACGCCGGCCCAGGTGGCCGCGCGGGTGGCCGGTCACCGGTCCGCCGGCACCACGCACACCGACACGGTCGGCGCGGGCGGAGCCTGCCCCACGCCGCCGCCCAGCTCGCCGCCGCCCTCGTCTCCGCCCTCCTCGCCCCCGCCGTCGACCCCGCCGCCCTCGACGCCGCCGCCGGCCAACTGTGCCGGCGCGCCGAACTGGGACCGGAACACGGTGTACCTCGGCGGCCAGCGGGTGCGGCACAACGGCCGGCTCTGGCAGGCGAACTGGTGGACGCTCGGTTCCGAGCCGGGGCTCACCGCGCAGTGGCGCGACCTCGGCCCCTGCTGACTCCGCGACGGGCCGCCGCCGTCACCAGAGGCGGCGGCGGCCCGCACGTCCAGGCGCGCCGGGCGCCTGTGCCCAGTCGCTGTCGGCTCTGTCCCGGCAGCCGGGCACACCGGGCGGGCGGCGGCGTACGCGGGGCGACCGTTGTGATCTAAGCAAGCGCTTGTTAGGTTAACGACATGGAGTTCGCTTTCCCGGCCGGCGCCACCGTCGTCGTCACCGGAGCCGGCAGCGGGATCGGCCGGGCGACCGCGCTGCTGGCCGCCCGGGTCGGCCTGCGGGTGGCGGCCTGGGACCTGGCCGGCGACGCGGTCACCGGCACCGCCGACGAGATCACCGCCGCAGGCGGCAGCGCCGTCGCGCGGGTGGTCGATGTGGCCGATCCGGCGGCGGTGCGAGGCGCGTTCGCCGACAGCGGCCCGACCACGTACCTGGTCAACAACGCCGGCCCGGCCAGCAGCGTCGACGTCGACTTCGACCGTGCGCTCGCGCTCACCGTGGGCAGCGTGCGGACGGTCACCGACGCCTGGCTGGCCAGCCGACCGGGTGACGGCGCGGCGGTGGTCAACGTCGCGTCGGTCGCCGGCAACCTGGTCGGCACCGACTCCGCCTGGTACTGCGCGGGAAAGGCGGCCATCGCCGGCTACACCCGGCACCTGGCGACCCGGCTCGCCCCGGCGGTGCGGGCCAACACCGTCGCGCCCGGGCTGATCGACACCCCGCGTACGGCCGGGTTCGCCGCCTCCAGGCTGGGCCGGGACCTCGTGGCCCGCAACCCGATGGGGCGGGCCGGCCGGCCGGAGGAGGTCGCCGGCGCCGTGCTCTTCCTGCTCTCCCCGCTCGCCGGCTACCTCAACGGCGTGCTGCTGCCGGTCGACGGCGGCTGGATGGTCACTCAGTAAGGGGACAACCGATGCCAGAAGCCGTCATCGTCGCCGCGGCCCGCTCACCGATCGGACGCGCCGGCAAGGGCTCGCTGGTCGGCGTGCGCGCCGACGACCTGATCGCCGACATCGCCCGTGCGGCCCTGGCGCAGGTTCCCGCGCTGGACCCGCGGACGCTGGACGACGTACTGCTCGGGTGCGCCCAGCCGGCCGGCGAGCAGGGCTACAACCTGGCCCGGACGCTCGCCGTGCGGCTCGGCCTGGACGGGGTGCCCGGCGCCGTGGTGCAGCGTTACTGTGCCTCCTCGGTGCAGACCACCCGGATGGCTCTGCACGCGATCAGGGCGGGGGAGGGGCACGCCTTCCTCTCGGCGGGGGTGGAGATGGTCTCCCGCTACGACCGCGGCAAGGCCGACGGCATGCCCGGCACCCATCACCCCCGCTACGCCGTCGCCGAGGAGCGCACCGCCGCCCGGGCCCGGGGCGGTGGCGCGGACTGGTCCGACCCGCGGTCCGCCGGTGCGGAGCCGGACGTCTACATCGCCATGGGACACACCGCCGAGAACGTGGCCCAGCACTGCCGGGTCAGCCGCCGGGAGCAGGACGAGTTCGCCGTCCGCAGCCAGAACCTGGCCGAGAAGGCGATCATGGACGGTTTCTGGGCCACCGACATCACGCCGGTCACCCTGCCCGACGGCACGGTCGTCGACCGTGACGACGGCCCGCGTGCGGGCGTCACCCTGGAGAAGGTCGGCGCCCTGAAACCGGTCTTCCGGCCGGACGGCACGGTCACCGCGGCGAACTGTTGCCCGCTCAACGACGGCGCCGCCGCGCTGGTGGTGCTCAGCGACATCCGCGCCCGCGAACTCGGTCAGACCCCCCTGGCCCGGGTGGTCGCCACCGGAGTCTCCGCGCTCAGCCCGGAGATCATGGGCCTCGGCCCGGTGCAGGCCACCCAGCGGGCGCTGGCCAACGCCGGGCTCACCATCGGCGACATCGACCTGGTGGAGATGAACGAGGCGTTCGCGGCCCAGGTGATCCCGAGCTACCGGATGCTCGGCATCGACCTGGACCGGCTCAACGTCCATGGCGGAGCGATCGCGGTCGGGCACCCGTTCGGCATGACGGGGGCCCGGATGACCACCACCCTGATCAACGCGCTGCGCTTCCGTGACCGGCAGTTCGGACTGGTCACCATGTGCACCGCCGGCGGACAGGGAATGGCACTGATCATCGAGCGGCTCTCGTGATGCCGGGCGTGCTGGCCGGCAAGGCCGTCGTGATCACCGGCGCCGGGCGTGGCCTCGGCGAGGCCTACGCCCGACTCGCCGCCGCCGAGGGCGCCTCGGTGGTGGTCAACGATGTCGACTCGGCGGCCGCCGCGTCGGTGGCCGGGGCGATCGGGGCGCTGGCCGACGACTCGGACATCGCCACCTGGACCGGCGCCGGCCGGTTGATCGACAACTGTCGTCGCGCGTACGGGCGGGTGGACGGACTGGTCAACAACGCCGGGCTGTTCCGGCTGGCCGATCCCCGGGAGCAGGATCCGGAGGAGTTCCGCCGGGTGCTGGAGGTGAACCTGCTCGGCACCGCCTACTGCGGACTGCACGCCATCCGCGCGATGCTCGAGCAGGGCGGCGCCGGCTCGGTGGTGAACGTGACCTCCGGTTCCCAGTCCGGCGCGGCCGCCCTCGCCGCGTACGGTGCCAGCAAGGGTGGCGTCGCCTCGCTGACCTGGTGCTGGGCGGCGGACCTGGCCGGCACGGAGGTACGCGTCAACGCGGTCTCGCCCAACGCGCACACGCGGATGGCGGACGCCTTCGAGCGGCATCTGGGCGCCCGGGCCCGCGGACAGAACGTGGGCAAGCCGCCGGCGAGCAACGCGCCGGCCGTGGTGTACCTGCTCTCCGAAGCGGCGGCGGGGATCTCGGGCCGGATCGTCCGGGTCGACGGCGATGAACTGTCGCTGGTGCAGCCGCCGCGCACGGCCGTCGCCGTACGGCTGCCGGAGTGGACGGTCGCGGCCGTGGCCGAGGCGTTCGCCGGCGACCTCCGCCAGCAGCCGTGAGCGGGCCCGGCCGGAAGCCGAGGGTCTGGCCGAAAGCCGTGAGGTCCGGCCAGGAGCCGGAAGCCGGAAGGTGTGGCCGAAAGCCGTCGGAAGCCCGGCCGGACGCCCGTGGCCGTCAGTCCTTGGGGCGGCTGGTCAGGCCGTCCAGGAAGAGTGACGTGCAGTCCTCGGCCAGGCTGGAGATCGGGTGGTCCGCGCTGGGCTTGAACCAGCGGACGGACAACCACACCGCGTCTCGCATCAGGCGGTAGAGGATCTTCGGATCGACGTCGGCCCGGAAGGTGCCCTCCGCGATGCCCGCCTCGATCACCGTGAGCCAGACGTTCTGCACCTGGCGACCGGCGTTGCGCAGGTAGTCGAACCGGTCGAACTGGAGCAGGAAGTTGACGTCGTTCTGGTAGATCTCGGTGGCGTGCGGGTGCGCCTCCACCACCTCGAGGGAGGCGACGATCAGGTCGTGCAGGCGCTGGCGGGCGCCGATCTCCTCGGCCAGGACCTGCTCGTACCGGTGCTGGAGGTCCTTGAGGAAGGAGGAGACGATCTCGTCGACCATCGTCTCCTTGGAGTCGAAGTGGTGGTAGAGGCTGCCGGAGAGGATGCCGACGTCGTCGGCGATCTGCCGGACCGTGGTCGCCGCCACGCCCTTCCTGGCGAACAGTGCGGCGGCACTGGCGAGGATCGCCTCGCGCCGGACTCCAGGCTCTCGCGCCATGTTTTCTCACAGACGGACTCGACGGAACAGGGGCCTTGGTCGTTGGACGTCCGACGGGTCCTCCCGCCGGACGGCCTCCGGAGTGTACCGGCGGCATCGACAGCTCGTGCCGCTCGTCGTACAGGGTAGCGCAACCAACCAAGCGCTTGGTAAGTTATTTCGCGTGCCTCCGCGGATCGAGTCGCGCTGACGTGCGCCGGATCGCGGGGCGACCGCGGATGGCCGGGGCGGACCGGCGGCGAGAAGGCGGCGATGGCTGACAAGCGGATGACCGAGGACGGCGTCGTGGCGGAGCTGCGCTCGGAGGTGACCGACCTGAGCGTGGTCACCTTCGGGCCGGGCCCGGACGTCCCGCCCGGTGGCGGTGCGGTGGACCGATGAACGGCCGGTACGAGGGCAGGGTCGCGCTGGTCACCGGCGCCGCCAGCGGGTTGGGCCGGGCCACGGCCCGCCGCCTCGCGGCCGAGGGCGCCCGCGTCGCCTGCCTCGACCTGCTCGCCGACGACGCCGGCCTCGGCCCGGTCGGCCTGGCGATCGCGGTGGACGTCCGGGACGAGGCGGGCGTCGCCGAGGCGGTCGACCGGGCGGTCGACTGGGGTGGTGGCATCGACCTGGTGGTGACCGCCGCCGGGGTCGCCTCCTTCGGCCACACCACCGACGTCGCGCTCGCCGAGTGGGACCGCCTGCTCGCGGTCAACCTGACCGGCACCTTCCTGACCGCGCGGGCGGCGCTGCCGCACCTGAGGGCGCGGCAGGGCGCGCTGGTCACGGTCGCGTCCCTGGCCGGAGTGCGTGGCTACCGGTACAGCGCCGCCTACTCGGCGGCCAAGGGCGGGGTGGTCGCGTTGACCCGGGCGCTCGCCGTGGAGTACGCGCTCACCGGGGTCCGGGTCACCTGCGTCTGCCCCGGATCGATCGACACGGCGTTGACCCGGAATTTGACACCCGTGCCGGGGGCCGACCCTCGACTGCTGGCACACGGCCGGGCACTGGTCGACCCGCCGGTGTCCCAGCCGGAGGAGATCGCCGCCGCGATCGCCTATCTCGGTTCACCGGAGGCGAGGTTCGCCACCGGAGCGGTACTGCGAATGGACGGTGGTGCAGGTGCCTGAGTTCTCCTCGGCGACGATCGAGCGGTACTACGCCGACGGCTCGTGGGACGCCGACACGATCGCCGATCTGGTGGCGCGCAACGCCGTCGCCGCGCCGGACGGGATCGCCTTCCACGCCCCGGAAGGGGCGCTGACCTGGCGCGAGTACGACACGGCGGCGACCCGGCTGGCCGGGGCGTACGTGCTCGCCGGCTGGACGCCGGGGCAACCGCTGGCCGTGCTGCTCACCGGTGGCGCGCTCACCCACGTCGCGTACCTGGCCGCGCAGCGGGCCGGCCTGGTGACGGTGGGGCTGAGCCCCCGCGCCGGGGACGCCGAGATCAGCCATCTGCTGCGGCACACCGCCGCGGTCGCGCTGGTCAGCCGGTCCCGCCACCGGGGACGACCCGCCGGGGAGATCGCCCGGCTCACCGGTGCTCCCGAGCACCTGGAACTGGACCTGGTCGACGCGGTGCCGGTGCTGCGCCGGGCCGGCGTACCGCTCACGGTGCCGACGGTGGCGCAGGCCGTCGGGCTGCTCGCCGGCCGGGGTCTCGGCCCGGACGACCTGTTCTTCCTCAACTCCACCTCGGGCACCACCGGGCGGCCCAAGTGCGTGCGACAGAGCATGAACGTGCGCAAGTACTTCGCCGCGCTGGCCGCCGAGGCCGGCGCGTTCGGCCCGGACGAGGTGGTGCTGAGCGCGCTGCCCGCGCCGTACGGCTTCGGACTCTGGAGTGCCCACGTCATGCCCGCCCGGTACCGGTTCGCCACGGTGCTGACCGCCGAGTTCGACCCGGCCGGGACGCTGGACCTGATCGAACGGCACCGGGTGACCGTTCTCGCCGCCGTGACCAGCCAGTTCATCATGATGTTGAACCACGAGGCGTTCGCCCGGCGCGACCTCGGCTCGCTGCGGGTGCTCTTCACCGGCGGGGAGCGGGTGCCGCGGCACCGGGCGGAGGAGTTCGAGGAGCGGACCGGCTGCGCCGTCCTGCAGTTCTATGGCTCCAACGAGGCCGGGCCGATCTCGGTGACCCGGGTGGCCGACCCCCGTCCGGCACGGCTGGGGACGGCCGGGCGGCCGGTCCCGGCGATGCGGCTCCGCCTGCTCGACCCGGACGGTGACCCGGTGACCGAGGGGCCGGGCCAGGTGGCGGTGAACGGTCCCGGCTGCACCTCCGGGTACTTCCGGGACGAGCCGGCCAACCGCCTGCTGTTCCGCCCGGACGGCTGGCTGCGCACCGGAGACCTGGGGCGGCTGGACGCCGACGGGTACCTCTCGATCACCGGGCGGACGGCGGACTTCATCATCCGGGGCGGGCACAACGTGAGCGCGCCGGTGGTCGAGGAGGCCGTGGGCGGACATCCGAACGTGGCCCAGGTCGCGGTGGTCGGCATGCCCGACGACGTGCTGGGGGAGCGGGTCTGCGCCTTCGTGGTCACCCGGGACGGCGCCGGGCTGACCCTGGACGAGTTGCGGGTCCACCTGGAGGCGGCAGGCGTTTCCAAGGTCAACTGGCCGGAGCGGCTGGTCGGGCTGCCCGTGCTGCCGCTGGGTGCCGGTGGCAAGGTCGACAAGTCGGCCCTGCGGGCGCTGCTCTGAGCGGTCGACGGCGGGCCGGCCCGTCGGGCGCGGTGACGAGGTCGGCGACGGCGCGGTCGCGACGGACGGCAGCCGTGGCCGGCTCAGTGCCCCGCGGCCCGGATCAGGGTCTGCGTGACCTGGCCGTCGCCGACGGTCCGTCCGCCGACCGACGCGGTCACGTCGAAGGTGACCCGTCGGCCGGCCACGACGGCGACCGTCGCCACCACGTCCACCCGCTCCCCGGCCAGTGCCGGGGAGCGGTGGTGCACTCCGATCCAGGTGCCGACCGAGGCGGCGCCGGGGGCGAAGCGGGGACGCAGGATGTCGGCGGCGGTGTCCTCCAGCAGCCCGATCAGAGCCGGGGTGGAGAGCACCGACGGGGAACCGGGCACGTGGTCGGTGAGCATTCCCGCGCCGACCTCGAACGACCGGTGGGTCCGTTCGCCGAGTTCGACCGCCCCGGTCAACAGGTCGGCCGCCGCCGAGGTCCGCCAGATCCGCATCCCGCCTCCTTGACACGTCTCGCTGTCCGGCCACAGAATGCCATAAACAAGCGCTTGTTTGGTAGGGGGCGGTGCAGGTGAACCAGGTCTCGGCTCTCTATCCACCCGGCACGGCCCCGGCCCCCGGCAGCGCCCACGAGCGCTACGTCGCGGACCGGCTGGCCGAGGTGGGTCGCTGGGGCACGGACACCCTGGTCGACCGGGTACGCCGGCACGCCGTCGCCATCGGCGAACGGCCCGCCTTCGTCACCGGCACCGAGCGGGTCAGTTGGCGGCAGCTCGACGATCTCTCCGACCGGCTCGCCGCGGTACTGCTCCGCCAGGGCCTCGCCCGGGGCGAGCGGGTCGGGGTGCTGCTCCCCGACGGGGTGCTGGTGCACGTCGCGTACCTGGCGGCGCTGAAGGCCGGCGTCGTCGTGGTGGCGGTCGGGCCGCGCGCCGGTCGGCTGGAGGTTCGACACCTGCTCACCGTCAGCGGCGCCACCGCGCTGATCAGTCTCGCCGAGCACCGGGGGAGTCCGGCCGCCGAGCTGGTCGAGGGGCTACCGTTGACCGTACGGCTGGAGTTGCCGGCCACGCTGGCCGACGTGGGTTGGCCGGCGCCGACGGACGTCGAACGTCGACTGCTCGCCGGGCGGACCCTCGGCCTGGGCGAGATCCACCTGCTCAACGGCACCTCCGGGACCACCGGCATGCCCAAGTGCGTGGTGCACAACCAGAACCGGTGGATGTACTACCACCATCTCGCCGTCGAGGCGGGCGCGCTCACCGGCGACGACGTCTTCCTCACCCTGATCCCCGCCCCGTACGGCTTCGCCCAGTGGACGGCCAACTTCACGCCCACCCTGCTCGGCGCGCCGACCGTGGTGATGCCCCGGTTCAGCGCCGCCGGCGCGCTGGAGCTGATCGAGCGGGAACGGGTCACCGTGCTCTGCTGCGTCAGCACGCAGTTCATCATGATGCTCAACGCCGACCCGGGCCGGTACGACCTCAGCTCGCTGCGGTGCATGTTCACCGGTGGCGAGGCGGTGCCGTTCGCGCGGGCGGCCGACTTCGAGCGCCGTACCGGTGCCCAGGTGTTGCAGTTCTTCGGCTCGAACGAGACCGGGGCGCTATCGCGTACCACGGTGGACGACGGGATCGACGCCCGGCTGCGCACGGCGGGTCGGGTGATCGAGGAGATGCGGGTGCGGCTCCTCGCCGAGGACGGCACCGACGTCACCGCCACGGGTGGCCCCGGGCAGGCGGCCTGCGCCGGCCCGGCCACCTGTCTGGGCTACTTCGCCGACCCGGAGGCCAACGAGCACCTCTTCACCCCGGACGGCTGGATGCTGACGGGGGACATCTGCACCGCCGACGAGCGGGGCTACCTGCGGGTGGTCGACCGCAAGCAGGACTTCATCATCCGGGGCGGCAAGAACGTCAGCGCGGCGGCCGTCGAGGACCAGGTCGGCACCCACCCGGCGGTCGCCCTGGTGGCGGCGGTGGCGGTGCCCGATCCGACGTACGGCGAGCGGGTCTGCGCGGTGGTGGTGCCGCATCCCGGCGCCACGCTGGACCTGGACGGGCTGCGGACGCACCTCGCCGACCGGGGGGTGTCCCCGGAGAACTGGCCGGAGCGGCTGGAACTCGTCGACGAACTGCCACGCGGCTCCGGCGGCAAGATCGCCAAGGCCGAGCTGCGCGCCCGGCTGCGCACCGGCTGACCGGCCCGCCGCGGCCCCCGGCGTCACTCACCGGATCAGCGGCGGCCACCGGCCGGCCGGTCGACGGGCCCTCGAGGGACGGCTCAGGACTGCAACGACTCGCGGATCCGGGAGCGCTGCACCTGACCGGTGGCGGCGGTGCGCGGGATGGCGGGCAGCACGACCACCCGGCGGGGCTGTTTGAAGCCGGCCAGCCGACCGGAGACGTGCCGACGGACCGCCTCGACGTCCGGCCGGGTCGCGCCGGGCGCCAGCACCAGGACCGCGCAGACCACCTCGCCCCAGCGCGGGTCGGGCAGGCCGACCACGGCCACGTCGGCGACGCCGGCCAGGTCGCGCAGGGCCCCCTCGACCTCCACCGGGGAGACGGACTCGCCCCCGGTGCGGATCACCTCCCGGACCCGGCCGGTCAGGTGCAGGTACCCCTCCTCGTCGAGGTGGCCGAGGTCGCCCGAGCGGTAGACGCCGTCCGGCAGGGCCGCCGCCGTCTCCGCCGGCAGCCGGTGGTAGCCCGACATCAGCGCCGGCCCGGTCACCCGCACCTCGCCGACCTGCCCGGCCCCCGGCGCCGCGACCCAGAGCGCGCCGGGGAAGGCCGGGCGGCCGACGCTGCCGGGCTTGCGGGCCAGGTCCGCGTCGGGCAGCGCGGCCATCCGACCGGCCTCGGTGGAGCCGTACAGGATGGTCGTGGTGGTGTCGGGCAGCCGGCGCTTGATCCGCTCGACCAGCTCGACCGGCACGGCCGAGGTGCCGGTGTCGGCGTGCCGCAGCGAGGAGAGGTCGGCCCGGCGGTGCTCGGGGTCGAGCAGCCGCTCCCAGACCGCCGGGATGCAGTACAGGGCCGCCGGTCGTTCGGTGCGCACCACGTCGATGAGCCGGGGCGCGTCGGCGCGGGGCACCAGATGCACGGCCGTGCGGTTCTGCCATGCCTCCAGCACGTAGTGCCAGCCGCCGTAGTGGTAGAGCGGAAAGCTGCACAGGACCCCGCCCGGGCCCCGGATCGCGGCGGTGAAGGTGCCGCCGCCCGGCGCGGCGCGCAGCCAGCTCGCCCGGTGGCTGACCAGCGCGCCCTTGGGCTGGCCGGTGCTGCCACTGGTCAGGTAGATGATGTGCGGATCGGTGTCAGCCAGCAGGTCGGCGCCGGCCGGCGCGTCGGCCGCGGCCCCGGCGGCGAGCGCGTCCAGGTCGGCGCCCGCGCCCGGCCCCCCGCCGACGCGGGCGAGCGGCACGCCCGCCGGCCCGTCGGGGCGGTCGGTGACCAGCAGCCGGGGCTCCAGGTAGGCGAGCACTGCCTCGGCCTCGGTGGCGGACAGGGCCGGGTTGACCGGCACGAAGACGGCGCCGAGGCGGGCACAGCCCAGAAAACCGTCGAGGGTACGCAGGGTCGGTGCGGTCGACCAGGCCACCCGGTCGCCGGCCCGCACCCCCAGGCCGGCGAGCGCGTGCGCGGTCCGGTTCGCCTGCCGGTCCAGCTCGCCGAAGGTGATCCGCCGCCCGCACAGGGTGGCCGCCACGGCGGTCGGTGTCATCCGGGCGGTCAGCCGGACGATCTCCCCGATCAGCAGGCTCACGGCTGCCCCCAGTCGACATCGAGGCGGACCTGGACCGGATTGATCGCCCCGTGCGCGGCCTTGTCCCGGGTGACCCGCACGGCCTCGGGTATCGCCTCGATCCCGGTCGACCGGTGGGTGATCAGCGGCTCCACTTCGACGTCGCCCCGGGCGACCAGGCGCAGGGCGTGTGCGAAGACGCTACCGGAGGGCGAGTAGCCGCCGGCTCCGGAGCGGGGGTGGAGCAGGGAGACCGACCGTTCGCGCAGCAGGCCGAGGGACGCCGGCACGTCGTCCGGCAGTACCGAGACGCCGACGACCCGACCGCCCCGACGGGCGCAGCGGGCGGCCAACTCCAGGGTGTCCGGACCGGACAGCCCGAGCCTCGGCGACCCGCCGGCCGTCTCGATCACCACGTCCGCGCCGATCCCCCCGGTCGCGTCGTGGACCGCCGCCAGCACCTGGTCCGCCGCGTCGGCGCCGGCCGCCGTGGCGTCGATGACCAGATCGGCCCCGAACCGCCGGGCCAGGGCGAGTTTGGCGGGGCTCCGGCCGCTGACCGCGACCAGGCCGGCGTTGCCCCGGCGGGCGACCTGGATCGCCAACAGGCCCATCACCCCGGCGCCGAGGACCAGCACCGTCTCGCCCGGCGCGACGGCCGCCAGTGCGTGCGCGTGCAGCGCCCCGGCCAGCGGTTGGATCGCCGCCGCGGCGGCCGCACTCACCCCGGGTGGGACGGGCACCACGGCCGTCTCGGGTACGACCAGTCGTTCGGCCAGGGCACCCGGCCGGGTGAACCCGATGAACTCGGGCCGGACGCAGGCGTCGGTGCGGTCGTTCCGGCAGGCGGCGCAGTCTCCGCAGACCAGGGTCTCGACGGCGGTGACCCGGTCACCCGGCCGGCACCGGCGCACCCCGGGGCCGACCGCCCGCACCACGCCGCAGAACTCGTGGCCGCCGAAGCGGACCGGCCCGGTGGCCAGCGCGTCGGCCAGCCGGCGGTGCAGGGCGACCGGTTCGCCGGCGATCAGCATGCACTCGGTCACGCTCGGCTGTACGCAGCAGACGTCTATCAGCACCTCGCCCGGGCCGGCCTGCGGATCGGGCACCTCCTCGACCCGGAGGTCTCCGAAACCGTGCAGAACAGCGGCGCGCATCGGGTTCCTCTCGACGGCTCGTACCCTGCCCTTGTCTCGCGATTAGATTTTGTATTCAATATCCGAAGCAGGTCAAGTGCCGAACTCAGGAGGACGCATGGAGCGGGAACTCGTGGTCACCGGGGTCGGTGGTCAGGGCATCCAGTTGCTCGCCAAGACCCTCGCCCTCGCCGCGACCCGAGCGGGGCGCTACGCCATGCTCACCGCCGACTACGGCGGCGAGATGCGCGGCGGCCCGTCCCGGGCCGGTGTGGTGATCGGTGACGAGCCGCTGCGGAGCCTGCCGGTGCTCGCCGCCGCCTGGTCGGCGATCGTCGTGCACCACCGGTTCAGCGGGCCGGCCCTGGCCCGGCTGCGCCCCGGTGGCCCGGCTGTCGTCAACGTCCCGCTGGTCGACCCGGGGAGCCTGCCGGCCATGACGGTGCATCCGGTGGACGCCACCGCCGTGGCGAAGTCGGTCGACGCGCCGCAGGCCATCGGTTTCGTCCTTCTCGGGGCGTACAACGCGGTGACCGGAGTGGTCGACCCGGCCGCCCTGGTCGAGGCGATGACCGAGCTGCTGCCGCCGTACCGCCGCCAGCACGCCCCGGCCAACGCCCGGGCGCTCGCGGCCGGTGCCGCCGTGCCGGTCGCCGCCACGGTGGGGGTGCCGTCGTGACCCGGGAGCTGCTGGAGGGCAGTGCCGCCATCGCCGCCGCCGCGATCACAGCCGGCTGCCGTTTCTTCGCCGGCTACCCCATGTCACCGTTCACCGGGCTGCTGGAGAGCATGTCGCGCGAACTGCCCTCGGTCGGTGGGGTCTGCGTCAACGCCGAGAGCGAGATCGAGGGCGCGAACATGGTGCTCGGCGCCGCGGCGGCCGGCACCCGGTCGGCCACCGGCTCCTGCGGGCAGGGGATCGCCCTCATGCAGGAGACCATCGCCGAGGCGGCGCTCAACGAGACGCCGTTCGTCGTCTTCAACATGGCCCGCAACCAGCAGGACTACTTCCAGTGCACCCGGGGTGGCGGCTGGGGCGACTACCGGACCATCACCCTCGCGCCGAAGGACGTGACCGAGGCGGTCGAGCACACCCAGTTGCTGTTCCATCTCGCCGAGCTGCACCGCGCGCCGGTGATCCTCTACGGCGACCCGTTGATCGCCCAGACCCGGATCTCCGTCACCGTGGCACCTCGCGACTACGGACCGTTGCCCGCGCGGGACTGGGTGCTCGACGGCACCGGCGGCGGCACCGGCCGCTCCCGCCAGGTCTGGACCTGGGCCATGGGCAAGGCCACCGACCCCGGGCCCGGACCGGACCGGCACTGGCGGGCCGTCGCCGACAAGTTCGACGCGATCGCCGGCGTCGAGGCCCGGTTCGAGCAGGCGTACGTCGACGACGCCGAGACGGTCGTGGTGGCCTTCGGCACGGCGGCACTCTTCGTCGAGTACGTGGTCGAGGAACTGCGGGCCGAGGGGCACCGGATCGGCTGGTTCCGCCCGGTGTCGCTCTGGCCGTTCCCGGGGGAGGCGCTGGCCGCCGCCACCACCGGCGCCCGCCGGGTGCTGGTGTTCGAGCTCAACGCCGGCCAGATGCTCGACGACGTACGCATCCACGCCGCCGACCGGTCGGTCGTCCGGTTCATCGGCGGGGTCAGCATCGCCGAGTCCGGCCTCGCCTACGGCGACCTGATGGACGCCCCGGTCATCCGCGACCGGATCCTCGCCGCACTCACCGGAGGTGTCCCCGCATGACCCGGGAACCGATCATCATCGACACGACCGGCCCGCCCTCCGTGCCCGCCCGCAAGGTGGCCGACCCGAAACCACCGCTGCTGCTCGGCGAGCACTCGCTCTGTCCCGGGTGCGGCGAGCCGGTCGCCCTGCGGCTGCTGCTGGAGGTGTTGCAGGAACTCGACATCGTGCAGCGGACGATCGGCGTGGTCGGACACGGCTGCTACGGCAGCTTCGTACGGATCATGGACGTCGACGTGCTCCAGTGCCTGCACGGGCGGGCGCCCTCCTGCGCCACCGGCATCAAGCGGGTCCGCCCGGAATGCGCCGTCTTCACGATGCAGGGCGACGGTGACATGGCCAATGAGGGGTTGCAGGAGGTGCTGCACGCCGCCGCCCGGGGGGAACGGATCACCTGCGTCCTGCTCAACAACGGCGTCTTCGGCGACACCGGTGGCCAGCTCACCGCGACCACCGTGCTCGGTCAGCGGACCAAGACGAGCCTCGCCGGTCGGGAGGCGGAGACCCACGGGTACCCGATCCCGGTCGCCGACCTGGTCGCCAGCCTTCAGGGGACGGCGTACGTCGCCCGGGGCACGGTCTCCACCGCCGGCGGGGTGGCGCAGACCAGGCGGATGCTGCGCAAGGCCTTCGAGGCACAGCTCGCCGGTGCCGGGTTCAGCCTGGTGGAGATCCTCACCATGTGCCCCACGGGGTGGTTCGTCCCCACCGCCGAGGGGCCCGGCTACCTTGGCGGGTCACTGGAACAGACCTATCCACTGGGGGAGTTGGTCACATGACGCCGCTGGTGCGGGCGAAGGCGGGCGAGGCCGTCGCCGGCTACATCCTGGGGCTGCTGTTCGACGGCACGCTGCGCAGCGGGGACCGGATCGACCTCGACGGCATCGCCTCGACGCTGGGTGTCAGCCGGGTGCCGGTCCGGGAAGGGCTGATGCAGCTGGAACGGGACGGCCTGGTCAGCATGCCGCACTACCGGGGCGCGTTCGTGGCCGAATTCGATGCCGGCACGGTACGTGAGGCGTTCGAGCTGTACGGCATGCTCAGCGCCCTGACCAGCAGTCGGGCCGCCGCCTCGGGGGACGCCGGGCTGCGCGAGACGCTCGACAAACTGATCGAGGCGCTGGTCGACTGCGGCCAGGTGGACGAGTTCGAACGGCTGGCTCGTGAGTTTCGCAAGGTGGTCAATCTCGCCGCCGCCGGCCCGCACCTGCGCGCGCTGCTGCGTACCTTCAGCGGGCTGGTGCCGGTCGCGGCGAGGTTCTCGATCGAGGACGCGATGGACGACGAGCGGGCGGCGCTGTGTCGCGAACATGCCGCGCTGGTCGGCGGGGATCCCGAGGCCGCTGCCGCGGCGAGTCTCGACCACGTGCTCATGACCGCCGAGAACGCGGTGCGGGCGTTGCGCCGGCGCGGGGTGTTCGTGGCAGAGACCCCACCGCCCGCGACCGGAGAGGCCGACCGGTTGCTCGGCATCGTGCAGGCGACGAGGGAAGGAGCACGCCCGTGACGGCGCGGAAGAGCCCCGCCGGGGCCAGCCGGGGCACCCTGGTCATCGACACCGAGAAGTGCAAGGGCTGTGACCTCTGCGTTCTGGCCTGCCCGCCCCAGGTGCTGGTGATGTCCGCCGAGGTCAACGAGAAGGGCTACCGGTTTCCCGAGCTGACCCCGGGCTGCACCGGCTGCACCGCCTGCCAGATGGTCTGCCCCGACTTCGTCTTCTCCGTCTACCGACTGACCCCGGCCCCCCGCTGACCGGCGAACTCCGCCAACTGACCCCGGCCCCCCCCGCTGACCGGCGAACTCCGCCGACTGACCCCGGCCCCCCGCTGACCGGCGAACTCCGCCGGCGCGAGATCCCACTGGCCCGGGTGCCCGCCCTGGCGGGTGCCCGGGCCGGGTCGTGGCTGGCGTGCGCGACGCCCCTCGGCGCACGGGCGACCGATCGGCGCCGCCGGGACGACGGCCGCCTGGACGCCGCAGCCGCCCGCCCCGGCCGCCGGGCGGAAGGGGAAGTTGGCGCCCATACCGCCCGATCGGGCCCCGACCTGCGGAGGAACCCCGACGTCGGCGAGCGCCCTTCTTGATTTCTTCGTAACTTGCGCGTCGCATTGTGGTGCTTGACACATGGTCATGCCGGCACCATCATGGGGAGCAACCAAGCGCTTGCTAGGTTTCTCGCGGAGAGTGACGTCTCGCCGGGAACATCGGCGCCATCGCGGGCGCGACAGCGGTAACCGGGCGGCGCGCCGGGGCGGTCATCCGGCTCCGCGCGTGCAGTCCACAACTACCTATCACTGACAACCGGCAAGGCAGGGATAGCAGTGGTCGTATCGAGAATTGGTTCCACCGGTCTGGCGGCGGGTCTGGCGGCCCTGCTGGCCCTCACCGCCTGTGGTGCGGGCGGCGGCGACAGTGACAAGCCCACCGACGGCTCCGCGTCAGGGGCGCCCATCATCATCGGGATGGACGAGGACAGCACCGGCCCGGGCGCGTCCTACAGCACCATCGCCGGCAAGACGATCAGGCTGGCGGTGCAGGACATCAACGACAAGGGCGGGGTGCTCGGCCGGCCATTACGCCTCGTCGTCGAGAACGACGAGAGTGACCCGACCAAGGTGCCCGCGGTGTTGCAGAAGCTCTCCGGCCAGGGTGCCAAGGCGCTGCTCCTGCAGAGCGGCAGCGCGGCGATCATGCAGGCCAAGTCGACGCTGACCCAGCTCAAGTTGCCGGCGATCGCGCCGACCGGCGTCACCGCCACGTTGGTCGAACCACCCAACAACGAGCTCATCTACATGCTCGCCAACACCACGGCGGACTGGGCCGAGGTCTACTGCGGCGCCTTCAAGGCGGCGAACATCAGCAGGCTGGGGGTGCTGACCGACGACACCACCACCATCGCCGCGCTCAACAAGTCGCTGCTCGGCGGGCTCTCCTGTGTCACGGTGGTGGCCACCGAGAAGGGGGCGGCCAACGCCTCCGACCTCTCCGCGCAGGTGGCCCGACTCAAGAACGCCAATCCGGACGCCGTCCTGGTGACCAGCGTCGGCGGCGCCTTCGAGGTGCTCGCCCAGAACACCCTGGCCAGGCAGTTCTCCGGCAAGCCGCGCTTCTCGCTGGCCTCGATCGGCAACCAGCCGTCCTCCTGGAAGCTGGCCAACGCCGGTGCGTTGAAGGGCCTGATCTTCATGGGTTCGATCAACTCGGAGAATCCCCGCACCCAGGCTCTGACCAAGCTGCTGAAGGAGAAGAACGGCGACGACTACGAGGTGACCGCGTACGACGCGCAGGCGTGGGACTCGGTGCAACTGCTCAAGCTGGCCATCGAGAAGGCCGGCGGCCCGGACGACCCGGCCAAGCTCAACGCGGCGATCCAGGGGATCACCGGCTACCAGGCCGCCTTCGGGCAGGGCAACTTCACCCTGTCGTTCTCGGCGACCAAGCACCTCGGCGCCGACGGGCTCTGCGGGCTGTCCCTGATCGAGTTCGGCGACGACAACAAGCCGAAGGGGCCCTGGTCCACCTTCCAACCGCCCTGTTCCGGTTGATCGGCGCGGGGGCCGGTCTGCCGACCGGCCCCCGCGGCAGTTCCCGAGGAGTTTCCACATGACAGACCTCCAGCTCTGGCTCTCCGCGATGGAGATGGGCTGCTTCTTCGGCATGCTGGCCCTGGCCTACTACCTGGTCCAGGTCGGCGCAGGTTTCTTCAACTTCGCCATCGGCCCCTACGCGATGATGGGCGGGCTCTGCACGAGCTGGTTGGTCATCGAGTACGACCTCGGCGTCTGGCCCGCGGCCGGGATCGCGGTGGCGGTCACCCTGCTGCTGGCCGCCGGCACCGAGCTGGGCGTGGTCCGTCCGGTGCAGCGGCGCAGCGGCGGCGGCGAGCTGCCCGCCCTGGTGGCCGTGGCCGCTGTGCTCTTCACCATCCAGCAGATCGCCGGGTACCTCTTCGGTCATCCGACGCTGCCGGGCCAGAACCTGGCCACCTTCGATCCCCTGCCGATCGGCGACATCGTCGTCCAACCCGGCTCGCTACTGCTGATCGGGGTGACCGTGCTCACCTTCGGGGTGACCGCCGTCTGGATCAGAGCCACCCGGACCGGCCGGCTGCTGCGTGCGGTGGGTGACAGCAAACAGGCGGCCGCGCTGCTCGGCCTGCCGGTCAACCGGATCAGACTGGTCGCCTTCCTGGCCGCCGGCTTCCTCGCCGCGGTGGCGGGTCTGCTCTTCGCGCCGAAGGCCGGGGTGCACTCGCTCTCCGGCCTGCACTGGTCACTGTCCGGTTTCCTCGCGGTGGTGATCGGCGGCACCGGCTCGGTCTGGGCGCCGCTCTTCGGAGGCATGCTGCTCGGCCTGGTCGAGGTGTTCCTGCCCTACTACTTCGGTGGTCAGTCGCACGTCTACGGGATGCTCCTGATCGCGCTGCTGTTCTTCGCCTTCCGTCCGCAGGGCCTCTTCGTCAGGACGGTGCGGGCATGACCGACGTGAGCGCCCCCCACTCCGCAGCCGCGCGCCCGAGGTGGGACATCCGGCAGGTCCCCGGCATCGGTGGGCTGGGCCTCGGGATTGCCGCCGCCGTGCTGATCCTGACCTGGGTCGGCTCCGACGGTTACCGGCAGACGCTGGTCACCGCCAGCGTCACCTACGCGCTGATCGCCCTCGGGATGTACGTGCCGTACCTGATGGCGGGCTCGCTGTCGATGGCCTACAGCGCCTACGCGGGCATCGGCGGATACGCGGTCGGGCTGATCTCGACCCGTACCGAACTGCCGCTGCTGCTCGCCTGGATCGCCGGCCCGATCGTCGCGGCGATCATCGCGGTCCTGCTGGGCCTGGCCACCCGGCGGCTGTCCGGGTTCTTCCTGGCGGCGGTGACCCTGCTCTTCGGGATGGCCTTCACCGCGTTCCTCATCGACGGCGAGCGGCTCACCGGCGGCTCCGGCGGCCTGGGCAACCTGCGCCCGCTGCGCCTGTTCGGCTGGATGCCGAGCCACTACCAGGTGGTGGTCGGCTCGGTGATCGTGGTGTGTGTGGTCGCCTTCCTGCTGGACCGGTTGCGGCTGTCGCCGTGGGGCGTGATCGTACGGACCATGCGGGACGCCCCCCGCGCGGTGGAGGCGGCCGGCGTCCGCGTACCGATGATGAACCTGGTGGCGTTGGCGCTCGGCGCGGCCATCGCCGCGGTCGGTGGTGGCCTCTTCGCCTACTCGGCCGGCAGCATCACGCCGGACACCTTCACGCTCAACATCGTCTTCCTGGCCATCTTCATGCCGTTGATCGGTGGCTCGGGCACGCCCTGGGGCGCGGTCGCGGGTGCGGTGCTCGCCGTCGAGCTGACCCTGAACTTCCCGGCGATCCAGGCCAGTGGCACGCTGCTGCTCGCGTTGGGGGTCCTGGTGATCATGCTGGTCGCGCCGAAGGGCGTGATCGGATACGCCGACAAGTTGAGACGGCGCGCGATGGCGCTGCCACGGAGGAGGCGTACCGGTGGATGAGACGAAGCTTCTGGTCGGTCGCGGCCTGACCAAGCGGTACGGCGGGGTGACCGCGTTGGCGGACGTCTCGTTCGAGCTGCGGGCGGGGGAGATCCTCGGGCTGGTCGGCCCGAACGGCGCCGGCAAGACGACGCTGGTGGACCTGATCTCCGGTGCGCAGGCGGCCACCGCCGGTGAGCTGCTGCTGCGTGGGCAGCGGCTCACCGGGCCGGCCTCCCGCCGGGCCCGCGCCGGGCTCGGCCGCACCTTCCAGTACCCGCAGCTCGCGCTGCACCTCAGCGTCCGGGACAACCTGCTGCTCGGCCGGCACGCGCAACGGCACAACACGCCGTGGCGGATGATCGCGGGTGCGTTCACCGGCGTGGTGCGGCCGCAGCGGGCGGCCGACCGCGAAGGCGTCCGCCAGTTGGCGCACGAGCTGGGCATCGAGGGTCTCGACCGCGAGGCGGGCGACCTGACCCTCGGCGAGCAACGCCTCGTCGAGGTCGGTCGGGCACTGGGCCAGAACCCGGTGGTGCTGCTGCTCGACGAGCCCTTCGCCGGCTCCGACGCGCAGGGAGTGGCCGGTATCGCCGACGTGATCCGGACGGTCCAGCGGCGGGGTCACGCGGTGATCCTGGTCGACCACAACGTGGATCTGGTCGCCCGACTGGTCGACCGGGTGCTGCTGCTCGACCGGGGCAGGGTCGCCTTCGACGGCGAGCCCGCGGAGTGTCTGGCGAGCCCGCAGATGCAGCAGGTCTACTTCGGCTCGACCGACGCCGACGAGGACGAGGACGACGCGGCGACCGCTGCGGTGGCTGGCGACGCCTCCGCCGGAGCCGACGCCACCGCGCCGACCGACGACAGCGTGCCACGCCAGGGGAGGGTGGAGGATGTCCGCTCATGAGTTGAGGGTGGAGGGGCTCAGTGTCCGGTACGGGCACGCCAGCGCCCTCACCGACGCCGCGGTGACGGTGCCGGGCGGCTCGGTCACCGCGCTGGTCGGGCCGAACGGCGCGGGTAAGAGCAGCCTGCTGCTCGCCGCCTACGGCTCGGTGCCGGCGACCGGGCGGGTGTTCCTGGACGGTGACGATGTCAGCCGGCTACGGCCGGCGGCCCGGGCGCGGGCCGGGATCGCGATCGTCCCGCAGGGGCGGCAGCTGTTTCCGCATCTCGACGTCGTCGACAATCTCCAGGTGATGGCGGAGCTGCTGCACCTGCCCCGCAGCGCGGTGCAGGGCGCGCTGGACCGGTTTCCGATCCTACGGACCCGCCGGCGCAGCCTGGTCGGCGTGCTGTCGGGCGGTGAGCAGCAGATGCTGGTGGTGGCGCGGGCGCTGATGGGCTCACCCCGGGTGCTGTTGCTGGACGAGATGACCACCGGGCTGGCCCCGCTGGTCGTGCAGGAACTCGGTCGGACGGTGACCGCGCTGGCCGCCGAGGGGGTGGCGGTGCTGCTCGCCGAGCCGGCGCTGGGCGTGCTGCGTCGGATGGTCTCGCGGGGCTACGTCCTCGTCCGGGGCGAGGTGTTGACCTGCGAGGAGGGCGGCGGGCGTGCCCTGGACGACGCGTACCGCGCCGCGATGGGTGTGCAGCGCCCTCGGGAACTGCGCCCGGCGAGCTGAGTGGGTCGCATGGGGTGGAAACTCGGCGTACTGCCGATGCTCGGCGGGCCGGGCGCCGCCGAGCCCGGGGTCACCGCCGCCTTCGTCCGACAGTTGGAGAGCCTGGGCTGCGAGTCGGTGTGGGCGGTCGAGCACCTGCTGATGCCCGACGCCTACCACTCCAGCTATCCCTACGACGCGAGCGGCCGGATGAGCCTGCTGCCCGGCGACGACATCCCCGACCCCCTGCACTGGCTGACCTTCGCGGCGGCGCACACCAGTCGGCTGGTGCTCGGCACCGCGATGCTGATCCTTCCGCTGCACCATCCCGTCGCGCTGGCCAAACGCCTGGCCACCCTCGACGTGCTCAGCGGCGGCCGGCTGATCGCCGGAGTCGGAGTCGGCTGGCTGCGCGAGGAGTACGACGCCGTCGGGGTGCCCTTCTCCGACCGGGGCCGGCGGGCCGACGAGTACCTCGACGCGCTGCGTACGCTCTGGTCCGACGCGCCAGCCACCCACCACGGCGCGACCGTGCACTTCGACGCGGTGCACAGCGCGCCACGCCCCACCCGGCCCTCGGGAGTGCCGATCATGATCGGCGGACACAGCCGGGCGGCCGTCCGCAGGGCCGCCCGCTACGGCACCGACTTCTATCCGCTCGGCGTCGACGCCGCCGGCCTGGCCGAGCTGTTGACCCTGCTCCGAGCCGAGTGTGCGGCGCTCGGCCGGGATCCGACCGAGGTGGCGGTGACCTCGCGGGCGCCGGCCACCCGGGCCGAGGCTGACGCCCTGCGCGAGTTGGGCGTGGCACGGGTGGTCATCCGGGCCGACCCGCGCGACCCCGAGCGGGTCGCGGCAACGGTAAACCGGTACCGACAGGAGATCCTGGGGGAGTGACCGTGGCCGGGAGCGCGCCGGCACGGACGGTGGTGGGGACCGGAGGCCCGTGACGGCGTACGACACGCGCAGGATCCGCGCTGGCCCGGTCGAGGAGCGTGCCTGCCGTCCAACCTGGAGCCTTACGCCTGTCGATCATTTCCTCGCCGTCACAAGTCCTGATGCTGCTCAGGCTGACCGACTTGCCATGTCGGGGGTCTTGGGCATAATCGGCTGGCTCGCAAGGCACCTGATCGAGAGGAAACGTATGAAGCGCAACGTTGTACGCGTGCTGGCGGTCATGGCCGTCGTCGCGGCCGGATCGGCGGTGGCAGCCGCGCCGGCCGCCGCCAGCGACAGCCCCGGCGACATCTGCGTGACCAACCAGGCCACCTGGCTGCGCGACCAGCCCTGGGGCAACGTCCTGCGCACCCTGAGCCCGGGGCGGGGCTTCCGCGTTCACTCGATGTACGGCGGCAGCGACATTCAGACCTGGTACTACGGCCACGGGGCCGAGGCGCCGGGGCAGGACGGCTGGATCCCGGCCGCCAACTGCAACTGGTAGTAGGGCCTCCCACCTTCCACCGTTGTCGAGCTGCGCTCCGCTGATGGTGCCGGCCCCGGCCGGCGCCATCAGCGACTCGAGTGCCGTCACCTCGGTGTGGCGGCCCGGCACTGCCGGACAGGACGCGGTTCGGCGCTCCTGGCGACATTCGTGCCGGCCGGCCCAGGCGTCGGGCTCGACGCCTGGGCGCACCGCGCCGGACGTCGCCTGATCTCAGCCGGTCGGATGCGAGAACGTCACGGCGATCGCCGGTCCGAACGCGACGCTGAGCAGGTAGGCGAGGTTGAACAGGCCCAGGGCCTCGGCCTTGTGAGAGGCGGGCACGACGCCGGTCGCCCCCAGGGCGAGTACGCCCTGGCCGGTCGCGGCGGCCAGCGAGCCGAGCGTCATCGCCGCGAGCAGCAGCGGTACGGCGGTGGTGACCGCCGCCAGCAGCGGCGCGGCGGCGCCGGTGACGAGCAACGCGGTGGCCGCGACGCGGCGGGGCACCCGCACGGACGCCGCGACGAGGAACCCGGAGCAGAAGCCGCCGAGCAGGTACGGCGCCAGCAGCACGATCCCGCTGCGGGTGCTGTCCCATCCCGCGTGCTCCCGCAGCAGGTCCGGCGCGGCGTAGAGCAGGGCGAAGTTCACCACCCCCAGCGCGAAGGCCGACGCGCACGCCGCGAGGAACCGGCCGTTGCCTGCCACCGCGGCGGGCAGGAAGCCGTCCGGACGGATCTTGATCCAGGCCACCAGCGCGAGCAGCAGCGCGACAGTGGCCGGGCCGGCCACCAGCGGTCGGTGCGGGATGAGGACGGCTGCGGTGACCAGCATGGACAGCAGAACCATGCCGAGGGGATCGAACGACGCCGGCGCCGCGTCCGGCGAGGTGGTGCCGCGGCGAGCCGCGGGCACGGCGAGCACCGCCAGCAGCGGCAACGCCAGCGCCGCCTGCCACGAGGAGATGTCGGCGACGAGCGCGCCGGTCAGCGGGCCGGTGGCCCCGACGACCGCCAGCGACGCGGCGACCACCCCCATCTGCCGGGCCGAGTCGGCCAGCTTCATCGCCGTCACGGTGAGGCCGGCAGACCCCAGTGCCTGCACCGCCGCACCGGCCACCAACGCCGGCACGCTCGGCACCAGCACGAGCACGAGCGTCCCCGCGCCCAGCAGCGCGGCCGAGACGGTCAGGACCGCCCGTACGCCGCGCCGGGCCAGCAGCGCCGCCAACAGCGGCGTCCCCAACGCGATCCCCCAGCCGAAGGCCGTCACGCCCGCGGTCGCGGCCTGTTCGTCGGTACCCGTCGCGCGCGCCACGTCGTCGAGGAGCAGGGCCGGTGCGGCGATCCCGTACGACAGCGGGCCGGCCAGCAGGGCGAGCCAGGGTGTGGCCACCCGCCCTGGTGCGAACGGCCGGTGACCGTGAGCGGCCCGGGGCTCTTGCAGACGATCCATCTCATTCCTCCGGTGTCGGCTCGGATCAGCCTGCCCGGGGTCGCTCACCACCGGCTGACGGCCGGCTGACGTACGCGTCGGCGCCGCGACCCGGTGGTCGGGCCGACGGCCGACGGACGTTCGCGGGGCGGAACCGCTGACTGGCTAGTGTGAAGGTCGTGATGTTCGGGGTGCTGGGCGGGATCGCGGTCTGGACGTCGGACGGCAGACCCGTCACCGTGCCCGGCCTGAAGGTTCGGGCTCTCCTGGCTGACCTGCTGGTGCACGAGGGACACCCGGTGTCCGCCGACCGGCTGATCGAGGATCTCTGGGGTGACGAGGCGCCGGGCAAGGCGCTCGGGGCACTCCAGACCAAGGTGTCGCAGTTGCGCCGCGCGTTGGAGACGGGTGAGGCGGGTGGCCGTGCGCTGGTCGAGTCCGGCGATGCCGGCTACCGGCTGCGGGCGTCGCCGGAGTCGGTCGACGCCAATCGCTTCGCCGCGCTGGTGGCGCGTTCGCGCGCGCAGCGGGAGCCGGCGGGGCGGGCGGCGACGCTGACGGAAGCCCTGTCGCTGTGGCGCGGCTCCCCGTACGCCGACTTCAGTGACGAGCGGTTCGTGCGCCAGGCGGCCGAGCGGCTCGACGAACAGCGCCTGGCCGCGCTGGAGGACCTGGCCGAGGCCCGGCTCGATCTCGGTGAGCACCACCTGCTCGCCGGTGAGCTGGCCGACCTGGTCGCACGCCACCCGTGGCGTGAGCGACTACGGGCCGCGCACCTGCGCGCCCTGTACGGCTCGGGACGGCAGCGTGAGGCCCTGTCCGCGTACGAGCAGTTCCGTCGGCAGGTGCGCGACGAACTCGGCATCGATCCCGGCCGGGAGTTGGCCGAGCTGCACCGGGCGATCCTGCGCCAGGACCCCGCCCTGCGGCCGCCGGCACCGCCGTCGACTCCGGCCCGAACCAACCTGCCGGCCCCTGTGTCACCCGGTCCGTACGGCGGACTGATCGGGCGTGAGACGGCCGTCGAGGCGGTACGGGAGCGGCTCACGAGCGAGCGGCTGGTGACCCTGACCGGGATGGGCGGGGTGGGGAAGAGCCGGTTGGCGCTCGAGGCCGCCCGGGTGCTGGCCGACACGTTCCCCGCCGGGGTGTGGCTCGTCGAGCTGGCCGGCCAGCCGCACTGCGGCGGCCAGGCGACCTGCACCGAGCTCGTCGAGATGGTGGCGGCGACCCTGGAGATCCGGGACGACAGCCCGCCCGGCCTGCCCGGTGAGCGACCACGCGAGCCGATGGAACGGCTGGTCGCCGCGCTGCGGGACCGGCGGATGCTGCTGCTGCTCGACAACTGCGAACACGTGGTGGCGCCGATCGCCGAACTGACCGAGAGCCTGCTCGGCGCCGCGGCCGACCTGCGCATCCTGGCGACGAGCCGCGAACCGCTCGGGATCCCCGGCGAGGTCGTCCTTCCGGTGCCGCCGCTGGCCCTGCCGGAGCCCGGAGCCACCGCCGAGCAGATCGCCGACGCCCCGGCGGTCCGGCTCTTCGCAGCCCGCGCCCGCGCCACCGAGCCGGGGTTCACCGTCGACGCGCGGAACACGGACACGATCGCCACCATCTGCCGGCGCCTCGACGGCGTACCGCTGGCGCTGGAACTGGCCGCGTCCCGGCTGCCCGTGCTCGACCCGGGCGAGCTGGCGGCGCGGCTCGACGACCGTTTCCGGCTGCTGTCGTCCGGCCGGCGCACCGCGCCCGCGCGTCAGCAGGGACTGCGCGCGATGATCGACTGGAGCTGGGAGTTGCTGTCGCCTCCCGAACGCGCGGTGCTGCGCCGGCTGGCGGTCTTCGCCGACGGCGCCACCCTGGCTGCCGCCGAGCAGGTGTGCCCGGGCGGGCAGGTGGCGTCGGACGAGGTCCTCGACGTGCTGGCCCGCCTGATCGACCGCTCGCTGGTCATGGTGCGGCACGGCGAGAGCCCGCGACGCTACCGGCTGCCGGAGACGGTGGCCGCCTACGGTCTCGAGCAGCTCGACAGCGCCGGCGAACTGCGCGCGACCCGTCGCCGCCACGCCGCGTGTTTCGCGCGTCTCGCCGAGCAGGCCGCAGGGCGGCTACGTGGGCGCGAGCAGAGCCGCGCGCTGCGCGAACTCGACGCCGAGAACGCGAACCTGCGGGCGGCACTCGACGTCGCCGCCACCGACGGTCAGGCCCGCGTGGGCTTGGCGCTCGCCACCTCGTTGTGCTGGTACCGGCTGCTGCGGGGCCGGTTCGGGGAGATGAGCCGGTCCCTGCGGACGGCGTTGGACATCGTCGGGGGCAGCGCGGACGACGTCGCACCGGACGCCCTGCGGCGACACGCGGACATGTGGCTGACCGCCCTCGCCACCCGCGACGGTGATCCGACCGCTCCCCGGCAGCGGATCCTGGAGCGCTACCGGGACGCCGACGGGCCGGAGAAGGCGTTCGCGCGGTGGTTGTTCGCCTCCATGATGCTCGGCTCCGGAGATCCGGGGGAGGCCGCCGACCTGGTCGACGCGGCGCTGGCGGCGTTCCGTGCCGACGGGGACCAGTGGGGCATCGCGGCCGCCTGCGCCACCCGGGCGGACCTCGCGCTCGTACACCGCAGCGACCTGCCCGCCGCGCAGCGTGACTGCGAGACCAGCCGGTCGCTGTTCGGGCAGCTGGGCGACCGCTGGGGACAGGTGCATCCGACGAGCCTGTTGGGGACCCTGGCCGAGATCCACGGCGACTACGACCTGGCCGCCGCGCACTACCGGGAGGCGCTGCGCACCGCCGAGCACCTGCGGCTGTGGACGTCGGTGTCGCGGCAGCTGGCCTGCATCGGTCGGCTCGCGCTGTTGCGCGGCGACCTCGACGAGGCCGCCGCCAATCACGACCGCGCGCTTCAGGTCGCGCGGGAACAGTCGAGCCGCTCCGCCGCCGCCTTCGCCGGCACGGGCCTGGCGATGATCGCGCGACGGCGGGGCGACCTCGACGCCGCCGAGGCCCAGCAGCATGACCTGCTCGACTGGAACCGGCACGCCGGCTACCTGCCGGGCCGCGCGCTCGCGCTGGCCGAGTTGGGGTTCATCGCGGAGCACCGCGGCGACGCCGTCCTCGCCGAGCGCCGCCACCGTGAGTCGCTCGACGCGGCGTGCGCCGCCGGAGACCACCGGGCGGTCGCCCTGGCCCTCGAAGGGCTGGCCGGGGCCACCAGCCTCGGCGGTGACCCGCGCCGTGCCGCGCGGCTGCTCGGCGCGGCCCGCACGCTGCGCGAGGCCGCCGGAGCGCCGCTGCCCCCCGGCGAACGGCACGACGTCCAGCGCGTGACCGGCCGCCTCCGGGAGGCGCTCGGCAGCGGGGAACTCGCTGCCGAGATGAGCCGCGGCGCGCAGTTCGACCTCGACGACGCGGCGCTCGGCGGCATCGGTCAGGGGACGGTCAGCGGACGGTAAGCCTGCCCGGCACGGTTGACCGAGAACCGCGCCGACCCAGGAGGCAACCGTGCAGACCGACGCCAGGATCGCCGTCATCTACTACTCCGCCACCGGCACCGTGCACCGGCTCGCGCAGGCGTTCGTCGACGGCGCGGCCGACGCCGGCGCGGAGGTCCGCCTGCGTCGGGTGGCCGAGTTGGCACCGGAGCGGGTCGTCGATGCCAGACCGCAGTGGCGGGCCCACCTCGACGCCACCGCCGATGTCCCGCTCGCCACCCTGGACGACCTCCGGTGGGCCGACGGGTACGCCTTCGGCACGCCGACCCGGTTCGGGAACGTCTGCTCCCAGCTGCGCCAGTTCCTCGACACCACGACCGCCCCATGGCAGGCGGAGGAACTGGCCGACAAGCCGGCGACCGGCTTCACCGCCACCTACGAGGAGCACGGTGGGCAGGAGGCCACCCTGCTCAGCCTCTACCAGACCTTCCACCACTGGGGAGCGGTCATCCTGCCCACCGGCTACCTGAACTACGACACCGCACACGCCGCCGGTGGAAACCCGTACGGCGTCAGTCTCGTGGAGAGCCGCGCCGGCCAGGATCCCGGGTATGCCCAGGCCGTCCTCGACACGGCCCGCTTCCAGGGCGCGCGCCTCACCCGCATGGCAGCCGCCGTCGCCGCCGTCCGCGCGGAGCGCCAGCTCGGGTAGCAGCCCGGCGGCGGGAGCAGCACGGCGTGCAGGACGAGACCGTGCGTGGCGACGGAGGTCTCGCGTCTCCTGACGCACCACTACCACCTGAGTGAGAGACGAGAGGAAGTCATGCTGACAACGACCACAGCCGATCCGACCAACCGGGCCAGCCAGGTCACCGTGCTCGGCCTCGGTGACATGGGATCGGCGATCGCCAGGACGTTCCTCGACCGCGGACACCGTACGACGGTCTGGAACCGGACCGCGAGCAAGGCCCTGCCGCTGGTCGACGCCGGCGCCACGGCCGCCGCGACCGCCGCGGAGGCGGCGGCCGCGAGCCCGCTCGTCGTGGTGTGTCTGCTCGACGGCGCAGCGGTCGACAAGGTGCTCAATGCCGTGGACGCCGCAGTCGCGGGCAAGGTCCTGGTGAACCTGACGAGCGGCTCGCCTCAGCAGGCACGGGCCAACGATCGCTGGGCGGGAGCGCGCGGCGCCGAGTACCTCGACGGCAAGATCATGGGAGATCCGCCCTACGTCGGTACGCCGCACGTCATGTTCCCGTTCAGCGGTTCCCGCACCGCCTTCGAGGCGCACGGGCCGATGCTGCGGGAGTTGGGCACGGTCGTCTACCACGGGGAGGATGCCGGCTCGGCCGCCGTCGAGTTCATGGCGCAGGTCGCGGTGGGCTACGAGATCCTCATCGGATTCCTGCACACGCTCAGGCTGGTGCAGGCGGAAGGGGTCGACGTGGCGGAGTTCGCGGAGCGTGCCGCCAACAACGTGGCCGCGCTGCCACCGCTGTTGACGTCGATCGGCAACGCGGTCAGGGCCGGCGAGTACCCACCGGATCTCGGCCCGCTCAAGGTCCAGGCAGCGCTGATGGACGACCTGATCAGCCATCGGGAATCCATCGGCGTGGAGGCCGTGCGGATGCGGGAGGTCAAGGGCCTGATGGACCGCCGGATCGCTGACGGCTTCGGCGCTCAGGGATTCTCGAGCCTGTTCGAGCTGTTGGCGAAGTCCTGACGGCGGCTTCCCAGGGGCCGGGGGAGACGCCACAGCCCGCGCGGCGTCGTTCCACGTGGGGCGTGCGTCCACGGCCTGGGCGGGGGCATCCTGACGCCGGGCGGGGGCGAGGTCTCCGGTAGGGGGCTGTTCGGCGGGAACAGGCCCGAACCGGAGACCTCGCGGCTACGCCTTGGCTCCGGCCTTCTTGGCGGTGGCGGACTGGCCGACCGCCTGGGTGAACACCGGGAGGTAACCGAGGGACTGCCCGGTCGCCATCGGGTGGTACGAGTTCGACAGGTTCAGGATGTCGACGGAGTGGATCCACTTGTTGCCGCTGCAGATCTGGTGGCCGACGAAGATGCCGCGTACGTCGGCGAAGGTGAACCCGGCGCGGGCCGCGGCGGCGGCGATCAGGCTGTCGGCCAGGTTGATGCCCTCGTTGACCTTCGCGCGGGCCGCCTCGCCGATGCCGAGGCAGACCGTGCCGAGCTGGTAGAAGACCGGGTAGCTCAGCACCACGACCTTCGCGTTCGGGGCCTTGCTGCGGATCGCGGCGTAGGCCCGGTCGAGCAGGCCGGGGAGGTTCGCCCGGGCCTGGACCTGGGCCGCGTCCACCGCGGCGATGCAGGCGCTGGAGCCCTGGAGGGCGCAGGTGCTCATGATGGTGCCGAACCCGGCGTCGTTGCCGCCGATGGTGATGCTGACCAGGGTGGTCTGTGCGCTGAGCGCGGCGACCTGGGAGTTGATCACGTCGGTCGTCTTCGCGCCGCCGCAGGCCACCGACTTGTAGGAGGCCGGCGCGTTGGCCGCCGCCCAGAGGGCGGAGAACGCCTTGGTGCTGCGCTTGCAGGCGCCGCTCTCCGTGGTGTAGCTGCCGGCGCCGACACCTGAGGCGTACGAGTCGCCGAGCGCCACGTAGTGGTGGCCGGCGGCCTGCGCCGGGCTGGCCAGCCCCAGTACCGCGAGTGTCGCGGAGAGGACGCCTGCGAGCAGGCTCAGCGTTCGGGATCTGGTCATGTACCCCTCCAAGGTCCACCGGTTGGTGAACGATTAATAGCACTACATCGATGTTTAGGGATAGGTGCAGATCGACTCGATGTGGCGATCGGGTGGAACTGAGGGGTGGGTTCGGCGCGGGGGCCGGGTCCGCCCGGCCCAGGACGCCGGATCCGGTGCCTGGCCGTCGATGTTGCGGGGGCGTCGACGTGTGCGGTTCCGGCCGAGCCGTCGGCCGCCACCGGATTTTTCGATGTTGCGGCGGTGTCCCGCCATCCGGTCGTGGTGGGTGGCGGGAGCCGACAGGCGGGTCGCGGGCCGGGCTTGCTGACCTGCCAAGTCGCGGCGAATAGCGACTAATCGCCGCAGGCGCCACTCGTCGGGCTCTCCGGACCCAAGGTATGAGAAGCGGCCGAGTCAGGCCAACCATCACTCTTGCAATCAATATGAGATCTATGAATAGATCAAACGCCTCCGGTCGGGTGAGCCTCACCAACCGATCGGGTGCCCGGGGCTACCTGACAGGCAGCCCGTGCTCAGCTCCATGGAGGTACCACATGCGACACTCCGGGTCCTCGCTGCGCCGCGTCACCGCACTGTCGGTGGCCGGCGCGCTGGTCGTCGGCACGTTGACCAGCAGTCCCGCTCAGGCAGCACCCGCGACGCCCGCTTCCCCCGACCAGGCCACCGCGCTCGCCGCCGCACTCGGCGACCGCTCCGGCGGGGCGTACGCCGGGGCCGACGGCGCCATGGTCGTCACCGTGACCGACGACGCCGCTGCCCGCAAGGTCCGCGCGGCCGGCGCGACCCCGAAGCTCGTCGCCCGAGGTGCGAAGGACCTCGCCCGGGCCACCGCCGCGCTGGACAGCGCCGCGCGGGTGCCCGGCACCGCCTGGTGGACCGACCCGGCGACCAACCAGGTCGTGGTCTCCGTCGACAGCACGGTGACCGGCGCGAAGCTGGACCGCGTCGAGGCCGTCGCGGAGCGGCTCGGCGGTACCGTCCGCATCCAGCGGGAGGCCGGCACGCTCAGCACCCGGGCCGCCGGCGGCGAGGCCATCTACGCCGAGGGCGGCGGCCGCTGCTCGCTCGGCTTCAACGTCCGCAGCGGCGACACCCACTACTTCCTCACCGCCGGGCACTGCACCGACATCACCGCCAACTGGTACGCCGACTCCGGGCAGGGCAACCTGCTCGGCACCGGCGGCACCGGCAGCTTCCCCGGTAACGACTACGGCATCGTGCAGCACACCAACCCGGCCGCCGCCGACGGCAGCGTCTACCTCTACGACGGCACCACCCGCGACATCACCGGCGCGGCCGACGCCTACGTCGGGCAGTCGGTGCAGCGCTCCGGCAGCACCACCGGCCTGCACGGCGGCGCGGTCGAGGCGACCAACGCCACGGTGAACTACGCCGAGGGCAGCGTCAGTGGGCTGATCCGCACCACGGTCTGCGCCGAGCCGGGCGACAGCGGCGGCGCGCTCTTCAGCGGAAGTACCGCCCTGGGCCTGACCTCGGGCGGCAGCGGCAACTGCTCCTCCGGCGGAACCACCTACTTCCAGCCGGTCACCGAGGCGCTGAGCGTCTACGGGGTGGAGATCGTCTGACAGTCGCCACCGCAGCGGGGCCGCCGGACACCGGCGGCCCCGCTGCTGTTCCCGGGTCGCCGTGCCCGGCTGACGGGTGTGGCTAGAACGGGAGGCGGCCGCGGCGCCACTGCCAGTGGCGGCCGGCCTTCAGGTGATCGACGACCGCGCGCTGGAGCACGGTGCGGCGCGGCAGCTCGTCGAGCGGCGTGCTCAGCGTGCGGAACACGAACCGCAGCACCTCGACGTCGGCGTCCAGCCCCTCCGGATCCGGATCCTCGTGGGGCTCCAGCTCGAACCTCCGCTGGAACCGGGCGATGTGGGAGTCCCCGGGCAGGTACTCCAGCAGTTGCGGATCCAGCAGCCACGAGCCGCAGGAGAACGCCGTGTGGCGCTCGTCGGGGAAGTGGCGCGGGAAGAACGCCCGGGCCTCGTCGAGCGACGCCGTGACCGCCTCCGGGGTCAGCGGCCCCGACTCGGGGATGTGCAGGGCGATGCTGGTGTCTCCGCGCTGGTGTTGCAGCCGGCCCAGCTCGTAGAGGCCGCCGCGCGCGTGCAGCGTCAGCCAGCTCTGCATGACCGGCCAGCCCTCGCGGCGCATCCGCCGGTCGATCGCGAGGTTGCGGCCCAGGTCCGCGAGGGTCGCCCACGAGACGGCGTCGGCGATGCCGTGGTCGCGGTGGTACCCCCTGGCGACGTCGACCAGGGCCAGGTACGCGTACACGTAGAGATGCCGCCAGGCGGGGCCCCGCTCGCGCGGCAGCGCCGGACCGGGCGGCAGCCAGGCGTGGCCCCCGAGGTCGGCGCGGACCAGGGCGATCGACCGGTCGAGCAGCCAGCGCAGCTCGGGAGTCCACAGCGGAGAGTCGGGACCGGGCCAGCCCGCCATGATCTCGGCGGCGTCGTCCGGCCGCACCGCGAGCCGGTCAAGGAGTGAGGGCGCGTCGGCCCTGGCGGGCAGCGGCGCCGACGGCCGGTCGCCGGCGAGCCGGTGCAGGCGTTCGATGTCCTCGACGGGTACGCCGAGCCGGGCGGCGGTGTCGTCCAGATCCACGCGGACGACCCTACCGGCCGGTCGGCGTCCTCCCTGGCCCGTGCGCTCGGGCCGGGCGGCGCGCATGCGCGGCGTCGGCGCGCTGGGCCGGGACTGTCACCACCCGGTGACAACAATCGACCTTGTCATATATTTACAGATCCGTATACCGTGCCGTTGGTAAGTTCCGTACCCGGACGAAGGGCGGGCGCATGGCAGCCAGTGGGGCGCCGGTGACGCATCGGGCGATCGACCAGGGTCGGTTCATGCTCGATGGCTCACTCGACCTGAGCGCACCGTTCACCTCCGTGGCCGACGTGACGATCGGCGGCCGACTGCACGAGTTCACGGCCGGCGCGGTCGGGCTCGCGGACGACGTGGCCCGCACGCTCGGCGTCGAGACGTTCGACGAGGAACTCACCTACCAGGGCGGCACGCTGGCGACCGCGCGCATCCGGTCCTACGACCCGCAGATCCAGCTGGCCGAGGAGCGGCTCGTGGCGGTCTGGCGGGGACGACGACACTGCTTCTTCACCGAGATGTACGGCGCGACGACCACCGATCTGCTCGGGGCGTTGCGGACCCTGCGCGTCGAGGAGCACGACGACGGGCTGGCCCTGCGCCCGGCCTCGAAGACCGGGGCCGAGTTCGCCGAACCCGCCACCGTCCTCAAGGAGATCCCCGGGCTCGGCCTGCTGGAGATCGCACCGCTCACCAAGCAGCGTGCCGGACAGTTGCCCTCCTGGCGCGGCCTCCAGACGCGGGCGGGCGAGCTCTTCCGGGACGTCCTGCCCGACGGGCAGCCCTACTTCGTGCTGGCCGCGGCGGACGCCTGGCTCAGCCTGGTGCCGTTCGGCGACACGGCCGTGGAGCAGGTGCCCACCCTGGTCGACCGGCTCCGCGTCCAGACGGTCCGGTAGGTCGGGATGTCCGGGCTGCTGGCCGGCGTGGCCACGTACACCGTCCTGCTCACCCTGCTCGTCAGCACCGCCGAGCACCTGTCACGGCCGGCGGCGCTCGCCCGGGCCCTGGCCGCGCACCGGGTGCTTCCGGCTCCGGTCGCGGTCGCCGTCGTCGCCATCGCCGGCGAGGGACTGCTCGCCGGCGCCGGGATCGTGGCGCTGCTCCACCCCGCCGGTGAGCGCCTGCTCGTCGCCGTCCTCGTCGGCAGCGGCGCGTTACTCGCCCTCTACGCCGGCTACGGCCTGTACGTGCGGGCGACCGGGCGCGCCGGGCCGTGCGGATGCTCCCGGGTGGACCTGCCGATGACCGGTTGGGTGGTGGCACGGGCGGCGATCCTCGCCGGGCTGGCAGTGCTCGCGCTGTCGCTGTCCGGCGCGATCGTCGCGCCGGAACGGGCCGACGCCGCCCTCGCCGTCGTGCTGCTGGCCTCCGCCACGTTCACCACGCTGCTGTGGCACCTGCCCGCCGCGATGTACGAGCCGGCGACGGCGACAGCCGGGCGGCCCACGACCCGCCGGTCCATCGGCACGACAGAGGGAGGCATTGCCGGATGAGCTTCCAGACCAGCGCACTGATCCTGAGCTGGATCGCGATCCTCCTGTTGGCCTTCACGGTCTCGGGCCTGGTACGCCAGGTGCACGCGCTGTCGAGCGGGGCGGTCCAGCGCCGTCCCGAGTCGGTCGGTCTGCGGCCCGGCGCACCGGCCCCCGGATTCGCCCGGCTGGCGCCGGCGGCCCCGACGGTTCCGCTGGTGCTGCTCTTCCTGGAGCCCGACTGCGGGACGTGCACCGAGGTGCTGGCCGAGGCGGGCGAGCACACCCGTCCCGGCCTGGAGTTCCGGGCTCTCTACCGGGAGGACCCCCCGGCGCGGGCGGCGGAGCTGCCGATCACCGTGCTCGGCGGGCAGGCGGACCTGTTCGAGCGGTACGACGCCCTCGCCACGCCGTTCGCCACCGTGGTCGACGCGGCCGGGCGGGTGCTCCGCGCCGAGCCGATCGGCTCCCGGGCGGCACTGCACCGCCTGCTCGACGAAGTCGACAGCCCACCCGGCGGCCCCGCACCGGTGGTCGCCACGAATCAGGGAGATCGGGCATGACCGGTATCGACACGGTGCCCTGGTTGCGCGGGGACGACCCGGGGACCGGGGCCGCCGTCCGGCGGGTGCCGGTGCAGCCGGGCGGCCGCAGGCGCGCGGGATGGGCGCTGTCGCGACGCACCCTGCTCCGGGCGGGCACCGCGGTGGGTATGGCCGCGCTCAGCGTGTTCCCGGCGGCCCGCCGCGCGTACGCCGACGGCTACACGATCTATGCCGGGTGCCCGACGTACGCCAGCGACCACAACTGCTCACCGGGGTGCGGCCCGAGCACGATCTTCGCCGACTCCTGCAACACCAGCGGAACGTACGTCGGATTCCACAAGAACGACGGCGTCACCTGGATCCTGCGGCCGAACCAGTGCTACGGCGGCACCTACGACGGCTGGCTGTGGGCGTACAACGGGGCGTGCGGCGCCTGTGCCTGCTCGGTCGAACGCCGGTGCCACGACGGGTACAAGAAGACCAGCTCGGGCTGGGTGAAGTCGATCTGCCGCTGGAACACCAGGTGCGGATGCCTGGGCACGGCCAGCTGGCCCACCACCCAGCGGAGCAACACGGGGGTGAACGTCTACACCGTGCAGCACCTGCTGACCGCCCGCGGGCACGCGACCGACATCGACGGGATCTTCGGCGGCGACACGGAGGCGAAGGTGAAGAGCTTCCAGACGGCGGCGGGCCTCGGGGCCACCGGTGTCGTCGACGCGACCACCTGGCCGAAGCTCGTGAGCACGGTCCGCTCCGGCAACAGCGGCCACGCCGTCAGCGCCGTGCAGCGCCAGCTGAACAGGCGCGGCTACGCGCTGGTGGTCGACGGGGCCTTCGGCTCGGCGACGGACAGCGCGGCGCGCGACTTCCAGCGGCAGAACGGGCTCACGG
This sequence comes from Micromonospora reichwaldensis, assembly GCF_031845925.1. Lineage (NCBI taxonomy): Bacteria > Bacillati > Actinomycetota > Actinomycetes > Micromonosporales > Micromonosporaceae > Micromonospora > Micromonospora reichwaldensis. The sequence continues at coordinate 56,823 of NZ_JAVRFL010000017.1, read as the reverse complement.
TCGACGGGGTCGTCGGGGTCAACTCCTGGCGGACGCTGACCGGCGCCGCCGTATGACCCGGACACTGCCCGGGCACGCCCGGGCGGCACTACGCCGGGCCGGCGACCCTCTCGTACCCCTGCTGCTGCTCGCCGTCGGTGCGCTCGCCGCCGCCGCGTACGGGCACGTGCTCACCTGGGCGATGATCGGAGGGCTCGCGGGTTACACGCTCTCCGGCTCCGTTTGAACGCACAACAGCGCGCACGCGCTGGCCTCGCCCGGGTGGCGGGATCGAGATCGGCAGGGCGTCGTCCTCACCCTGTTCGTCGTGGGGTTGATCGCCGGCGGCCTGCTCAGCGGGTTGGTGCTGGGGTTGCTCTCCGGCCTGTCCGCGCCCCTGCCCGTCCCGTGGCGGTACGCGGGCATCGTGGCGGTGGCGGTGCTGGGGCTGCTCCGCGAGGTGGGTCTGGTGCCGATCCGGCTGCCGCAGAACGCCCGGCAGGTGCCGCAGGACGTGCTCCAGCGCAGCCTGCGGCGTGGGGCGTTGCAGTTCGGCTTCGAGATGGGCACCGGGGTGCGCACCTACGTTTCGGCGAGCGCTCCGTACGTGCTGGCGGTCGCTCTGCTCCTCGGCGGCCAGCGGCTGCCCGTCGCGATGCTCGCCGGGATCGGATTCGGTGTCGGACGCGCGATGACCCCGCTGGCCCGCCGCGCCGCCGGCACCGGCGACAGGTGGGACGCCGACCTGCGGGTACGGATCCGGACGATCACCGTCACGGCGGGCGTCGTGCTCGTGGCCGCCCTCGGCCTGCTGGCCGTGCGGCAGTTTTGAACGCGGCGCGACGCCGTCCACCGCGACGGTCAGCCGCGACCGGCCGCGTGCGTGTCGTGCCGGCCGGGGCCCGCGCGGACGTCGCCCCGACCCGGCCGGGTGGCGCACCCGGCGGGGGATCACCGTCCCGCTGCGCCCGCGTCCGGCCACGTCCCGGACAGGTGCCTGCTGGCCGGCGTCGGCGGCTGCGGGAGGGTCCAGCTGTCGTCGAAATCGGCCCGTCCGCCGACCGCCGTGGACGGCCGAGCCCGGGCGAGGGTCACGCGAGGGTGTGATGACCTGCCTTGACGACCTGGTCGTACTCACTGCGCCGGGCGTCGTAGGCGGCCTCCAGGAAGGTCTCCGAGTCCGGACCCACCGGCAGCCGGAGCGGCGGCGACTCCAGCTGGCTGAGCCGCCAGACCACGTCGGCGAAGAGCTCGGGGGAGTTCACCTCGATCTTGGTGTTCATGCTGCGCAGCGCGCCGAGCAGGCCGTCGCTGACCGCCGTGTACTCCGGGATCCGTTGCTCCGGCATCACCAGGTTGCCGCTGTATCCGGTGGCGAAGCCGCCCGGCTGGAGGATGGTGACCTTCACCCCGAGGTGCCCGGCCTCGGCGGCCAGCGATTCGGCCGCCCCCTCCACCGCGAACTTGCTCGCCGTGTACGCGGCCAGCCCGGGGAAGGGAACCATGCCGGCGACCGAGCTGACGAAGACCGCATGCCCGTGGCGCTGCGCCCGCCACACCGGCAGCACGGCCCGGGTGAGCCGCCACGGCCCGAACACGTTGGTGTCGAACTGCGCGGCGAGTTCCGCGTCGGAGACCTCCTCGAAGGTCCCGAACTGGCCGTAGGCGGCGTTGTTGACCAGGACGTCGACGCCGCCGAAGGCGTCCACCGCCCGCTCGACCGCCGCCACGCACTGCGCCGGATCCCGTACGTCCAGCGCGGCGGCCACCACGGTGCCCGGATGCCGGGCCACCAACGCGTCGAGGGTCTCCGGCCGCCGGGCCGTCGCCAGCACCTGCTCGCCCTCGGCGGCGAGCCGGGCCGCGAGGGCCTGACCGAGTCCGCTCGAACACCCCGTGATCAACCAACGCTTCGCCATCGCTCTCGACCCGCCCAGTCCGAAGGGTTACCTGTCGGGTGCAGAGTGTCAGAGCCGTCGCCGAGGGTGAAGGGGCGTGGGCTGTCGCCAACCGGATTCGTCGGGTACCCGGCGCACCGCCGGCCGCTGGCCGAGGGGGCGACGGCCGGCTGGCCCAGCGTCCCGGAGGCGGTCGCCGCGACCTGTCCCTGCCGGATCTTGATGCCGGGGGTGGCCGGTATCCTGGATCGGGTACGGAGTGTGACCATATATCCGCTATTCCGAGGGGTGACCATGTCCGATCACGCGTCCGGCCGCATCGAGGTCACCCGCCTGCGGGACCTGCTCGACGGGCCGTGGGCCGAGGTCCGCAACGCGCACCGGGACCAGCTCGACGCGCGCTTCCTCCCGGTGTACGGCGAGACCGGTGACCAGGCGCGTGAGCGGATCACCCGGTTGATCGCCGAGCTTCCCGTCAAGCTGGGCATCGCGTCGGCCTTCCCCACCGAGTACGGCGGCAGATCCGACGTCGGCGGTTCTATCGTGGCCTGCGAGATGCTGGCGCAGGTCGACCTGTCGCTGATGGTCAAGGCGGGCGTGCAGTGGGGCCTGTTCGGCGGTGCGGTCGACGCCCTCGGCACCCGCCGGCACCACGACGCCTACCTGCGGGACATCATCTCGGGCAAGATCCTCGGCTGTTTCGCGATGACCGAGACCGGCCACGGCTCCGACGTCCAGCAGCTGCGCACCACCTGCACGTACGACCCGCGGACGCAGACCTTCGATCTGCACACCCCGCACGAGGCGGCCCGCAAGGACTACATCGGCAACGCGGCCCGGGACGGGCGGATGGCCGTGGTCTTCGCGCAGCTGATCACCGAGGGGCGGCGGCACGGTGTGCACGCGTGGCTGGTGCCGATCCGCGACGCGCAGGGCGACCCGCTGCCGGGCGTGACCATCGGCGACGCCGGGCCCAAGGCCGGCCTGCTCGGTGTCGACAACGGGCGGCTCAGCTTCGACCACGTGCGGGTGCCACGGGACATGCTGCTGGACCGCTACGGTCAGGTCGCGGAGGACGGGACGTACTCCAGCCCGATCGAGGACGACGCCCGGCGCTTCTTCACCATGCTCGGCACCCTGGTCCGGGGTCGGGTGAGCGTGGGCGGCGCCGCGTCGGCGGCGACCAAGTCGGCGCTGACCATCGCGGTGCGCTACGGCGACATCCGCCGCCAGTTCGACACGCCCGACGCGGACCGGGAGGTGCTGCTCAACGACTACCTGGCCCACCAGCGCAAGCTGCTGCCCGCCCTGGCCACCACGTACGCGCTGCACTTCGCCCAGGCCGAGCTGGTCGCCGCGCTGAACGAGGTGCAGGGCGGCGACGGGCCGGTCGACGCGCACCGGCAGCGGGAGCTGGAGTCCCGGGCGGCCGGTCTCAAGGCGGCACAGACCTGGCACGCCACCCGCACCATCCAGATGTGCCGCGAGGCGTGCGGCGGCGCCGGCTACCTGGCCGAGAACCGGCTGCCCGCCCTCAAGGCCGACACCGACGTCTTCACCACGTTCGAGGGCGACAACACCGTGCTGCTTCAGCTGGTGGCCAAGGGGCTGCTCACCGGCTACCGGGACGAGTTCGGCTCGTTGGACGGCTGGGGACGCGCGTCCTTCGTCGCCGAACAGGTCCGCGAGATGGTGCTCGAGCGCACCGCCGCGCGGTCGGTCATCGAGCGGCTGATCAGCGCCGTGCCCGGCCGCGACGAGGAGGTCGCCGTCACCGATCGCGGCTGGCAGCTCAAGGTCTTCGAGGACCGCGAGAGGCACCTCCTCGACGGCGTGGTCCGCCGCCTGCGCAACGGCGCGGCGACGAAGAAGGACCGCCCCTTCGACATCTTCAACGACGTCCAGGACCATGTCCTCGCCGTCGCCGCCGCGCACGTCGACCGGGTCACCCTGGAGGCGTTCGTCGCCGGCATCGAGGACGCGACGGACCCGGAGGTCCAGGCGCTGCTCTCCCGGGTCTGCGACCTGTACGCGCTCACCGTCATCGAGGCCCACAAGGGATGGTTCCTGGAACACGGCCGTCTCACGCCGGCCCGTGCGAAGGCGATCACCGGCGTGGTGAACGGCCTGCTCAAGGAGCTGCGCCCGCACATGCGGACGCTCGTGGACGGGTTCGGCATCCCGGACACCTGGCTGCACTGCGCAGTCCTGCGTGAGGAACCCCGCAGGCAGGAGGACATGGCCGCCCACGACGCCGCCGGGCGAGGCCGGTGACGAGAACCGCCCGCGACGACCGCGCGGACGAGAGGGCTGCCGCGCCTGGCCCAGGGCGACGGTGACCGGGCTGCCCCGGCGCGTCGCCGTGCGGCTGCGGTCGTCGCTACGTCGGCATCGAGCCCGCCGGGGGCGCCGGGTGCCCGGGCGCGCTTCGAGGCGCCGCGTAGGGTGCGTCCGGCGCGAGCCCGCCGTGCCCGGTACCGATCGGCGTCGTCTTCGCGATGCGGTCCTCCTGGGCGGCGGTGATCCGGCGGATCAGCACGATGAGCGAGGCGCCGGCGACCAGGCAGGCGACGGTGGGGATCAGCCGGGGGCCGACCGAGTCCTGGTAGTAGCGGATGTACGTGGCGAACTCCGTGTCGCTGCGGGGCCACGGGGTCAGCCGGTCGTACCGCTGGTTCTCGAGGCGGAGCAGGATCCGGTCTCCGACGCTGAACGTCAGCCATGCGGCCCACCAGAGCCCGACCAGCGCTGTGGCACGTCGCCAGAGGCTGTCGCGGGCGACGTTGGCGATCACCCGGGCCGGCACGACGAAGTTGGCGAAGGGGACCAGCCAGCCGGCGATGGCCCAGCCGGAATTCAGTGTCGGCAGGGCCCCCGGGAACGCCTCCAGGTTCCTGCGCGCGCGCCAGGTCCAGATGATCAGTAGCACCGCGGCGGTCAGGACCGCCGAGAGGTGGAGCAGGGTGAGCAGCACCTCGGCGGCCACCGCGCCGAGCAGCAGATCGCGGTCGCCGCGTTCGGCGGCGGCGCGGGCCAGCTGGACACCGAACACGGGGAACAGCCCGCTGGGCAGGTAGAGCAGGCTGGCCACGCCGACGGCGACGGCGGCAGCCGTGCCCAGACGGCGCAGGGGATGGGTGGGCACTCCCGGGGTGACCGCCGGTTGGCCCAGCGGAGTGTTGCAGCGCCGGCACTCGTTGAAGGCCGGGGACGTGGCGTCCCCGCAGGTCATGCAGATCAAGGTGACCGTCCAGGATGGCGGCGAGAGGTGACGCGCGCAGACTAGACGATCATGGCTGGAGGCGGTGACCCGCGCGACCAGGCCAGTCAGACACGTCGATGCGAGCCGGGTGGGGAACGTTACGTCTTGACGAACGGCATGTTATCGCTCACAGTCGATGGCTGAGGCCGACGTCGCGTGGCTTTCCGGGCGAGCTGGCTTGTCGACCTTGAATCAGGCGTGCGCCTGGGCGCAAGCAGGTCATGTTAGCGCTAACCTCTTGCCGCTCGTGCCCGGCCACGCGTCGCGGTGCGCCCATCTCCGGGCATCCCGTTGGCATCTCTGAGCTGAGGAGGATCATGTCTGTCTTCGATAGGTCTCCATCTCTTGCGCCGCCGTCGCGGCGGCGCGGGTGGTTGCCGCGGGTCGTCGCCGCCGGGGTGGCCCTGCTGGTCGGTGGCGTCGCCGCGGCGGTGGTGTCGTCGGCACCCGCCGCCGCGGCGACGGTCGACACGAGCGCGTGGTACGTGTTGGTCAACCGCAACAGCGGCAAGGCCCTGGACGTGTACAACCTGGCCACGAACGACGGCGCGCGGATCGTGCAGTGGGCGCGCAACGACGGCAACCAGCAGCAGTGGCAGTTCGTGGACTCCGGCGGTGGCTACTACCGGTTGAAGTCGCGGCTGTCCGGCAAGGTGCTCGACGTCTACAACTTCTCGACCGCCAACGGTGCCAGCATCGTGCAGTGGGCCGACGGCAACGGGTCCAACCAGCAGTTCCGGCTGGCCGACTCCGCCGGTGGCTACGTGCGCCTGATCAACCGGAACAGCAACAAGGCGGTGGAGGTGCAGGGCGCCTCGACCGCCGACGGCGGGAACGTCGTGCAGTACGACGACTGGAACGGCAACAACCAGCAGTGGCAGCTCGTCCGCGTCGACGGCGGGGGCAACCCCACCACGCCACCGCCCGGCACGTGTGCGCTGCCGTCGACGTACCGCTGGTCGTCGACGGGCGCGCTGGCGCAACCGAGGGCGGGGTGGGTGTCGCTGAAGGACTTCACCCACGCTCCCTACAACGGCCGGCAACTCGTCTACGCGACCACGCACGACACGGGAACGACGTGGGGCTCGATGAACTTCGGCCTCTTCACGAACTGGTCCGACATGGCCTCGGCCAGCCAGAACCAGATGCCCTTCGCCGCCGTCGCGCCCTCACTGTTCTACTTCGCCCCCAGGAACATCTGGGTACTCGCCTACCAGTGGGGCGGACCCGCCTTCTCCTACCGGACGTCGAGCGACCCCACCAACGTGAACAGCTGGTCGTCGCCGCAGACGCTCTTCACCGGCAGCATCTCCGGCTCCGGCACCGGGCCGATCGATCAGGCGATCATCGGTGACGACACCAACATGTACCTGTTCTTCGCCGGGGACAACGGGAAGATCTACCGGGCCAGCATGCCCATCGGGAACTTCCCGGGCAGCTTCGGCTCGACCTACACGACCATCATGAGTGACACGACGAACAACCTGTTCGAGGCGGTGCAGGTCTACAAGCTCCAGGGCCAGAACCGGTACCTCATGCTCGTCGAGGCGATCGGCGCGCAGGGGCGCTACTTCCGCTCGTTCACGGCCACCAGCCTGGGTGGTACGTGGACGCCGCAGGCCGCCACCGAGAGCAACCCGTTCGCCGGCAAGGCCAACAGCGGCGCCACCTGGACCAACGACATCAGCCACGGCGAGCTGATCCGCAGCAACGCCGATCAGACCATGACCGTCGACCCCTGCAACCTGCAGTTGCTCTACCAGGGCCGTTCCCCCAATTCCGGCGGCGACTACGGCCGCCTGCCGTACCGGCCGGGTCTGCTGACCCTGCAACGCTGACGACGGGCACCGGATCCCCCCGGATGTCGTAGACGTCCGGGGGACACCGGCGGTGGAGTGTTCGATTTTCGGTGTAACGCCCCGGCGCGCCCCCTGAGAAGGGTGCGGCCCCTCCGTTGCCGGAGGGGCCGCACCCGGATCTGGTCAATCTCCAGGGTGGGGGCCCTGCGTCGTAACGGTCAGACCACCGTGCAGGCGACGCCGTTGAGGGTGAAGGCAGTCGGCTCGGCGGTGTTGCCGCTGGTGTTGGCCTGAAAGCCGATGTTGATGGTGGCCCCGGGGGCGATCGCGGCGTTGTAGTCGACGTTACGGGCGCTCACCTGGCCGCTCGACGGCGAGTAGGTGGCACCCCAGCCCGAGGTGATCGACTGGCCCGAGGGCAGGTTGAAGGCCAACGTCCAGCCGTTGATCGCCGAGGTGCCGGTGTTGGTGATGTCGATGCTGGCCGTGAAGCCGGAGCCCCAGGAGTTCATCGTGTAGGCGACCCGGGGTCCCGTGCCCCCACCCGGGGGCGGGGTGACGGTGGGCGTGGGGGTCGGGCTGGGCGGCGGGGTGCCGTTCACACTGGTCACGAAGGTCATGATGCTTCGGGCGGGCAGCGTGACGGTGAGGGAGCCGTTCGACATGGTGAGCGCGCTCTGGGGCGCGACGGTCCGGCTCGCGTCGGTCAGCCAGTTCGAGACGCTGCCGGAAGCGGTGGTGCCCGACAGGCTGAACTGCTGGCCCACCGACGAGGTGTTCTTGTTGACGGCGACGATGACGACGGTGTTGCCGCCCCGGTACGCCGAGACGTAGACGTTCGATGCCGGGTTCGCCGTCGCGTCGATCCGGGTGTAGCCGGGCCGGACGAACCGGGCGAAGTGCGCCATCATGGCACCGCGCTTGCTGACCTGGCCGTCCTCCCGCATGGGGCCGTAGCTGCGCCGCAGATACCACCAGACGTACGCCTGGAACTCGGCGTCCACCATGGCGCGGTGGATGTGCTCGCCCACGTCGAGCGCCTCGGGCCAGGCGTCGCCCGAGTTGGTGTTGCTGTTGGGGTAGTAGACCTCGGTCATCCAGAGCTCTTTGCCCGCGCCCTTCTGCGTGAAGAGCGGGTACGGGAAGTTCGAGTACGACGTCCCGTAGAGGTGGGCCCCGATGATGTCCACGTTGGCCAGCGCCGTGGGATCGTTGAGAATCGGGTCCGACACGGACTTGATGTACTGGAACGACTCGGGTGCCATGACCCGGGTGCTGATCGAGCCGGCGTTCTCCCGCAGGAACCTGACCATCTCGGCGGAGGTCCACCACGTCCAGTCGTGCGCGTAGTCGGGCTCGTTCTGCACCGAGATGCTGTACAGGGGCACCCCGTTGTTGCGCATGTACGTGGTGAAGTCGTTGAGGTGCTGCGCATAGGCGGCGTACGAGCTGTAGCGGAGCCGCTTCGCGTTGGTCTGGCTGCCGCGGGTGAAGGTCTCGATCATGCTGGCGGGCGGGTTCCACGGCGAGGCGAAGACGGTCACCCCGAGCTCGGCCGCGCGCTTCGCCGTCGCGAGGTCACGGCCGAAGTCAGCCGAACTCTCGCCGACGGGGATCCGCAGGATGGAGAAGCCCAGCCGACCCTCGCCGGTGCCGAACGCCGTCTCCCGCTGGGCGGCCGTCAGGTCGCCGATCCAGGCCGCGTGGGCCATGGCACCGTAGCCCTTGATCGTCTGCCGCTGCGCCGACAGGTTGACGGTCGCCGGCGCGGCCGAGGCTCCCGTGGCTCCCAGCAGTGTGGTCGCCGCTGCCGCGACCGGCACGGCCCCCATCGTCGTCAGGACGGCTCTCCGGCTCAGCAATCGCCGCTCGCCGCTGACCGGCCTGTTCTGATCGTGCGTCATTCTGCGTCCTCCTGGCTGGTGGTGGTGATACGCGCGTGCCCCGGTCCGGTCCGGACCGGTCAGCGCCGCCCTGGGGACTGCCCTTGACCCCGGCGTCAATGACCCGTCGGCTCTCATCGACTGACGCCGCTGTTAGCGTTAACAGACCGTGAGTTTAGGTTTCGGCGCAGGGCGGGTCAAGCGCGGGGTGGGCCGGGCATGACCACCCGGGCGCGACCGACGCTCCTGCCGGAGGCAGCGAGTTTCGCCGGGATCCTCGAAGGGCTGTGCGGCGACGGTCGGGCGTCGCCGCACAGCCCTTCCCCGAGGTCGACTCAGGCGCGGGACCACTGCATGCTGGGGGCGGAGCCGCACGTCCGCTGTTCCAACGCGGCACCGGGAGCGGTGGAGCCGCCGACCACGTTCAGGCACTTGTTGCTGTTGACGTTGACCAGCTGGTGGTGGCCATCGCCGGTGGATCGCCAGCTGAACACCTGGTTGAGGCCGTCGTGGCAGGTGTACTGGACGATCCGGGCCCCGTCGGCCGTGGAGAAGTCCACCACGTCGACGCACTTGCCGCTGTGGACGCTCTGCAGGCGCACGTTGCCCCCGCCCGCGTCGAGGAACCGCCACTGTTGCCAGCTCTGTCCGTTGCCCGTCCACTGGCCGATCACGGCGAGGTTGTCGAGGTTCGGCTGTTGGACGTCGATGACCTGGCCACTGTTGCGGTTGGTGACCCGGTACGCCGGGGTGGCCGTCCCGCCGCCGAACTGCCACCAGTTCACGTTGAACAGGTTCCCGGTGCCCCCGGCGAACCGCAGGTACAGGTCGCGGGTCCCGGTGGCCCCGCTGATCGCGCAGGTGGAGGTGGTCCACGTCTGCCAGCCGCCGGTGCCGCCGACGGTGCAGGTGCCGGCGAGCGGGCCGGTGACGCTGTCCAGTCGTACCTCGATCCGGCCGCCGGCCGCCCCGGACGCCACCCGGGCGCTGAAGGAGGTCGCGCCGGCGCCGAAGGCGACGCCCTTGACCTTGATGTGGTCACCGTTGGCGAGGTAGCCGACGTTCATGCCGCCCTCGCTGGACGGCTCGGTCTCGATGCCGGAACCCCAGGCGATCGTCTCGGCCTCCTGCCGGGTGTACGGGTTCAGCGTGCCGACCTGCGGGGCGCCAGCGGTGGTCATGTTCATCGTGGGAATGGTGCCGTCGGAGTTGTAGGCGAACTTCTCCACCGCCACGGAGCGGGTGAATCCGCCGCCGCCGGGCAGCGCCCCGTTGTGGTAGAAGAAGTACGACCCGCCGTTGAAGTCGACGATGCCGGGGTGGTTGGTGAAGCTGGTGCCCTGCCGGGGCATGACGGTGCCCCGATACGTCCACGGTCCCGTCGGGCCGGGCGCCGTCGAGTAGCCGATGAACTCGGAGCAGCACTCCGCCGCGAACACGTTGTAGTAGAGCCCGTTGCGCTTGAAGACCCAGGGGCCTTCCTCGTAGAGGGTCGGGCGGCTCGGGTTGCCGGTTCGGGTGCCGAACCCGGCGGTGGTGAGCGGGATCCGGGTCGGGCTGCCGGAGAACGAGATCATGTCGGGATTGAGCCGCACGTACCACAGGTTCGGGTTGCCCCAGTACAGATACGCCTGCCCGTCGTCGTCGACGAAGGCGTGCGGGTCGATCTCACCGTTGCCGACCAGGGGGCGGCCGAGCGCGTCCCGGAACGGTCCGGTAGGGCTGTCGGCGACACCGACCCCGATCACCATTCCGCCGCCGCGCTGCCGTACCGGGACGTACCAGTAGAACTTTCCGTTGCGCGGGACGACGTGGCCGGCCCAGGCGTCCGCGTCCGCCCAGGCGAAGGTGCCGAGGTTCATCGGTACGCCGTGGTCGGTCCAGTTGACCATGTCGGCGGAGGAGAACACCCGCCACTCGCGCATGGTGAAGTACGTCGAGCCGTCCTCGTCGTGCCCGGTGTAGACGTAGACGCGTCCGTTGTGCACCATCGGCGCCGGGTCGGCGGTGTAGATGTGCTGGACGATCGGATTGTCGGCCTGCGCGGTGCCGGGCAGGAGGGCGACGGTGCAGATCAGGCCGGCGAGTACGGCGATGGCGTGCCGGGCTCTCGTCCCGATCCGGCGTGCACGTGTCAGCTTCAAGGCTCACCCCCAGGGTGTCGGGCGGTCCGGCGCTTCTCACCGCAGGCGCTGCACCACGGCACACCCACGAGACCGCGAGGCGCCTGTTATCGCTAACATCAACATCGAGGCTGCCTGACGCTGTCTCACGTCGGGTGGGCGGTGTCCGATGCGCGTGCGGAGAATCGCGCGTGCTGGGATGGCAACGCGAAACGTCGCGTCGTTGACATCGATTACCTGCGATGCACCGTACTGGCCTCGGCGGTGAGCGTCAATGTCAAGCCGGTGCGCCGTGCCCGGGGCCGCGACCGCGGCGCGGCTGGCGAACGTCCGCGCCGAGCTCGCGCCTTGTCTCATCAATTGATACGTTACTCTGTTATCGCTAACATGCGACTCTGGGCTCACCCGTGACGCGGGGTGCTTCCGATCGCGAGCGGCCGGTGGCTGCGCGACCGGTTCGTGCAGAACAACGCCTGCGCCGCGCAGAGCCCGCGCGAGCCCCCGAACGGCAGCCTGACCCACGTCCGGACCGCGTACCCGGGCTGCGCCGCCGGCTACCCGGTGGAGTGGATCGCGTTCGACGAGGGACACATCGCGGCGCCCCAGGACGGGGCGCCGGGTGACAGCGGCACCCGGACCTGGGTGCCGGGGGAGACCTGGCGGTTCTTCACGCAGTTCCAGTAGGAGGCGAACGGTCCGGCCGGCCGGGTGGGAGCAGTCGCGCCCACCCGGCCGGCCGGACCCGGTCGGTGGCCGTCGGTCACACCCGGCTCCACCGCTGGTTGGTGCCGCCGTGGCAGGACCAGAGGATGACCGTGGTCCCGTTGGCGGTGCCGCCGTTGTTGACGTCCAGGCACAGGGACGGGGAGCGGACGTTGCTCACCGTGCCGTTGCCGTTGAACGTCCACTGCTGGTTCGTGCCGCCGTTGCAGTCCCAGAGCTGCACCCGGGTGCCGTTGGCGGCGGTGCTCGGCACGTCCAGGCACTTGCCGAGGACGCGCAGCGTCTGCCCGCTCTGGCTGATCTGCTGGTTGGCGTTGCCGTGACAGTCCCAGATGAGCGTCCCGGTGCCGTTGGCGGTGTGGGAGTTGTCGACGTCGAGGCACCGGCCGGCCGATTCGCTGCGTAGCCGGAACGTGGTGGGGGGCGGCGGGTTCGTGGTGCCGCCGCTGACCCGGTACACCACCGTGCCGTGCGCCGGGACGCTCGCGGAGATCGTTCCGGTGCTGGTGGAGGTGCCATTGGTCCACGCGTCGCGCAGGGTGAACGAGCTGCCGCTCTTGCCGATCGCCGCCGCCGTCGTGGAGATCGTCGTGGCGGAGCTGCCCTGGTTGAACAGGGCGACCGCGACGTCACCGTTGGCCAGCCGCTTCGCCAGCACCCGCCGGGTGCCGTCGTTCGACACCTGGACCGCCTGGAGCCCGAGCGGGTCCTGGTTGATCGCGACGAGGTTCTGGTTCCGCAGGATGGTCAGCGTCGCCGCGCTGGCCGAGCGCAGGTCGTTGCCCATCATGAGCGGCGCCGCCATGATCGACCAGAGCGCGAAGTGGCTGCGCATCTCGGTGTCGTTCATCCCGCCGTTGCCGACCTCCAGCATGTCCGGGTCGGTGAACCCGCCCGGCGCGGCGTACCCGGCCAGCGGCACGTTGACGTCGACGATGTTCCGGATGCCCATCGGGTAGCCGTTGGTCTGGCCGGTGTCCCACGCGTTGGTGATGTCCTCGGTGGTCCGCCAGAGGTTCGCCACGTCGCTCCAGTTGCGCTGCGGCCCGGTCTTCTCGTGGATGCTGTTCGGGTTGATGCTGTAGACGATCGGCCGGCCGGCGGCGGCCAGCGCGTCCCGCATGATGCCGAATCTGGCGACCTGGTCGTTGATGGTCCCGGTGGGGGAGCACCAGTCGTACTTCAGGTAGTCCACGCCCCAGGCGGCGAACTGCCGGGCGTCCTGGTACTCGTGCCCGAGACTGCCGGTCGAGCCGGGGAAGGCGTCGAAGTACTGCGCACAGGTCTGGTCCAGCGGCGCCTGGTAGAGGCCGAACAGCAGGCCGCGCGAGTGCAGGTAGTCGCCCAGCGCCTTCATCCCGCTGGGGAAGCGCTGCGGATGCGCCTGGAGGTTGCCCTGTGCGTCCCGGTCCGGGTTGAACCAGCAGTCGTCGACGACGACGTACCGGTAGCCGAGGTCGCGCAGCCCGTTGGCGACGATCGCGTCGGCCGTCTGGCGGATGAGTGTCTCGTTGATGTTGCAGCCGAACGTGTTCCAGGTGTTCCAACCCATCGGCGGCGTCCGGGCGACGCCGTTGTCCAGCGCCTGTGCCGGACGGGGCGCGACGGCCCCGTCCGCGACGGTCGTCGCGAGGGCCACCGCCAGGACGCCCAGGGCGGCGGCCAGCCATTGTCTCGGTGTGCGCACGTGTTCCTCCTCGGTCGGAGCGGTGAGCGGCGTCGGTTCGGGCGCCGGCGCCGGGATACGGCGAACGAGGGCGTCACGGGGCGTGGCCGGTGCCGATGGTCGCCCGGCCCTGCCCGCGGGCATCGATTGGCATACCTCGGGACGGGATCGTCCGGCCCTCGGCCGACCTCGTGCCGGATCACGTCGCTCGCCCTCCGTCGTCGCGTCCCCGGTCGGCTCCGGCTCGGCGGCTGCCCGGGGACACCACGCGATGAGACGGATGTTATCGCTGACATCCATTGATGTAAATCACTCGTGGCGATGCCGAGTCGTCTGCGCGACGGTTGGTGGCGGTCCGGCCGTCTCCGGTCGGAGAGTGTCGCAGCTCAGTGCGCGTACCGAGGTCGGCGTCCCCGGAGGGGTGGTCCGCGCTCGGCTGGTGTCGTGCGACCGTGGGAGCGTAGATGAGAGCTTGATGTTCTCGCTAACAACGGTCGATCCGTCGCCGGGGCCGCAGTGCTGGGCGCTCCGGCCCCCGGGTCCCCGCCGAGCGGGCGCCGGCACCCCGTCCGGGCAGCCGGGAGTGCGGGAATGGTGACCGGCCGTGACGCCTCTGGTCTGGGCCACACGCTCCGCCTATCCTTCCGTTACTGAGCTGTTGTCGGCCGACGTCTTGACGGCGCTGTATGTGAGCGTTAACACTATGCCGGTCATTGATCGGAGGTGGGCATGAGCAGTGTGGACGGTGCGGGCGAGCGGTACGTGGTCGGAGTCGACTACGGCACCCTTTCCGGACGGGCGCTGGTGGTCCGGGTTCGCGATGGTGCCGAGGTCGGGACCGCGGTGCACGAGTACCGCCGCGGCGTCATCGAGACCGTGCTCCCCGACGGCGGCCCGGCACTGCCCCCCGACTGGGCCCTGCAGGACCCGGAGGACTACCGCGACGTCCTGCGGCACGCCGTCCCCGCCGCCCTGGCCGACTCCGGCGTGGACCCGTCGCAGGTCATCGGCATCGGCACCGACTTCACCGCCTGCACCGTCCTGCCGACGCTCGCCGACGGCACCCCGCTGTGCGAGGTCCCGGAGCTGCGCCACCGGCCGCACGCCTGGGTGAAGCTGTGGAAGCACCACGCCGCCCAGTCGCACGCCGACCGCATCAACGCGTTGGCCCACGAGCGGCACGAGCCGTGGATCGGCCGCTACGGCGGCAAGATCTCCGCCGAGTGGCAGTTCGCCAAGGGCCTCCAGATCCTCGAGGAGGATCCGGAGGTCTACCGCCGTGCCGAGCGCTTCGTCGAAGCCGCCGACTGGATCGTGTGGCAGTTGTGCGACGAGGAGACCCGCAACGTCTGCACCGCCGGATACAAGGGCATCCGGCAGGACGGCCGGTACCCGTCGACCGACTACCTGAGCGCCCTCAACCCGGGCTTCGCCGACTTCGTGACCAAGTTGGATGGTCCGCTCCTGTCCCTTGGCGAGCGGGCCGGCGCCCTCAGCGCCCGCGCCGCCGCCTGGACCGGGCTGCCGGCGGGCATCGCGGTCGCGGTCGGCAACGTCGACGCCCACGTCACCGCCGCGTCCGCCCAGGCGCTGGGCCCCGGTCGACTGGTGGCCATCATGGGCACCTCCACCTGTCACGTCCTCAACGGCACCCACCCCGCCGAGGTGCCCGGCATGTGCGGTGTCGTCGACGGCGGCATCAGCGCGGGCGCGTGGGGCTACGAGGCCGGACAGAGCGGGGTCGGCGACATCTTCGGCTGGTTCGTCAGGCACGCCGCGCCGGCCGGGACCGCGTCGCACGAGCGGTTGACCGAACTGGCCGCCGGCCAACCGGTCGGGGCCCACGGCCTGATCGCGCTGGACTGGTGGAACGGCAACCGGTCGCCGCTGGTCAACCACGACCTCAGCGGCCTGATCGTCGGGCTGACCCTGGCCACCCGGCCGCAGGACGTCTACCGGGCGCTGCTGGAGTCCACGGCGTTCGGCACCCGGATGATCATCGAGGCGTTCGTCGAGGCCGGGATACCGGTCACCGACCTGGTCGTCGCCGGTGGTCTCGCCTCGAACCGGCTGCTCATGCAGATCTACGCCGACGTCACCAACCGCCCGCTGGGCATCATCGGCTCCGCCCAGGGCCCGGCGCTCGGCTCGGCGATCCACGCGGCCGTCGCCGCCGGGGCGTACCCGGACGTCCACCGGGCCTCGGCGGCGATGGGCCGGGTGGACGAGGGCGTGTACCAGCCGGACCCGGACAACGCGCGGGCCTACGACGCCCTCTACGCCGAGTACCGCGCGCTGCACGACCACTTCGGCCGCGGCGGCAACGACGTCATGCTCCGCCTGCGGGCGATCAGGAACACGGCCCTGGACGCGGCCGCGGCGCGGACCGACACGGTACTGGAGGCGATCGGATGAACACCGACGTGGCGCGGCAGGTGAGCGTCCTGCGGGAGACGGTGGCCCGCCTGCACGGCGAGTTGACCCGGTACGCGCTGGTGGCCTGGACCGCCGGCAACGTCTCGGCGCGGGTCCCGGGCCAGGACCTCATGGTGATCAAGCCCAGCGGTGTCGACTACGACGCCCTGACGGCGGACACCATGGTCGTGTGCGACCTGAACGGGACCGTGGTCGACGGGGACGGCGCGCCGTCCAGCGACACCGCCGCGCACGCCTACGTCTACCGGGCCATGCCGGAGGTCGGTGGCGTCGTGCACACGCACAGCAGCTACGCCACCGCCTGGGCGGCGCGGGGCGAGTCCATCCCGTGCTGGCTGACCGCGCAGGCCGACGAGTTCGGCGGGGAGATACCGGTGGGGCCGTTCGCGCTGATCGGTGGTGACGACATCGGCAAGGGGATCGTCAGCACCCTGTCGGGGCACCGCTCGCCCGCGGTGCTCATGCGTAACCACGGGGTCTTCACGATCGGCAGGGACGCCCGCGCGGCGGTCAAGGCCGCGGTGATGTGCGAGGACGTCGCGCGTACCGCGCACCTGGCACGGGCGCTCGGGCAGCCGCTGCCGATGGCGCAGGCCGACATCAGTTCGCTGCACGACCGGTACCAGAACGTCTACGGCCAACGCCCGGCACCCGGCTGACCGGGAACGGCCCCTTCCCGTACCAACCTCACCACCACACCGGGACACTCGCGCGCCACGTGTCCGGACCACCCCACCGAGGAGAACCGATGAGAACCAGGAGAACGGCACGCACCCTGCTCGCGGTCGTCGCCACCGTGCTGCTCACGGGCAGCGTGGCGGCCTGCGGCAACAGCGACACCGGCGGCGGCTCCGCCGACGACGGCAAGATCACGCTGGGCTTCTCGCAGGTCGGCGCGGAGAGCGGCTGGCGGACGGCGAACACCACCTCGATCAAGGAGGCCGCCGCCGCTGCGGGGATCGAGCTGAAGTTCGACGACGCGCAGCAGAAGCAGGAGAACCAGATCAAGGCGATCCGGAACTTCATTCAGCAGAAGGTCGACGTCATCGCCTTCTCGCCGGTGGTGGAGTCCGGCTGGGACACCGTGCTCAAGGAGGCCAAGGACGCCGGCATCCCGGTGATCCTGACCGACCGCTCCGTCGACTCGGCCGACAAGTCGCTCTACAAGACCTTCCTCGGCTCGGACTTCGTCAAGGAGGGCCGGCTGGCCGGCGAGTGGCTGGTGGAGCAGACCAAGAGCGCCAGCGGGCCGGTGAACGTCGTCGAGTTGCAGGGCACCACCGGCTCGGCGCCGGCCAACGACCGCAAGGAGGGCTTCGCCAAGGCGATCGCCGCCAACCCGAACCTGAAGGTCGTCGCCTCCCAGTCGGGCGACTTCAAGCGGGCCGACGGTAAGCAGGTCATGGAGCAGTTCCTCAAGGCCAACCCGAAGATCGACGTGCTCTTCGCGCACAACGACGACATGGGTCTGGGCGCGCTGGAGGCGATCACCGCCGCCGGCAAGGTGCCCGGCAAGGACATCACCATCATCACCATCGACGCGGTGAAGGACGGCATGCAGGCCCTCGCCGACGGCAAGTTCAACTTCATCGCCGAGTGCAGCCCGCTGCTCGGCCCGCAGCTGATGGACCTGGCGAAGAAGGTCCACGCCGGCGAGGAGGTGCCCGCCCGGATCGAGACCGAGGAGACCACCTTCACGCAGGAGCAGGCCAAGGCGGCACTGCCCACCCGCAAGTACTGACCGACGCCGGGGTCGCCGTCCGCTGACGGCGACCCCGGCCCCGTCGCTCGCTCCTGTCCTACCGACACCATCCAGAAGAGGTCCGATGGGATGACGGATAGCCGTCCGGTCCTGACCATGACCGGGATCAGCAAGACCTTCCCCGGGGTACGCGCGCTCCACGACGTCGACTTCCGGCTGTTCCCGGGCGAGGTCCACGCCCTGATGGGCGAGAACGGTGCCGGCAAGTCGACCCTGATCAAGGTGTTGACCGGCGTCCACGCCCTCGACGAGGGCACCGTCGTCCTCGACGGCGAGCAGGTCGCCTTCACCGGCCCGATGCAGGCGTCGGCCTCCGGGGTGAGCACCGTCTACCAGGAGGTCAACCTCTGCACCAACCTGTCCGTGGCGGAGAACATCTTCATCGGTCGGGAGCCCCGTCGTCTCGGCGCGATCCGCTGGGGCGAGATGCGGCGGCGGGCGCGGGCACTCCTGGCCCGGCTGGACCTCGACATCGACGTCACCGCGCAGCTCGGCACGTACTCCCTGGCGGTGCAGCAGATGGTCGCCATCGCCCGGGCGATCGACGTGCGGGCCCGGGTGCTGATCCTCGACGAGCCGACCTCCAGCCTGGACGCCGGTGAGGTCGCGCAGCTCTTCCGGATCATGCGGCAGCTGCGCGACGAGGGCATCGGCATCCTCTTCGTGACGCACTTCCTCGACCAGGTCTACGGCATCGCCGACCGCATCACGGTGCTGCGCAACGGCGCCCTGGTGGGGGAGTACCGGACCGGGGAGCTGCCCCAGCTCAGCCTCGTCGAGAAGATGATCGGCAAGGAGCTCGACGTCCTGGAGCGCCTCGACGAGCAGCAGAAGCGGACCGCCGCCGTCCGGTCCGACGCGGCCCCGCTGGTGGACGCGTCGGAGCTGGGCCGCAAGGGCGCGGTCGCCCCCTTCAGCCTGCGGATCCACGCCGGCGAGGTGGTCGGGCTCGCCGGCCTGCTCGGCTCCGGCCGCACCGAGGTGGCACGGTTGCTGTTCGGTGCCGATCGCGCCGACCACGGCACGGTCGTCGTCGACGGCGGCGGGACGCAGGTGCGCAACCCGGTCCAGGCCATCGACCGAGGCGTCGGGTTCTGCTCCGAGAACCGCCGCGCGGAGGGGGTCGTCCCCGAGCTGTCGGTGCGGGAGAACATGATCCTCGCGATGCAGGCGGCACGCGGCTGGCTACGGCCGATTCCCCGCCGCCGGCAGGACGAGCTGGTCGAGAAGTACATCCGGGCGCTCAGTATCCGGCCGGCGAACCCGGACCTGCCGGTGCGCAACCTCTCCGGCGGCAACCAGCAGAAGGTGCTCCTGGCCCGCTGGCTCATCACCGAGCCGCGCCTGCTGATCCTCGACGAGCCCACCCGGGGGATCGACGTCGGCGCGAAGGCCGAGATCCAGAAACTGGTGGTCCAGCTCTCCGACGACGGCATGGCGGTGCTGTTCATCTCCGCCGAGCTGGAGGAGGTGCTGCGGCTGAGCCACCGCGTCGCCGTGATGCGTGACCGGACGATGGTCGCCCAACTCGACAACGACGACACCCTCGACGCCGACCGCGTCATGCGGACCATCGCCAGCGGCACCACCGGTGCGGAGGTGATCCGGTGAACGTCGTCGCCGACCGCCTCCGCCCGCTGACCGGCCACCGCCTGTTCTGGCCGGCGCTCGTGCTGGTGGTCATGATCCTGGCCAACACGATCTACCGGCCCGGCTTCCTCTCCATCGAGGTCAAGAACGGGCACCTCTACGGCACCCCGGTCGACATCCTCCGGCTGAGCGCACCGCTGATGCTGGTGGCGCTGGGCATGACCCTCGTCATCGCCACCGGCGGCATCGACCTCTCCGTCGGATCGCTCTGTGCCATCAGCGGCGCCATCGCCTGCCTCCACATCAGCGAGGCGCCCGACCAGACCAGCCCGGCGACCGTGCTCACGGCGCTCGCGCTGGCCTTCGGCGCCGCGCTCGCGCTCGGTGCCTGGAACGGGGTGCTGGTCGCCGTCATCGGCATCCAGCCCATCATCGCCACGCTGATCCTCATGGTGGCCGGCCGAGGGCTCGCGCAACTGGTCACCGAGGGCCAGATCATCACGATCAACTCCGGGCCGTACCGGGCGATCGGGCTCGGGCACTTCCTGACCCTGCCGCTGGCCGTCTTCATCGCGCTCGCGGCGGCCCTGCTCATCGCCGCGTTCACCCGGCGTACCGCGCTCGGCCTGATCGTCGAGTCGGTCGGGGGCAACGCCGAGGCGAGCCGGCTGGCCGGCATCCGGTCCAGCCGCGTCGTCTTCCTCGTGTACGTGGTCAGCGCCGCCTGCGCCGCGATCGCCGGGTTCATGATGACGGCGAACGTGTCCAGCGCCGACGGCAACGCCGCCGGCCTCTGGGTGGAACTCGACGCGATCCTCGCGGTGGTCATCGGCGGCACCGCACTCGCCGGTGGCCGGTTCTCCCTCGGCGGCACCATCCTCGGCGCGCTGATCATCCAGACCCTGACCACCTCGGTGTACGCCATGAACATCTCGCCGCAGACGGCCCTGCTGTTCAAGGCGGTCGTCGTCATCGCCGTGTGCCTCATCCAGGCGCCGGCGTTCCGGGCCCGGTTCAGCCGTCGCCGTCGCGGAACCACGCCCGGGCCCACGGCACCGCGGCGGGAGAAGGAGCAGGTGCCGGCATGAGCAGCACGTCACTGACCACCGGCCGCGCGTGGCGACCCGGGGTGCCCCGGCGGCACGTCCCGGTCCTGGCCACCCTCGCCCTGCTGCTGGTCATGTACGGCGTCGGCGTGTCCCAGTACCGGGCGTTCTCCAACGTCCAGGTCGTCTTCAACGTCTTCATCGACAACGGCTTCCTGCTGGTCGTCGCGGTCGGCATGACCTTCGTGATCCTGACCGGCGGCATCGACCTGTCGGTCGGCTCCGTCGTCGCGATGACCGCCATGGTGTCGGCGTCACTGCTCCAGGACGGGTTGCCCGCGGCCCTGGTGCTGGTCGTCGCGCTGCTGATCGGCCCGACGCTCGGGTTCCTGATGGGGTGCGCGATCCATTTCTTCGAGATCCAGCCGTTCATCGTCACCCTCGCCGGGATGTTCTTCGCCCGGGGCATGTGCACGTTCATCAGCGACGCGTCCATCCCCATCACCGACGGCTTCTGGACGGCCGTCTCCCAGGAGCGCATCGGCGACCCGCGCGGCAACTTCGTGTCGATCATCGTGCTGATCGCGTTCGCGGTGGTGCTCGTCGCCGCGTACGTGCTGGCGTACACCCGTTTCGGCCGCACCGTGTACGCGATCGGCGGCAACCCCCAGTCGGCGCTGCTGATGGGCCTGCCGGTGGGGCGTACCCGGATCGCCGTCTACACGGTCAGCGGGCTCTGCTCGGCCATCGGCGGCATCCTGCTGTCGTTCTACACGCTCTCCGGCGCACCGCTGATCGCCATCGGCATGGAGCTGGACGTGATCGCGGCCGTCGTCATCGGCGGCACCGTGCTCACCGGCGGGTCCGGCTACGTCTTCGGCACCGTGCTGGGCGTGCTGGTGCTGGGCGTGATCCAGACCCTGATCACCTTCGACGGGAGCCTCAACTCCTGGTGGACGAGGATCGTGATCGGTGGCCTGCTCTTCGCCTTCATCCTCCTCCAGCGCCTCATCGGCATCCGCTTCAAGTGACCGCCCATCTCGCGGAAGGCAACTGCATGGCAACGCACCCCCAACCCGAGGTCTGGTTCCTCACCGGAAGTCAGGGCCTGTACGGCGAGGACACCCTCCGGCAGGTCGCCGAGCAGTCCCGGCAGATCGCCGCGCAGCTCGACGACGCGCCGGGGATCCCCGTCCGGGTGGTCTGGAAGCCGGTCCTGACCTCCAGCGCCGACATCCTCAAGGCCTGTCGGGACGCCGCCGCGCAGGGTGTGGTCGGGGTGATCGCCTGGATGCACACCTTCTCACCGGCCAAGATGTGGATCGCCGGCCTGGACGCCCTGCGGACGCCGCTGCTGCACCTGCACACCCAGGCCAACGTCCTGCTGCCCTGGGACGAGATCGACATGGACTTCATGAACCTCAACCAGGCCGCGCACGGCGACCGCGAGTTCGGCTTCATCCAGACCCGGCTCGGCGTCGCCCGCAAGACCGTCGCCGGGCACGTCAGCGACCCCCGGGTGACCGCCCGGGTCGGCGCCTGGGCCCGGGCCGCGCTCGGCTACTCGGCGATGCGGTCGCTGCGGCTGGCCCGCTTCGGCGACAACATGCGCGACGTCGCCGTGACCGAGGGCGACAAGGTCGAGGCGGAGCTGCGCTTCGGCGTCTCGGTCAACACGTACGGCGTCAACGACCTCGTCGCGGTCGTCGACCAGGTGGCCGACGCGCAGATCGACGACCTGGTCAAGGAGTACGACGACACCTTCAGGGTCGACCCGCAGCTGCGGCCCGGCGGGGCGCGCCACGACTCGCTGCGCTACGCCGCGCGCCTCGAACTCGGCCTGCGCGCGTTCCTCGACGAGGGCGGCTTCCGGGCCTTCACCACCAACTTCGAGGACCTCGGCGGCCTGCGCCAACTGCCCGGCATCGCCGTGCAGCGACTCATGGCCGACGGCTACGGCTTCGGCGGCGAGGGCGACTGGAAGACCTCGGTGCTGGTGCACACGCTCAAGTCGATGGCGGTCGGCGTCGAGGGTGGGACGTCCTTCATGGAGGACTACACCTACGACCTCACGCCGGGCGACGAGCTGGTGCTCGGCGCCCACATGCTCGAGGTCTGCCCGACGATCGCCGGTGACACCCCGAAGGTCGAGGTCCACCCGTTGAGCATCGGCGGCCGCGAGGACCCGGTCAGGCTGGTGTTCGACGCCGCGCCCGGCCCGGCGGTGGTGCTCGGCCTCGCGGACATGGGGGAGCGCTTCCGCCTGGTGGCCAACGAGGTCGACGTGGTGGCGCCGCCGCACCCGCTGCGCCGGCTGCCGGTCGCGCGGGCCGTGTGGCGGCCCCGCCCGCACCTGGCCGGCTCGGCGGAGGCCTGGATCACCGCCGGCGCCCCGCACCACACCGTGCTGTCCCAGGCGGTGGGCGTGGAGGAGCTGCACGACCTGGCCGAGATGGTACGCACGGAGCTGGTCGTCATCGACGAGCACACCGAGCCACGCCGCTTCGCCGACGAGATCCGGTGGAACCAGGCCTACTACCGCCTCGCCCGGGGGTTCTGACCCGCGCAGGAGGGCAACCACCAGCGCGCCCTCGACCTGGCCCGCTGGCCGATTCCGTCGGTGATCCCGGGTGGTCCTCCCGTGCCCCGGGAGGGCCCCCCGTCGGCGTTCCGGTCGCTGTCCCGCCTCATGCGTGACGTCTTGACGAACGCCATGTTATCGCTCACAGTCGATGGATGGGGCGATCGGCCTCCAAGGGCATGCCGGCCGAAGACCTCCTTGCCGGGGTCGTGCGACTCTGCGCGTCATGACGGTGGCCGAATCTGTGAGCGATCACATCCGGGACGAATGATCGCCGCGGTGGCCGCGGGCGCCCGGGTGACGCCCCCGACGGAATCCGGATCGTGTCAGCGCTCTCGAAGGAGGATCATGGTTGCCATTGGTGGGCCCTCGCGGGCTGTGCCCCGACGGCGTGGTTGGTTGTCGCGTGTCTCGGCCGCGGTGGTCGCGGTGCTCGCGGCGAGCGGGCTCGTCGCGGTGTCTCCGGGGCCGGCTTCGGCGGCGACGGTGGACACCAACGCGTGGTACGTGTTGGTGAACCGCAACAGTGGCAAGGTGCTGGACCTGTACAACGGGGCCACGAACGACGGGGCGCGGATCACGCAGTGGTCGCGCAACAACGGCAACGGGCAGCAGTGGCAGTTCGTCGACTCCGGCGGCGGGTACTACCGGTTGAAGTCCCGCCACTCGGGCAAGGTGCTCGACGTCTACAACTTCTCCACGGCCAACGGCGCCAGCATCGTGCAGTGGAGCGACGGCAACGGGACGAACCAGCAGTTCCGGCTGGCGGACTCAGCCGACGGGTACGTGCGGTTGATCAACCGGAACTCGAACAAGGTGGTCGAGGTGCAGAACGCCTCCACCGCTGACGGCGGCAACATCGTGCAGTACGACGACTTCAACGGTGGCCATCAGCAGTGGCAGCTGGTCCGCGTCGGCGACAGCGGCAACCCCGGCGGCACCTTCACCAACCCGGTGGTCTGGCAGGACTTCGCCGACGTCGACATCATCCGGGTCGGCGATGTCTACTACATGTCGGCCTCCACCATGCACTACTCGCCCGGCGCCCCCGTGCTGCGGTCGTGGGACCTGGTGAACTGGGAGTTCGCCGGGCACTCGGTGCCCCGGCTGGACTTCGGCCCGAAGTACGACCTGGCCAACGGCGGCCACGGGTACGTCGACGGCATCTGGGCCTCCACGCTGAACTACCGGCCGAGCAACCGCACCTTCTACTGGGCCGGCTGCATCGACTTCGCCCAGACGCACATCTACACCGCGTCCGCCGTCGACGGCACGTGGAGCCGCCACGCCACCATCCCCAACTGCTACTACGACGCCGGGATGCTCGTCGACGACAACGACACCATGTACGTCGCGTACGGCAACGGCACGATCAGCGTGGCCCAGTTGTCGCCGGACGGACGCAACCAGGTGCGGGCCCAGCAGGTGTACCAGACACCGTCGAGCATCGGCACGCTGGAGGGAGCGCGCTTCTACAAGCGCAACGGCGCCTACTACATCTGGCTCACCCGCCCGGCCAACGGCCAGTACGTGCTGAAGTCGACAAACGGCCCGTTCGGCCCGTACGAGCAGCGGCAGGTGCTGCTCAACATGCCGGGTCCGATCTCCGGCGGTGGGGTGCCGCACCAGGGCGGACTGGTGCAGACCCAGAACGGCGGCTGGTACTACATGGCGTTCACCGACGCGTACCCCGGTGGCCGGATGCCGACGCTGGCCCCCATCACCTGGACCAGCGACGGCTGGCCCCAGGTGCAGACGGTCAACGGCGCCTGGGGCGTCAACTACCCCAACCCGCTGCCGTCGCGTCCGGTCAAGCCGCTCACCGGGACCGACACCTTCCCCGGCACCACCCTCGGCGTCCAGTACGAGTGGAACCACAACCCGGACAACAGCCGGTGGTCGGTGGAGAACGGGCTGCGCCTGCAGACCGCGACGGTGACCAACGACCTCTACCGGGCGCGCAACACGGTGACCCACCGGATCCAGGGTCCGACCTCGACGGGCACCATCGAACTGGACTACTCCACGATGCGCGACGGTGACCGGACCGGGCTGGCGATGCTGCGCGACACCTCGGCGTGGATCGGCGTCAAGCGCGACAACGGGGCCACGCGGGTGGTCATGACCAACGGCCTGACCATGGGTACCGACAACTGGAACACCACCGGCACCGGCACCGAGATCGCCAGCGCACCGGTGTCCGGCGGGCGGATCTGGTTGCGCGCCAACGCCGACATCCGGCCCGGCTCGGGGCGCCAGGCGAGGTTCTCGTACAGCACCGACGGGGTCACGTTCGTTCCGCTGGGCAACGCCCTGACCCTCAACAACGCCTGGCAGTTCTTCATGGGATACCGGTTCGGCATCTTCAACTACGCCACCCAGTCGTTGGGCGGCCAGGTGACGGTGCGCCGGTTCACCCTGACGACACCATGACACCGGGCACCGTTCCCAGGCGTACGAGAGCCTGAGGATCGTCCGGCGAATGCTCCGGGGCGGGTGCGGGGAACCATCGGAAACCGCTCCCGCCCCGAGCGCGCGCCGCCGGTAGTCCCGTCTGGTGTGCCGGCTCAGCCGCACCCTGGCCGACGGGACAACTGGCGTAGACTGTCGGCGTTTCCACCGGTCACCCGGCACACGTCGCCGTGGCGGAGGCAGCAACACGATGGCCGCTCCCGTCGACGCCGACGTGTGCGATCGTCGACGGGCAGGCGGGGGAAGTGAGGTGGCCGTGCGCAGTCCCGCGATGACGGACGTGGCTCGCCTCGCAGGCGTCTCCCACCAGACGGTGTCCCGGGTCCTCAACGGGCACCCCAACGTACGCGAGCAGACCCGGCTGCGCGTCCAGGCGGCGATCACCGAGCTGGGCTACCGGCCCAACCGTGCGGCGCGGGCGCTGGTCACCGGCCGGTCCCAGGTGATCGGCGTGGTCGCGCAGAACACCACCCTCTTCGGCCCGGCGTCGCTGCTGACCGCCCTGGAGCAGGCGGCCGCCGAGGCGGGTTTCGCGGTCAGCGTCGGCAGCGTGAGCGACCTCGACCACCAGTCCATCTCCGCGGCGGTGGAGCGGCACCTCGCGCACCGGGTCGCCGGCATCGTGGTGATCGCGCCTGTCGAGTCGGCCGGGGAGGCGCTCGGACGGCTGCCGAAGGACGTACCCCTGGTCACCGTCGACGGCGACCCGCGGCGGCCGATCCCGCTGGTGACGGTCGACCAGGTCGCCGGTGCCCGGGCCGCCACGCAGCACCTCCTCGACGCCGGGCACCGGACGGTCTGGCACGTGTCCGGCCCGCCCGACTGGTTCGACAGCGCGGGCCGGATCGAGGGGTGGCGGGAGGCCCTGCGGTCGGCGGGAGCCGAGGCGCCGCCGCTGATCCCGGCGGACTGGTCCGCGGCGGCCGGCTACCGGTGCGGGCAGATGCTCGCCCGGATGCCGGAGGTCACCGCGGTGTTCACCGCCAACGACCACTTGGCGCTGGGCGTGCTGCGGGCGCTGCACGAGCACGGCCTGCGGGTGCCGGACGACATCAGCGTGGTCGGCTTCGACGACGTGCCCGAGGCGGCGTACTTCATCCCGCCGCTGACCACCGTGCGGCCCGACTTCGCCGCCGTCGCCCGGGCGAGCCTGGACCTGCTGCTCGCCCAGATCGAGTCGTCGCAGGTCGTCGGCCCGCTTCGGCAGACGGTCGCACCGAGCCTGGTCGCCCGCCGCAGCGTCGGAGCGCCACCGCGCCGTTAGGGCCGGGTGGAGGTCCTCGCGACACGGCTCAGACGAACCGCCAACGCTGGTCGGCCGCTCCGCTGTCGGTGCCGAGGACGATCTGCGCGCCCTGGCTGCCGGAGCCGCCGCTCACCCCCAGGACCCGGCCGCCGTTGGCGCACTGGACGCGGAAGTAGCCGTTGCCGCCGTACCGCACTCGCCACCGGTGGTCGTTCGCGCCGTTGTCGGCCCACTGCACGATCCGGGCGCCGGCGGCGCTGGCGCCGCCCTCGACCCCGAGCACCCTGCCACTGTGCGAGTTGCGCAGCCGCAGATAGCCGCCGGTGTCCACGATCGCGGTCCACAGGTGGTCGGCGGTGCCGGTGTCACCCCACTGGATGACGAGGCCGCCGTCGGCGGTGGACATGTCCCGCACCCCGAGCACGAGCCCGCTGGCGAGGTTCTGGATCCGGCGGGCGCCGTTGGGCACGAACCGCCACTGGTTGTCCAGGCTGCCGTTGTCCTGGTCCTGCACCGCCTGGGCGCCCTGGACGGTGGCGGCGCCGGAGATGGCGAGCAGCTTGCCGGTGTGCGCGTTGCGCAGCTTGTGCGTGCCGTCGCCCACGTCGACGGGCGTCCAGTCGTGGTCGGCGGTGCCGTTGTCGGCCCACTGGAGGACGCGCGCGTTGTCGGCGGTGGACATGTTCTCCACGCCGAGCACCTTGCCGCTGTGGACGTTGCGCAGCCGGACCGTCGACCCACCGGGCAGGAGCTGCCAGTCGTGGTCGGCGGTGCCGGTGTCGCCCCACTGGAGGGCGAGGCCGCCGTCGGCGGTGGACATGTCCCGGATGCCGAGCACCAGGCCGCTGGCCGCGTTGACCAGGCGGAAGCTCGCGGCGCCGCCGCCGTTGCCGGCGACGCTCCAGTAGACGGTGTAGTTGTGCCCGTGCGCGTCGTGGAACGGCCCGAGGGCGACCGTGGCGCCGTTGGCGACGGCGGTGAACGCGAGGGCGCTGGTGCTGGTCCGCGTGATCGAACCGGTGCTCAGCGTGGGCAGCCCGCTCAGGGCGGTGTTGCCGTAGTTGCCGGACAGCACCACCGGGCCGTACGTGACGGCCTGCACCGCGGCGTTGTCGTTGGCGGCGGACATGACGACCCGCATCGGCAGCCGGACCGTGACCACGTCGCCGGAGGCCCAGGAGCGGGTGAGACTGGCGTAGCTGCCGGGGGTCGTGGCGATGTTCTGCGGCGTGCCGTTGACGCTGACGCTGGCGCCGCTGGTCCATCCGGGGATCCGGATCCGCATCGTCCACGCTCCGCCGGCCGGGCCGGTCACGGTCAGGGTGGTGGTGTCGCTGACCGGGTACGAGGTGGTCTGGGTGACCGTGATCCCGCGCTGCGTCCAGGTGAGTACCGATGGCATGAACAGGTTCACCGTCAACGTGGTGCCGTCGTGGAAGTAGATGGAGTCCGCCAGCGTGGTGTTGGTTTCCAGACCGGTGCCCTGGCAGCACCAGAACGAGTCGTAGTCGGTGCTCCAGGTGCCCCCGCCCCACGCCGGACCGACCCCGCGCCGGCCGCCCGGGTTCAGCGGCGTGAAGTAGGTGACGTGGCCGTGGTCGTCGGCCGGGTTCTGCTGGCCGATCATGTGGTTGAGCAGCGCCCGCTCGTAGAAGTCGAAGTAGGCGGCCCGGTTCGGGTCCAGCAGCCACAGCTCCCGGGTCAGCTTCAGCATGTTGTAGGTGTTGCAGGCCTCGCAGGTGTCGGTGCGCAGGTACCCGGCGATGGCGTCGGGGGAGCGGAAGTGCTCGGCCTGGCTGTTGCCGCCGATCACGTAGCTGTGCGCGTCGACGGTGATGTTCCACGCGTTGCTGGCGATGTCCCGGTACCGGGTGGTGCCGGTGGCCTTGAACTCCCGGGCCGCGCCGATCCACTTCGGCACCTGCGTGTTGGCGTGCAGCCCGTTGAGCTGGTCGGAGTTGGCGGCGAGGGGGTTGAACACGGCGTCGTGGTCGAACCGCTGGGCGGCGGCGAGCCATCGGGCGGTGCCGGTCTGCTGGTACAGGTCCGTCAGGACGGCGTTCATGCCGCCGAACTCGGTGCCCAGCATGGCCTGCATCTGGGCGGTGGTGAGCCGGGCGGTGCGCCAGTCGACCCAGCCGGCGAGCGCCAGCAGCACGTCGCGGGCCTGGGTGTTGCCGACGAGACGCCAGACGTCGAGCAGCCCGGCGAGCGTCTTGTGGACGCAGTAGTACGGCACGTTGCCGTTGCCCAGCGTCCGCGCCTCCAGCGCGGTGAAGTCCGACTCCGGAAAGCCGGACAGGTATCCGGCGTTGAAGCCGGCGGCGGCGTTGTTGGCCTGGCACTTGGCCAGCTCCGCCACCATGCGGTTGGCCTTGTCCCGGCAGGTGGCGTCCCCGAGCACCGCCCAGGCGTGGGCCCAGGCGGTCAGGAAGTGCCCCTGCATGTGGGTGCGGAACGGAAACGTCGGGGCGTCCCAGCCGCCGGTCGGCGCGGCGCCGGCCGTGGAGAGGCGGTGGTTGGCGCGGAAGTTGTAGAGCAACCGGTCGACGTCGACGAACCGCAGGTAGGTCAGCGTGCGGCTCTGGTTCTCCTGCCAGCGGCTCGCCGACAGCCGGACCTGGCCGGGCTCGAACGCGTAGGCGGAGACGCCGATGTCGGACCGGGCCGGGGGCAGGGCGGCGCTCGCCACGCCGCCGCCGGCGACGGCGCCGAGGACGGGCCCGCCGGTGGTGGCGACGGCGACCACGCCGGCGGACCTGAGCAGGAGTCGACGGTTGAGGAAGGGAGTGGGCATCGAGGCCTCCGGGTGCTTTCGGGTGCTGGTTGTGGGACCGGCCGAGTCAGGACGGGCCAGCCGTCGGCGGGTGGTCCGGCCGGCCGAAGGGCCCGGCGGCACGCCGTCGCCGGGGCGGGCGTGACGTCGGGGAAGAGGTGCGGGACGGGTGGTGCGTGCCACGGGCGCGGCGGTCGGAACGACCGCGCGACCGCCCGACAAGCCATGGGAAAGCATCGATGTTATCGATAACATAGTTTCCGTGTGACGCTCGCGCAAGGCTCCTCCGGCCCGGAGAACCCCGGGCGCTCCGGGCCCGGGTGCGAGATCGACCCAGAAATATCCGGACGGCGATGTCGAGAACCCGGGACCGGCTCCGTCCCCGTGGTGGACGCGATCAGAATGGGTTCGCACCCGCACCGAGAGGGGAAACACGATGGCCAAGTACCTGCTGCTCAAGCACTACCGGGGCGCACCGGCCGGGGTCAACGACGTACCCATGGACCAGTGGACGCCGGAGGAGATCTCGGCGCACGTGCAGTACATGCAGGACTTCGCGACCCGGCTCGAGGGGACCGGCGAGTTCGTCGACGGTCAGGCGCTCGCCCCCGAGGGGACGTTCGTCCGGTACGACGGCGAGGGGCGCCCGCCGGTCACCGACGGCCCGTTCGCCGAGACCAAGGACCTCATCGCCGGCTGGATGGTGATCGACGTCGACAGCTACGAGCGCGCCGTCGAGCTGGCCGGGGAGCTGTCGGCCGCCCCCGGGGCGGGCGGGAAGCCGATCCACGAGTGGCTCGAGCTGCGCCCGTTCCTGACCGCGCCGCCCACCATCACGGAGTGACCTGATGCAGGAGGCCCTGCTCCGGAGCCTCACGCCCGGCGTGCTCGGGATCCTCGTCCGCCGCGGAGCTGACTTCGCGGCGGCCGAGGATGCCGTACAGGACGCGCTGGTCGAGGCGGTGCGCACCTGGCCGGCCGACCCGCCGCGCGACCCGAAGGCCTGGCTGGTCACCGTGGCCTGGCGTCGGTTCCTCGACGCGACGCGGGCGGACGCCGCCCGCCGTCGGCGTGAGGACCTCGTCGACGAGGAGCCCGCGCCCGGGCCCACGCCCACGGTGGACGACACGCTCCAGCTCTACTTCCTGTGCGCCCACCCGTCGCTGACGCCGGCGTCGGCGGTCGCGCTCACGCTGCGTGCCGTCGGCGGGCTGACCACCCGCCAGATCGCCCAGGCGTACCTGGTGCCCGAGGCGACCATGGCGCAACGCATCAGCCGGGCCAAACGCACCGTCTCCGGCGTGCGGTTCAACCAGCCCGGCGACGTCGCGACCGTACTGCGCGTCCTGTACCTGGTCTTCAACGAGGGCTACTCCGGCGATGTCGACCTCGCCGCCGAGGCCATCCGGCTCACCCGGCAGCTCGCGGCGGCGATCGACCATCCCGAGGTGGCGGGGCTGCTCGCCCTCATGCTGTTGCACCACGCCCGGCGCGCCGCCCGGAGCGCGCCCGACGGCAGCCTGGTGCCGCTCGCCGCGCAGGACCGCAGCCGGTGGGACACCACCTCGATCGCCGAGGGCGTCGAGATCCTGCAGGCCGCCCTCGCCCGCGACCGGCTGGGCGAGTTCCAGGCCCAGGCAGCCGTCGCGGCGCTGCACGCCGACGCGCCCACCGCCGGGGAGACCGACTGGGTGCAGATCGTCGAGTGGTACGACGAGCTCGTGCGCCTGACCGACAGCCCGGTCGTCCGGCTCAACCGCGCGGTGGCCGTCGGCGAGGCCGACGGGCCGCGCGCCGGCCTGGCGGCGCTCGTGGCGCTGGACGACTCGCTGCCCCGCCACGCGGCGGTGGCGGCGTACCTGCACGAGCGCGACGGTGACCTGGCGACGGCGGCACGGCTGTACGCCGAAGCGGCCCGGAAGGCGCCCAACCTCGCCGAACGGGACCACCTGACGCGCCAGGCCGCCCGGCTCAACGCCCGCCGGCGCGCCTGACCGGTCCAGGACTCCACCGTGGAACCAATGTCCTAGGACGCTTTAGGGGGTGTGCGCCAGCCGGCACCGGGATGACACGCCGAACGATCACCCGGTACGGGCACGACCGTCGACTCGACGGGCCCTAGCATTGCCGGTGTGGCGACGCGGCTCGTGCAGATCAACATGAAGGCCCGGGACGACTCCGCGCTTGGCGGTTTCTGGGCGGAGGCGCTCGGCTGGGGAGTCTCCAGCGAGGGGCCCGGCGTGACCAACCTCGAACCCGAGGGCTTCGTCTACCCCGACCCCGTCGCGGTCTGCATCGACCTCATCGTCTCCCCGGAACCCAAGACGGTGAAGAACCGCGTGCACGTCGACCTCGCCACCACCTCGGCAGCCCACCAGGCCGAGGTGGTCGCGCGCCTGAAGGAGCTCGGCGCGACACCTGCCGACGTGGGCCAGGGCGACGTCCCGTGGACGGTCCTGGCCGACCCGGAGGGCAACGAGTTCTGCGTGCTGGACCCCCGACCGCTCCACCACGACACCGGACCGATCGCCGCGGTGGTGGTCGACTGCGCGGATCCGCGAGCCATGGCGCGGTTCTGGGGCGAGGCCATGGACTGGGCCCTGCACGAGGTGACCGACCACGAGGCGGTGCTGCGCTCCGCCAAGGACGTCGGCCCCTACCTGCGGTTCCTCCGCACACCCGACGTGAAGACCGGGTGGAACCGCGTCCACCTCGACGTCCGCCCGTACCCGGGTGACGACCCGGCGGCCGAGGCGGCCAGACTGCGGAATCTCGGCGCCACCGCCGTCGACCTGGACCGCGATGTCCCGTGGACGGTCCTCGCCGACCCGGAAGGCAACGAGTTCTGCGTCCTCACCCCAGGCTGACCCGGCCAGCCGTGCGGGAGGCTGGACGCGGATCCCGGCGGTGGTCAGGTGGCGGCGGTCGCGACCGGCCGCGGGTACTGGTGGAAACCGCTGCCGCTCTTGCGCCCGTACCGGCCCGCGTCCACCAGTTCCCGCAGTGTGCGCCCGGGCCGGAAGCGGGGGTCACCGGTGCACTCGAGCAGCACCAGGAGCGTGTCGACGACGGTGTCCAGGCCGATCAGGTCGGCGGTACGCAGCGGACCCGTCGCGTGGCCGAGGCACTCCTGGAAGACCCGGTCGACGGTCGCGGCGTCGGCGGTGCCCTGACCGACGACCTCGGCGGCCTCGTTCACGGTGAGCATCAACACGCGGTTGATCACGAAGCCCGGCCCGTCGGCGACCACGATGCCGGTCTTGCCGATCGCGGCGAGCAGGTCGAGGGTGCGCTGGAGAGCGTCCGCGCTGGTCCGTGGCGCCCGCACCACCTCGACGGAGTCCCTGAGGGGCGCGGGGTTCATGAAGTGCGTCCCGACCACCCGGTCCGGCCGGCGGGTGCTGGCGGCGAGCCGGTCGATGGGGATGGCGGAGGTGACCGACGCGAGCACGGTCGAGGGTGGACAGACGGCATCCAGCTCGCCGAAGATCCGTTCCTTGAGCGGGATGCGTTCCGGCGCGCACTCGATCACGTACCCGGCCCGGTCGAGCCCGGCGGTCCGGTCGGCCCAGCTGATCCGCTCGGTCACCCGGGCCACCGGCTCGCCCACGCGGTGCGGGGCCAGCAGTCGGGCCTGCCGCAGCCCGGTACGCAGCCGGTCCACCGCCGCCGCCACCCCGGTCGCCGACCCGAGCGTCGGGTCGACCACGACCACGTCGTAACCGCCCTCGGCCAGGCACTGGGCGATGCCGAGCCCCATCGTGCCGGCGCCGACCACCCCGACGGTTCCGCTCATGCTCCCCCCTCGCCGCGCCTGATGATCCGTCCGCTGTGCCCGCTCACGCCGTCACCACCCGCACCGGGTGTGCCCGCGCGGCCGGCGGCCGGGCCGGGTCGATCGCGAGCGTCCACCGGTCGCCCGCGTCGTCCTCGACGGCGAAGCCGGCGAAGCGCAGCGTGACCAGCATCTGCCGGTTGACCGCGGTGGGCACGAACTCCGCCACCGGCCGCCGGCCCGCGGCGAGCGCGGTGTGCACGAGGTGGTCGAGCAGGGCCGCGCCGGCGCCGCGGGACAGCACCCGGCACGACATCAGCAGCAGCCGCAGTACGGTCGCGGCCGGCCGCAGCTCGGTGACGGCCAGCCCGACCGTGCCGTAGGAGCCGAACCTGTCCCGCAGCCGCGCCACCAGCACCTCGTGCCGCGGCGACGCGCACAGCGCGCGCAGCTCCGCCAGGCTGAACGTGACTCCGGTGGTGTTCAGCTGGTGGGTGCGTACGGTCAGCTCGTGCGCGCGGGCGAGGTCGGCCGGGCCGGCCCGGCGCACCTCCAGCACCAGGCCGAGCGAGGCGAGGAAGTCCGCGGGCGGCCCGGCATGCGTGGCCTCGGCGGCCCGGCGTCGCTCGTCGGTCCGGTAGAGCTGGCGGCGCTGCCGGGACTCCTCGGTGACGAACTCGTGGGCGAACTCGGGCAGCGCCGGCAGTTCGGCGACGGCGTCGGCCGGGTGGCAGCGCACGACCGGCAGCGCGGCGGCCACCTCGGCGCGCTCCACCGGGTCGTTGTCGACGAACGCGACGGTGTCCAGGCCGATGCCCAGGTCGGCGGCGATCCGGGTGACCGCGAGGGACTTGGCGCCCCAGCCCACCTCGACCCGGGTGAACAGGTCGAGCAGGCCGTGCGCGGCCAGGTGGGCGGTGGCGGCGGCACGCTCGCCCCGGCTGGCCACGGCGTGCAGGACGCCGCGCCGGTCCAGGGCGTGCAGCGTGCGTACGGCGGCGGGGAACGGCACCGGCTCGTCGCCCTCCAGCACGACGCCGTCCCACAGCGTGTCGTCGAGATCCCAGACCAGGCACTTCACCATGCTGGTCACGGCCGCCCTCCCGGCCCCGCCGCACGGGCGCGTCGCAGCAGGTGGTCGGCGATGTGCAGCTCGGCCACCTGGACGGAGCCCTCGATGATCTCCATGACCTTGGCGTCCCGGTAGAACCGGCCGGCCCGGCTGTCCGGGGCGCAGCCGGCCGCACCGAGGACCTGCACGGCCGTGCCGGCGACCAGGGCGGCGGTGCGCGCCGCCGCGTACTTCGCCGCGACCGTGCCGGCGATCGCGTCGGGAGCACCGGCGGCCCGCCACCGGGCGGCCCGGGCGGCGAGTTCCCGCGCGGCGGCGGTGTCCACCGCGGCCCGGCCGAGCAGCCCCCGTACGGTCTGGTGCTCGGCGAGCAGGGTGCCGCCCTGCCGGCGGGTGAGCACGTGGTCGGTCATGTCCCGCAGGCACGCCTCGGCCATGCCCACGCAGCCCCAGCCGACCGTGAACCGGCCGTGGTCGAGTGCGGTGGCAGCGACGTGCGACAGGCCGAACCCGGGCGGTGCGACGCGGTTCGCCGCCGGGACCCGTACGCCGTCGAGCTGGACGTGGGCCAGCTGGGCGGCCCGCAGGCCGAGCTGGCCCTCGACCGGCTGCCGCGTCACGCCGGCCCGGTCGGTCTCGACGAGCACGGCGGTGTGCCGGCCGTCCAGCACCCCGAGCACCAGTAGCACGTCGGCGACCTGGCCGAAGGTCACCCAACGCTTGGCCCCGGTCAGCTCCAGGGTCGGCTGCCGGCCACCGCCGACGGCCCGGATGCGGGTGTCGACGGCGGTCAGGTCGCTGCCCGCGCCGGCCTCGGTGGCGGCGAAGCCGGCGAGCAGCTCACCGCGGGCGAACGCGGGCAGCCAGCGCGCCCGCTGCCCGGCGGTGCCCCAGCGCAGGACGGCCGCGGCGACCATGGCCTGCACGGTGACCAGCGCGCGCAGCGCGCCGCACACGCCGCCGAGCCGGGCGCACAGCTCACCGACCTGCGCCGGTGTGGCGCCGAGGCCGCCGTGCCCGACCGGCAGGTCAGCGGTGAGCAGCCCGGCGACCGCCGCGGCGCGGCGTACCCCGGTGGGCAGCGCGCCGTCCCGGTCCCAGCGGGCCGCCTCGTCGCGCGCCGCCGCGGCGAGGTCGTCGCCGAGACCGTCGAGGGCCGGCGGCGCGACCGCGGCGGTCACGCCGGGATCCCGGTGCGGCCGGCGGTCTTGGCCAGCACGAAGTCGGTCAGCCGGGAGATCGTGCGGAAGTGGTCGAGGTCGAGGTCGGCCACCTCGACCTCGATGTCGAAGCGCCGCTCCACGAACACCACCAGCTCGATCGCGAACAGCGAGTTGAGCAGGCCGAGCGCGAAGTAGTCCTCGTCCGGGCCGATCGGTCCGGACACCGCCGGGGCGATGAAGTCGTGCAGCTCCCGCGCCACCGCGGGCCGGTCCGGTGCTCCCATCCCCACTCCCATCTCAGTCTCCCGCGACGGCCGCAACGGGATCGCCGTCGAACTCGACCAGCACCATGCTCCAGGCGGCCACAGGGCTGGAGCTGATCAGTACGGCCCGCTCGCCGCCCCGCAGCCGCCCGGTGCCGATCTCGGTCGCCAGGTTGAGCAGGACGTCGTTCGCGCCGAGGTGGCCCAGGTCGCGCAGGTTGTCGCGGCAGGTCGGGGCGACCGTCACCCCGAGCGTCTCCTCGACGAACCGGAACGCGCCCGCCGACAGGTTGTGGCTCACGTGCCGGGCGACGTCCGTAGGCGTCAGCCCGTTGCGGTCGAGCAGGCTCCGGTACATCGCGCGCAGCCGGTTGCGGCTCTCCAGCGCCAGCTGGAAGGAGTACTCCCGGGGGTCGCGGCACTGCTCGGTCCAGCGGGCCGACGGGCGGTCCCGGTAGTCCACCCGGAACAGGTCCCAGTAGCGGCCGTCGGTCTCCTGGAGCACGTCGCGCACCCGCAGCGGCCCGTCCCGCGAGACGACCACGGCCATGCCCCCGTCGCCGCTGACGGTGACGGGGTGCCGGTAGCGCCGGGGCGTGGCCGGCGTACTGCCGTGCACGACGAGGACGTCGGTCAGGTCCGGGTCGGCGGCCAGCAGGCCGCGCGCCACCAGCAGCGCCGGCGTGGTCGACACGCAGCCCAGCCCGCCGACGGCGAAGGTCAGGGCCCGGTCGGCACCGAGGTACGCCTGTAGCCGGGTCTCGGCGGAGCTCATCAGGGTGGCCGGCGCGCGGGACTCCACCACGACCAGCGCCCCGATGCGTGCCGGGTCCAGCCCGGCGGCGCCCAGCGCCCGGGTGGCCGCTCCCGCGGCCAGGTCGAACGCGTCCAGCTCCAGGTCGGTACGCACCCGGTCGATGCCGAGGCCGGCGCAGAGTTCCCGCTCGGCCGGCCCCAGGTACGCCAGCTCCGGCAGCTCCGCCACCGCGACCGACCGTTGCGGCAGGAACGACGCCATCGTCCGTACCGCGATCGTTCCGGGCATGTCGCCGCGCCTTTCGGTAGCAGGGGCCGTCGTCGGTGTCCCGTCCCGGGCGTCCGGACCCGCTCCTGCGTCCGGTGTCCCGTGCGCCGACTCGATGCCACTCTGCCGATCGCGGCTCGTGCCCGGACAGAGAAGGACCGGCAACGCCTCTGCCGGTCCTTCTCTGGCTCCGGCCCGCTCGCCTCCACCAGTCTCGATCCGACGCCGACCGCCGGTGAAGGGGAGACCGCCGATGCCGAGCCGGATGCCCGACCAGACGAACGCCCCGCCGCCGAGCGGCACCCGGATCCGGCCGGTGCCGCGCACCGGCGCGCTGCGGCTGTCGCCCGGGCAGGAGCGGCTGTGGTTCCTCGACGGGCTGCACGGCGACGGCACCGAATACCTCGTCTGGCTGCGGATGCGCCTGCGCGGGCCGTGGGATCCCGCGGTGTTCGCCCGCGCCGTGACCGCGGTCGTCGGCCGGCACGAGGTGCTGCGTACCCGGTACCGGGACAGCGACGGCGAGCCGGTGCAGGTCGTCGACCCGCCCGGCCCGGCCGACGTGACGGTCGTGGACCTGACCGGGGGAGCGGACGCCACGACCCGGGCGGCGGCGCTGCTCGACACGGCGGCGGGCCGGCCGTTCGACCTGCGCCGGGAGCACCCGCTGCGGGTCATGGTGGTACGGCTCGCGCCGACGGAGCACCTGGTCGGCCTCACCCTGCACCACATCGCCGCCGACGCCTGGTCGTGCGACGTGCTGCTGCGCGACCTGGACCACGCGTACCGCGCGTTGGCGGCCGGCCGGCCCGTGCCGGCGCCGCCGGCGGTGCAGTACGCCGACGTCGCGGCCTGGCAGCGGGCCCGGCGCGAGGCCGCCGGCGCGGCCGGCATCGGCTACTGGCGGGACCAGCTCGCCGGGCTCGAACCGGTCCTGCTGCCCACCGACCGCCCGCGCGGCAGCCGCCGCGACCCCAGCGGCGACATGCTCGCCGTGGACGTGCCGCGGCACGTCGCCCGGCTGGTCGCCGCCGCCGGCGAGCGACACGGCACGACCGCGTTCATGACGCTGCTGGCGGCCTTCCAGGTGCTGCTGGCGCACCGGACCGGCCGCACCGACATCGCCGTCGGGATGCCCGCCGCAGGGCGGGACGTGCCGGAGACCGAGGACCTGATCGGCTTCTTCGTCAACACCCTGGTGCTGCGGACCGACCTGGCGGGCGAACCGTCGTTCGCCGAGGTGCTGGACCGGGTGCGCACGACGGTGCTGGCCGCGCTCGTGCACAACGACGTGCCGTTCGAGGACGTCGTGGCGGCGGTCCGGCCCCGTCGCGACCCCGCCCGCAACCCGCTGTTCGAGATCATGTTCCAGGTCCTGCACACGGCGGAGACGCCCGGCACGATCGGCGGCGCCACGGTGTGGCCGCTGCCCATGAACGCCACCGACGCCAAGTTCGACCTGGTGTTCACGGTCTGCCGCACCGCGGCCGGAGACCTGCGGTGCGTTCTCGAGTACGCCGGCGGCCTGTTCGACCGGACGACGATGCTCCGGCTCGCCGAGGACTACGTGGCGCTGCTGGAGCGGTCGACCCGCGAACCGCAGGCCCCGGCGGTCCGGCCGGCCCCGGCGCCCGGCGCGCCGGCCGTGCCGGCGTCTGCGGCAGTTCCGCCGGCACCCGACCCGGCGGCGCCGGCCGGCCCGGTCGAGCAGGTCGTCGCCGGGATCTGGTCGCGGGTGCTCGGCATCGACGACATCGCCGCCGACGACGACTTCTTCGACCTCGGCGGCCACTCGCTGCTGGTCGCCCGGGTGCGTACCGCGCTGCGGCAGACGTTCGCCGTCGATCTCCCTCTGCAGGTCCTGTTCGAGGCCACCTCCGTGGCCGGACTCGCGGCCGTGGTCACCGCCGCGGTCCGCGCCGACGTCAGCCGACTCTCCGACAGCCAGGTGCAGGACCTGCTGTCCCGAGCCGCCCGGGAAGGAACCCGATGACCGAGATGCTGGAGTCGCCCACCCCGCACGAGAAGCTGCTGGAGCGCCGGCTGCTCGGCCTCGAGCCGCTCCCCGAGCCGGGCATCCCCCTGGCGTCGCGGGCGGACCCGCCACCCCTGTCGTACGCCCAGCGTCGGCTGTGGATCCTCGACCGGCTGCGCCCCGGCGGCGTCGAGTACCTGGTGCAGATCGCGCTGCACATGACCGACCGGCCGGGTAGCCGGCTGGACGTCGACGCGCTGCGGGTCGCGCTGGACGGGCTGGTGGCCCGGCACGAGGTGCTGCGCACCCGCTACCCGGTCGGCCCCGACGGCGAGCCGGTGCAGCTGATCGATCCGCCCGCCCCGGTCCCGCTGCCGATCCGCGACCTCACCCACCTGGACGGCGACACCCAGTGTGGGTTGCTGAACCGGCTCGTCTCCGTCGACCGCGAACCGATCGACCTGGCCGCCGGGCCCATCCTCCGTGCCCTGCTCGTGCGGCGGGAACCCGAGCAGCATCTGCTGCTGCTCACCACCCACCACATCGCCATGGACCTCTGGTCGGAGGGTCTGCTGCTCGACGAGCTGCGCCACCGCTACGCCGCCGCGCTCGACGGTCGCCCGGCGGACCTCCCCCCGCTGCCCGCCCAGTACGCCGACGTGGCCGCCTGGCAGCGGCAGCGGACCGCCGAGCTGCGCGAGACCCAGCTGCCGTACTGGCGCCGCCAGCTCGCCGGCGCCACGCCGGTGGACCTGCCGGCCGACCGGCCCCGGCCGGCGGTACGGGACTCCGCCGGCGACGTCGTGCCGTTCACCGTGCCCGCCGAGGTGGCGACGGCCCTCGGTGAGCTGGCCCGCCGCCACCGGGCCACGCCGTTCATGGTCCTGCTGGCGGCGTACGCGGTCGTGCTCGGGCGGTGGAGCGGCCGGACCGACGTCACGGTCGGCACCCCGGTCGCCGGCCGTGGGCACGACGACGTGCAGGGCCTCATCGGGCTCTTCGTGGACACCGTCGTGGTGCGGGCCGACCTGGCCGGCGAACCGACGTTCGGCGAGCTGGTCGAGCGGGTCCGCCGTACGTCGCTGGACGCCTTCGCCCACCAGGAGCTGCCGTTCGAGCAGCTCGTCGAGGAGCTGGCGCCGGTCCGCGACCCCGCCCGGACGGCGCTCTTCTCGACCATGTTCGTCTGGCAGGAGGCCGGGCCGGACGGCTTCCAGGCGCCGGGACTGGACGTCCTGTCGGTGCCGATCCCGTTCGCCGACGCCAAGTTCGACCTGACCCTGTCGGTGGGCCCGGGCCCGGACGGCTCGCTCGCCGGTGCCGCGGTCTACGCCACCAGCCTGTTCGACCGCGCCACGATCGAGCGCTTCGTGGCACACGTCGGTCGGCTGCTGGCCGGGGTGGCGGCGGCCCCGGACGTCCCGCTGGCCGACATCGACATCCTCCCGCCGGCCGAGCGCGAGCAGTTGCTGGCCGGCTGGAACGACACCGCGACCGACGTGCCGGCCACCACGCTGCCCGCGCTGTTCCGGGCCCAGGTGGCGGCCACCGGGGACGCGGTGGCCGTGCGGACCGCGCAGCGGAGCCTGTCGTACGCCGAACTCGACGCCCGCGTCACCGCGCTGGCGCTGCGGCTGCGCGCGGCCGGCGTCGGTCCCGAGTCGGTGGTCGGGGTGTGCCTGGAGCGCGGCCCGGACCTGGTGATTGCGCTGCTGGCTGTGCTCACCGCCGGCGGCGCCTACCTGCCGCTGGACACCGAGAGCCCGCCGCAGCGGCTGGAGCAGTTGCTCACCGACGCCGCGGTACGGGTCGTGGTGACCGACCGGGACACCATCGGCACCGCCACGCGCAGGCTGCTCCGGCCCGACGCGGACGCCACCGCCCCGCACGGGCCGCCGCCCGGCGACCCCGACCCGGACCACCCGGCGTACGTGCTGCACACCTCCGGCTCGACCGGCCGGCCCAAGGGCGTCGTGATCACCCACCGCGCGCTCGTGAACCGGCTCACCTGGATGCAGCGCGAGTACCCGCTCGACGCCACCGACCGGGTGCTGCACAAGACGCCGTACGGCTTCGACGTCTCGGTCTGGGAGCTGTTCTGGCCGCTGATCACCGGCGCGACGCTCGTCGTCGCCCGCCCCGGCGGGCACCGGGACCCGGCGTACCTGGCGGCGGCGATCGCCGAGCACGGTGTCACCACGCTGCACTTCGTACCGTCGATGCTGCGCGCCTTCCTCGACACGCCGATCGGCGGGCTGCCCTCGGTACGCCGGATCTTCGCCAGCGGCGAGCCGCTCCCGGACGGGCTGGCGGCGGCCGTCTCCGAGCGGATCGGCTGCGAGCTGCACAACCTCTACGGCCCGACCGAGGCGACGATCGACGTGACCACGGCGCGGTGCCTGCCCGGGGAACCGGTCACGATCGGCCGGCCGGTCGCCAACACCCGCGCCCACGTCGTCGACCCGGACCTGCGGCTGCTGCCCGTCGGCGTGCCCGGCGAGCTGGTGGTGGCCGGCGTCCAGCTCGCCCGCGGCTACCTGGGCCGCCCCGCGCAGACGGCCGACCGGTTCGTGCCGGACCCGTTCGGCACGCAGCCGGGGGACCGGCTCTACCGCACCGGCGACCTGGCCCGGTACCGCGCCGACGGGACGATCGAGTACCTGGGCCGGCTGGACCGGCAGGTGAAGCGGCACGGCCACCGGATCGAGCCGGGCGAGGTCGAGGCGGTGCTCACCGCGCACCCGGACGTCGCCGCCGCCGTGGTCACCGTGCACGACGACCGGCTCGTCGCGTACCTCGTCGGCCCGGCCGCCGGGGCCGGCGCCGGGCAGGTCGGGCCGGCGGTCGACCGGGACGCCGTCGCCGCGTACGCCCGGGCCCGGTTGCCCCGCCAGCTGGTGCCCGCGCGGTGGGTGGTGCTCGACGCGCTGCCGCTGACCGCCGCCGGCAAGGTCGATCATCGCGCGCTGCCCGCACCGCCCAGCGACACCGCGCCGGTGGCGGAAGCGCCACGCACCCCGGTGGAGCGGACGATCGCGCGCGCCGTGGCCGACGCGCTCGGCGTCGACGCGGTGGGCCGGCACGACGCGTTCTTCGCGCACGGCGGCGACTCGATCCGGGCCATCCGCGCCGTCGGGGCGCTGCGGGCGGCCGGCCTGCCGGTGTCGGTGCACGACCTGTTCCGCCACGCCACGGTGGCCGAGCTGGCCGAACTGGTCGGCACCCGGGCGCCGGAGCAGCCGGCCGAGGTGACCGAGCAGCCGGTCGTGGCGCCGTTCGCGCTGCTGTCCGAGGCCGACCGCGCGCTGCTGCCGCCGGGCCTGGTCGACGCGTACCCGATGGGCGAGATCCAGGCCGGAATGGTGTACGAGATGCTGGCCGCGCAGCGGCCGGTCTACGTGAACGTCAGCTGCTACCGGATCGAGGACGAGACGCCGTTCGACCTGGCCGACCTGCGCGCTGCCGCGGCACTGCTGGTGCGGCGGCACGAGATCCTGCGTACCTCGTTCGCGCTCGCCGGCTACACGCGGCCGCTGCAACTGGTGCACCGCAGCGCCGAGCTGCCGGTGGACCTGGACGACCTGCGGGACCTGCCGCCGGCCGCGCGGCGCCAGGTCCTCGACGACTTCCTGCTCGCCCAGCGTGCCGCGCCGTTCGACCTGGCCGTGCCGCCGCTGCTGCGCTACACGGTGCACCAGACCGGCGACCGCGAGTGGTGGCTCACCCACGTCGAGTGCCACGCGATCCTCGACGGCTGGAGCCACACGTCGGTGATCGCCGAGCTGCTCGCGTACTACCGGACGCTGCGCCGGGGCGGCGTGCCCCGGCCGGTGCCGCTGCCGGCCGTCCGGTTCGCCGACTTCGTCGCCGCCGAGCAGGAGTCGCTGCGCTCGGCGGCCGACCGGGACTTCTGGACGGCCACGATCACGGCCGCCGACAAGCTGGAGATCCCGGCCGAGTGGGGCGGCCAGGCGGACGGGGCCGAGGAGCCGGACGGCGCCGACGACGCGCCGGAACAGGTCGTCGTCGAGTACGCCGACCTGGAACCGGCGCTGCGCCGGCTCGCGGCCGACGCGGGGGCGTCGCTGAAGAGCGTGCTGCACGCCGCCCACCTCGCGGCCTGGGGCGTGGTCACCGGGCGGCAGCGCTTCTTCACCGGGCTGGTCGGCAACGGCCGGCCGGAGCGGCTGCGCGGCGACGAGGTGATCGGCATGTACCTGAACACGGTGCCGTTCCCCGCCGACCTGACCGCCGCGAGCTGGCCGGAGCTGGTGCGGACGGTCTTCGCACGGGAGGCCCGGATGTGGCCGCACCGGCGCTACCCGATGGCCGCGATGCGGCGCGACGGCCGGCACGCCTCGGCGCTGGTCGACGTCAGCTTCACGTACCTGGACTTCCACATGCTCGACTGGGACTCCGGCATCGACCTGGAGGCCGACTTCAGCCCGAGCGAGCAGCCGTTCTCCGCGGTGTCGTTCCCCGGCCACCTG
Organism: Micromonospora reichwaldensis; assembly: GCF_031845925.1. Classification (NCBI taxonomy): domain Bacteria; kingdom Bacillati; phylum Actinomycetota; class Actinomycetes; order Micromonosporales; family Micromonosporaceae; genus Micromonospora; species Micromonospora reichwaldensis. The sequence continues at coordinate 13,819 of NZ_JAVRFL010000017.1, read as the reverse complement.
CGCCTGCTCGGCCGGCCGAGCAGGATCGGCCGGCCGTACCTGGAGCTGGTCGGCCGGACCTACCGGCAGGTGCTGGCGTCGATGGCCGCCAGCACGGCCGGGCCCGGTGCCGCCCGCGACCCCGACGCCACCCCGGCTGTGTCGCCGTCGCCGCGGACCGTGACGCTGGCGCCGGCCGACCGCGAGCGGGTGCTCGTCGACCCGAACCGCACCGACCGGGCGATCCCCACCGATGAGCCGGTGCACCGGCTGATCGAGCGGCAGGCCCGGTCCGCGCCCACCGCCGTCGCGCTGCGGCAGGGCGTCGTCAAGGTCTACTACGCCGAGCTGGAGCTACGCGCGAACCGGCTGGCGCACCGGCTGCGCGCGCTCGGCGTCGGCCCGGGCACGGTCGTCGGCATCTGCCTGCCGCGGACGCCCGACGTCGCCGTCTGCGTACTGGCCGTGCTGAAGGCGGGCGGCGCGTTCCTGCCGCTGGATCCGGCGTACCCGGTCGAACGGCTGCGGTTCATGCTCGACGACACGGCAGCCGCGGTGCTGCTCGCCGCCGGGCGGCTGCCGGCCGGCCTCGTCCAGGCCGGTCCGGCGGGCGTGCCGACGGTCGACGTGACCGACGAGTCCGCCCAGCTCGACATGCCGGTCACCGCGCCAGAGGTGACGGTGGCGCCGGACGACCTGGCGTACGTCACCTACACGTCCGGCTCGACCGGGCGGCCCAAGGGGGTCGCCGTACCGCACCGGGCGCTGCTCAACCTCCGGCACGCCCAGCAGGAGGTCTTCGACGTCCGGCCGGGCGACCGGATGCTCCAGTTCTTCCCGGTGGGCTTCGACGCGTCCGTGTCGGAGCTGGTCGCCGCGCTCACCGCCGGCGCCGAGCTGGTGCTGCCCGGGCCCGACCGTGACCCGGGCGACCTGCGCGCCGAGGCGGCCACGCTGACCCACCTCTTCCTGCCGCCGTCGATGCTGAGCCGACTGGACCCGGCGGACTTCCCGCGGCTGCGGGTCACCCTGGTCGGCGGCGAGGCGTGCCCCGCCGGGCAGGCCGACCGGTGGGCGCGGCACGCCGCGTTCGTCAACCTCTACGGCCCCACCGAGGCATGCGTCGCCGCCACGTACGCGCCGGTCGCCCCCGGCTCGCCGGAGCGGATGCCGTCGATCGGCACCCCGCTGGCAAACGTGCGGTGCCACGTCCTGGACGTCGACGGCCGGCCCCTGCCCGCCGGGGCGCGCGGCGAGCTGCACGTCGCCGGCGCGGGCCTGGCCCGCGGCTACCTCGGCCGCCCGGCGCTGACCGCCGACCGGTTCGTCCCGGACCCGTTCGGACCGCCCGGCAGCCGGATGTACCGCACCGGCGACGTGGTCTCCCGCGCCGCCGACGGCTCGCTGCGCTTCCACGGGCGCGGCGACCAGCAGGTCAGCGTCCGCGGCTTCCGCATCGAGCTGGGCGAGGTCGAGCACGCGCTCGAGGCGCACCCCAGCGTCGCCGCCGCGGCCGTCGCCGTCGCCGCGGCGGGCACCGAGGAGGCGACGCTCGTGGCGTTCGTCCGGCTCACCGCCGGCAGCTGCGGCGCCGCCCCGTCCCCGGCCGAGCTGCGCGAGCACGTACGCCGCCGGCTGCCGGCGCACATGGTGCCGACCCGTTGCCACGTCGTCGGGCAGTTCCCGGTCACCGCCTCGGGCAAGGTCGACCGCGCCGCGCTGGTCGCGGCCGAGCCGAGGCCCGCCGCCGCGCAGATCGCGCCGGTGGCGCCCCGGACGCCGCTGGAGCAGACCGTCGCCGACGCTTGGGCGCAGGTGCTGCGGCTGGACCGGGTCGGCATCGACGACGACTTCTTCGACCTCGGCGGGCACTCGATGGCGATGATGCGGGTCATCTCGCTGTTGCGGGAGTCGCACGGCGTGGAGCTGACGTTCCGGGCCTTCCTGGAGCACCAGACCGTCGCGCGGCTGGCCGCCGCGATCACCGACGGCGCGGTCGGCGGCCCCGAGGCGCCGGCCGCGCCCGGCAGCCGCAACCGGGCGCTGCTGTGGCTGCGGCGCGGCAGCGCCACGCCGCTGTTCTGCATCCACCCCGGCGGGGGGAGCGCCCACTGGTTCCAGCGCTTCCTGCCGTACCTGGACCCGGAGCTACCGCTGGCCGCGTTCGAGTGGCCGAAGCCGCACGGCGACCACGCCACGATCCCGACCGCCGCCGAGATGGCCCGCCGGCACTTCGACGAACTGCGGGCCGCCCAGCCGCACGGGCCGTACCGGCTGTTCAGCTGGTGCGGCGGCAGCACGATCGCGGCGGAGCTCGCCACCCTGCTGCTGGACGCCGGTGAGGAGGTGACCTTCATGCTCCTCGACCCGGTGCTGGACGCGCAGACCCGGCCGAAGTTCTACGAGCAGATGGGCTTCGTGCGCCGGCTGGAGAAGCTGGTGCTGCAGATCGACCGGGGCGGGCCGGAGGCGGACACGCCCGAGCGGCGCGCCGAGATCATGGACCTCTACGAGCGGGTGGCCAACGACATCGACGAGAAGGAAGGCATGGCGCTGCCCGAGCGCGGCGTCGGCGCCGCCTGGCCGCGGATGGTCCGGGTCTGGCGGGAGTCGTTGCAGGCGCTCATCGAGTACCCGAACCCCCGTTACGCCGGCAGGCTGCACCTGATCGCCAGCGACGCGCTCGCCAACGGCCAGCACGTGGTGTCCTCCGGTCAGACGTTCGCCGACTACCTCGAACGGTGGGAGGAGCTGATCGACGGCGGGATCGAGCTGCACCGGGTGCCGGGGGACCACATCGGAATCATGAAGCCGCCGCTCCTGGTGCACCTGACCGACGTGATCAGTGCCGTGCTGGCCGGCAGCCGATGACCACCACGCCGCGCCGCCCGTCGACCGACCCGGCCGTGCCCGGGCCGGCCGCACCCGACCCGGCCGTGCCCGATCCGGCCGCGCAGCAGCGGGCGTGGAACGCCACCGCCCGCGCGTACGCCGCGGACGGCCCGGTGCACCGGCTGTTCGAGGCGCAGGCCCGGCTCCGTCCGCACGCCGTGGCGGTGCGCTGGGCCGGCGGTGCGCTCAGCTTCGGCGAGCTGGACCGGCTCGCCAACCGGCTGGCGTGGGCGCTGCGCGACCAGGGGGCCGGACCCGAGACGCCGGTGGGCATCCGGGTGCCGCGCGGCCCGCTGCTGGCGGTCGCCGTGTACGGGGTGCTGAAGGCGGGCGGCTGCTACGTGCCGGTCGAGCCGGCGCTCCCTGCGGAGCGCGCGCACACCCTGCTGGCCGAGGCCGGTGTGCGGCTGCTGGTCGGCGCGGCGGGCGAGGACGGCTGGCCGGCGCCGCCGGGGGTGCGCACGGTGCCCGCCGACGCCCCGGCCCCGGACCACCGCGAGCTGCGGAGCCCGGAGCCCGGCACCGGCGCGGACTCCACCGCCTACGTGGTCTTCACCTCCGGCAGCACCGGCCGCCCCAACGGCGTCGCCGTGGCGCACCGGTCGCTGCACAACCTCTTCGCCTGGTGCCGCCGCACGCACGGCTTCGGCCCGCACGACCTGGGCCTGTCGGTCACCTCGCTCGGCTTCGACCTGTCCGTCTTCGACCTGCTCGGCCTGCCCGCGTACGGGGCGGGCGTCTACGTCGCCGACGACGCGCAGCGGTGCGACCCGGAGCTGCTGCTCGACGTGCTGCTGCGGGAGCCGGTGACGTACTGGAACTCGGCGCCGACCACGCTGGCCCACCTCGCGCCGCTGCTCGGCGCGCACGGGGGCGCCGCCGGAACCGGCGACCTGCGGCTGGTCTACCTCAGCGGCGACTACACGCCGTTGACGTTGCCGGACGAGGTGCGGTCGGTCTTCACCGGGGCGACGATCGTCAGCCTCGGCGGCGCGACCGAGGCGACCGTCTGGTCGAACTGGTTCGAGGTCGGCACGGTCGACCCGGCCTGGCGGAGCATCCCGTACGGGCGGCCGATCGACAACGCGCAGTACTGGGTGGTCGACGAGGACCTGCGGCCGTGCCCGGTAGGTGTGCCGGGCGACCTGCTCATCGGCGGCGACGTCCTCGCTTTCGGCTACCACCGTCAGCCGGAGCTGACCCGGCAGCGGTTCGTCCCGGACACGCTCGGGCCCGACCCGCGCGGCCGGCTCTACCGCACCGGCGACCGGGCGAGCTTCGGCCCCGACGGGGTGCTGACCTTCCTCGGCCGGGTCGACGGGCAGGTCAAGATCCGGGGTGCCCGGGTGGAGCTGGCCGAGGTCGAGCACCGCCTGCGCGGGCACTCCGGCGTGAAGGACGTGGTGGCGCTGGCCCGGCCGGACCGCGACGGCGAGCGCGCCCTGGTGGTCTACGTCGTGCCGGCCCCCGGCTGCCGTCCGACCGTACGGGAGCTGCGCCGGCACGTGGCCGCCGCGCTGCCGGACTACATGGTGCCGGCCGCGGTGGTGTTCGTGGACGGCTTCCCCGCCACCGCCAACGGCAAGCTCGACCGCGCGGCGCTGCCGTGGCCGGCGCGCACCGGCAGCACGCACGTGCTCGGGGTGCCGGGGTAGTCGCCGTCCGGCCGCCGGTGGGCGCACCCGGGGGAGAGGTGCGTGCACGACCGCGGGCCCGCGCCGTCGCCCCCGGGATCACGACGGCGCGGGCCCGCTCGCCGGGTCAGCACGGGTGGATGTACCAGATCGGGTTCCAGTCGACGGAGACCGGGATGTTGTCCGGGTTGATCTCCTGTCTCGTCACGCTTTCTCTGTCGCGGAGGTACGCGACCGCCTCGTCCGTCTGGTGGTTGACGGCGGCGCCACGGCCCAGGAAGTTCGTGAGATTCCGATTGTCGCAGTAGTAGAGCTCGAAGAAGGTGTGCTGACCGTCGCCCTCTCCCACGGCGTAGCAGGAGTAGCCCGACCTGCAGCTGCGCAGGTACTGGTTGCGGGCCTCCGTGCTCAGGTTGCGGGTCACGTACTCCCGGGGTCCGCTGCCGTTCTTGCCGTCGGAGAAGAACGGGCTGAGACCCGGTCTCACCTCCAGCGTGGTGTCCGCCCGCGCCGGGGACGCGGCGGCGGTGAGCAGCGCGACGACTGCGGCGGCTGTCGCCAGGACCCGGATTCTCCGTAGATCTCGCATGGGTTCCTCCGTCTGTTGCGGACGTTGTGGAACGAGCATGCTCGCCGCGGCACACGGCTGTCCTTACGGGCGAGTGCACAGCTGTTGCGTCAGCGCGCACACCCGCACCACTAACCTACCTATCGCTTGGTTGGTAAACTCGGCTGCCATGCGGGCTCCCGGACGCGCGCCGGAGAGTCGCCTCACTACGCAAGGAGACCTCACGATGAAGGTGCTCGTCGTCGGTGGTACCGGCATGATCGGGGCCCACGCCGCCCTCCACCTGCGGGACCGGGGGGACGACGTCACCGTCGCCGCCCGGGGGGCGGTCGACGCGGACTCGCCCGTCGCCGGCCTGCCCGTCCTGGTCGGGGACTACACCCGCCAGACCTTCACCCGCGCGGACCTGGCGCCCTTCGACGCGGTCGTCTTCGCCGCGGGCCAGGACGTGCGCCACCTGCCCCGCGACGTGGACGAGACCCGGTTCTGGAAGGAGACCCAGAGCGCGGGAGTGCCGGCCTTCGCCGCGCTCGCCAAGAGCGCGGGTGTCTCCCGCTTCGTCCAGGTCGGCAGCTACTACCACCACCTGCGACCCGACCTGGCCGACTCCCACGCCTACGTCGCCGCCCGCCGCGACGCGGACGAGGGGGCCCGGGCGCTGGCGGACGCCTCCTTCACGGTCTGCACCCTCAACCCGCCCTCGATCATCGGTGCCATCCCCGGCATCACGGCCAAGCGCTACCGCCGCATGGTGTCCTGGGCGGCCGGCAACGAGCCGCAGATCCCCGACCACGCACCGGCCGGCGGCACGAACTACCTGTCGGCCCGGTCCCTGGCCGAGGCGATCGGCGGCGCGCTCGACCGCGGCACGGCGGGTGCGGCGTACCTCGTCGGTGACGCCAACCTCACGTTCGCGCAGTTCTTTCAGCTGCTCGTCGACGCGGCCGGGGGCAACCGCACCATCGCCGAGCGCGACGAGCCGCACCCCTTCATGCCCGACTCGATGATCGTCCAGGGCCGCGGGACCGTCCTCGCCTACGAACCGGATCCGGCCGAGACCGCACTGCTCGGCTACACCCGCGGTGACTGCGAGCGTGCCGCCGCCGAGCTCGTCGAGGTCGTGCGCGCGGCGACCGCTCCCAGGTCGTGACCAGCCTCGACGCGGCCGACCTCACCGCGTTGCGCGTACTCTCCGGGACGTATGCGGCGGCCGCCGACGACCGTGACGCCGCCGCGGTCGGCGCGCTCTTCGTCCCGGACGGCGTCCTCGTCGTCCCCGATCCGCCGGCTCACCTCGACCCCCACGTGTCCCACGTCGGTCGCCCCGCTGTCGTGGCCGCGCTCGGGGCACTCGCCGGGACGCTGGCGACGACCCACGTCGTGGCCGGGGCCCGCTACCTGCCGACGCCGACCGGGGCCCGTGGCCGGGTCCGCGGCACGGCCCACCACCTGCTGCCCGGTCGCGAAGGGCCCTCGGACCTGGTCTGGTTCCTGCACTACGACGACGAGTACGCGCGCACCGACGACGGCTGGGCCTTCACGCGGCGCGCCGTGACCATCAACTGGATCGAACGCCATCGCGTCTCCGCGATCAGGACCGACGAGGAAGTGACCGGCAGATGAGCGCCACCCGCAGGCTCGCGGACCAGATCGCGGTCGTCACCGGCGGCGCCCGTGGGATCGGCGGCGGCATCTCCCGCCGTCTCGCCGCCGCGGGTGCCCGCGTCGTCCTCGTCGACATCGACGGGGAGGCCGCCGTCGACACCGCCGCCGACATCCGTGGCGCCGGCGGCGAGGTCGAGGTCGTCCTCGCCGACGTACGCACCGCCGACGGTGTCGCCGCCGCGGTCGCCGCCGCGTCGGCCCTCGACTCGGGGCGGGTCGACGTGCTCGTCAACAACGTCGGCGACTTCCGTCCGGCCGCCAGGACCTTCCTGCACTCGAACCCGCAGCAGTGGCAGGCGCTCTACGAGGTCAACCTGTGGCACGTGCTCGCGATGACCCACGCGCTGCTGCCCGGCATGGTCGAGCGGGGCCGTGGCGCCATCGTCAACAACTCGACAGTCGAGGCCTTCCGGGGCATCCCGGCGTGCGCTCCGTACTCCGCCTACAACGCCGGGGTCAGCGCCTTCACCCGGAGCCTCTCCGTCGAGGTCGCCGGCCACGGGGTGCGGGTCAACGCGATCGCGCCCGACCTCGCCGACACGCCCCAGACGCCGGCGGCGGCGATGCTGCGCGGCCGTGACCCGGGGCTCATCCGCACGTGGATCCCCGTCGGGCGCTTCGGCGAGCCCGACGACTACGCCGCCGTCGTGGAGTTCCTCGCCAGCGACGACGCCCGCTTCGTCACCGGGCACACCATTCCCGTCGACGGAGGGACCCTGGCCGCCTCGGGCTGGTACGCGCGGGTCGACGGCAAGGGCTGGTCGAACATGCCCAACGAGGCCTGACCGTGGGCGCCGGACCCCACGCGCGGGCGCCGGGCCGGGGCGCTGAGGCCGACGCGTACGGGCTCAGGCCCCGGGGTCGACGGCGCGGGCGAGGATGTCGCGGCCCTCGTCGGTGCCGTCGAGCTGGCGGTTCCAGCGGTGGGTCACCTTCCAGCCCTCGTCGGTGCGGGTGAACTCCCACCGGTTGGAGCCGGTGCGCCAGATCCGGTAGCCGTTCTCGTCGGGAGCGTGGAGCACGAGCTGCGAGTAGTTCGTCACGACGGCCCGGTCGCCATCGACGACGATGTGCGGCAGGCCCATGAGGTGCGCGGCGCCGGAGTGGATCAGGGCCTGGTGCCGCTCACCGGTCACCATGGCGCGCAGCGCGTCCCGGCCGTCGAGCACGACCGGGTACGTGTCGTACACGCCCTCCTCGGTCCACATCCGGGCGGTGGCCTCGGCTGAGCCGCTGTCGACGGCGGGGCCGTAGCCGGCGACGATCTGCCACAGGGCGAGCCGGTCCTCGGCGGCGGCGAGGCGCCGTTCGGCCTGCTCCAGGCGCGCCTCGAGTCGGGCGAGCCGGTCGGGCTGCGAGTCGGTCATGGTGGGTTCCTTCCGAGCGGGCTTCTCGCGGGCCGGTGGCCGGTCAGGTCGTGGCCGCGGTCGTCTCGAAGCGTTCCGGGGCGAGTTCGCGCAGCGCGGCCATCTGCGCGAGGTAATGGGCCGCCGAGGTGGCCACGAGGCTCGCGTTGACCGCGGTCGCCCCGACGGCATCGGCCGTGCGCAGGTGCTCGCGGGAGCCGTCCGGGTCACCGAGCGGGTCCAGCGGCGGGACCTGCAGCACGAGGTCGAAGCCGTCCGGGCGCTCCACGGAGTGCCACAGGCGGGTCAGCTCCTGCGGCCCGAGGCCGAACGGCGCCCACCCGGTGCCGTACGCCACGGCACGGCGCAGCGAGCGGCGGGTGCGTCCACCGAACCACAGCGGCACCGTGGTGCGCGGCGCGTGTGGTTCGACGACGAAGTCGGTGAACGTGAACCGGGGCCCCTCGTGGTGCGGCACGGCCCTGCCCCAGGCGGCGCGCAGGGCCGCGATCGCCTCGTCCGCGACCGCGCCGCGCCCGGCGAACTCGGCGCCGAGCAGGTCGAACTCCTCCTGGAGGCTGCCGACGCCGACCCCGAGGATGACGCGCCCGTTGCTGAGCAGGTCGAGGGTGCCGTAGGTCTTGGCGAGGGCCAACGGGTGGTGGTAGCCGATGACGACGACGTTCGTCGCGAGCCGGACGCGGCGCGTCGCCGAGGCGAGGAACGACAGCGTGGCCACGGGGTCGAAGTACGTCCCGCCCCGCTCGGCGGCGATCGGAGCGGGCACCGCGACGTGCTCGCTGCACGTCAGGTGGTGGTAGCCCAGGTCGTCGGCGGCGCGGGCGATGGCCAGCAGCGTACCGCCGACGTCGGGGCCGGCCAGGACGTCGCGTTCCCAGGCGGCCGCGGTGCGGGGGTGCTGGACGACGACCGGGGTGAGCAGCCCGATGCGTGCGGTCATGACAGGGCCTCCGTTCCGGCGCCGCCGCGCGCCGCGCCGGTGGCCTCGTCGTCGGGGCCGTCGGTCGCGGGCGGGTCGCAGGCCGTGGTGCTCGTCGGGATGTCCCGGAGGCGTTCGAGCAGCGCGCCGAAGTCCTCGTCGTCCGCCGGGTCGAGCGGCAGCCCGAGCCCGAGCCCGTCGGCGAGCCCGCCGTAGGCCCGCGCGAGCACGCCCGGCAGTTCGGCGTAGGTGCCGTGCGGGATGAGCGTGGCCAGGGTCTCGTCGTCGAGGGTGTCGGCGAGTCCCGCCCAGCGCCCGGAGGCGGCCATCCCGGCGAGCCGTCCGCCGATCCGGCCCAGGCCGAGCCGGTCCAGGGTCGTGCGGTAGGCCGGCGTGGAGAAGAGGAACGCCAGCTCCTGGCGGGCGGAGTCGCGGCTCGCGGCGAGTGCGGCCGGCGTCGGACCGGTGATCGACTTGGACACGACGACGACCCGCGGAATCCCGGCGCGTCCGGCCCGCGCGGCCCCGGCGCGGAGCGCGGGGAGCACGACCGTGCGCAGGTGGCTCGGGTGCGAGTTCGTCGCGTGGGTGACGAAGCCGTCGGCGAGCTCGCCGGCCACCTCGCAGACGCGCCGGTTGACCCCGCCGGTGTAGAGCGCCGGGGCCGCGGTCGACAGCGGGCCGGGGTTGAAGTAGGGCTGGAGTCGGGTGAAACGGTAGTGGCTGCCCTCGTGCTCCAGTGGCCCGTTCGCCGTGAACGCGGCGAAGATCGCCCGGATCGAGGCGAGGTAGTCGCGCAGGTTCTCGGCCGGCCGGTCCCACGGCACCGAGAAGCGGCCGACGATGTTGCCGCGTACCTGGGTGGCCAGCCCGAGCTGGAAGCGACCCTCGGAGAACCGCGCGAGGTCCCACGCGGCGTACGCGGTCACCATCGGGCTGCGGGGGAAGGCCAGCGTCATGCTGGTGCGTACGGTGATCCGGCTGGTGTGCTCGGCCGCGAGCAGGGCGACCGCCAGGGAGTCGTGCGTCGTCTCGGGGACGTGCACGGTGTCGAAGCCGAGCCGTTCGATGCGCGCCACGACCGCGGGCACCTCACGCAGCGCCGTCGTCGGCGGCAGCGTCGTGACCAGCTCCATCCGGCCGGCAGGCGCCTGTGCCGCCGTCATCGGATGCGGCCCGCCAGGGCGGCGTCGACGACCTCGTCGCCGCTGACGATCCGGGCGAGCTTCTCCAGCCGGGGCGCGCGGCGCAGGTGCGCCCCGCCCTCGACCGGCAGGCACGCGCCGGTGATCCAGGAGGACTCGGGACCGCACAGGAAGCGGACCGCGGCGGCGACGTCCTCGGCGCGTCCGACCCGGGACAGGGGCTTCTCGGCGACGGTCGCGGCGGCCAGCTCGGGGTCGGCCAGCAGGAGGCCCGGGTTCTTCCCGTCGGTGGCCACGATGCCGGGGCGTACGACGTTGACCCGTACCGCGAGGTGGCCGAGCTCGTCGGCGGCGACCCGGACGAGCGCCTCGAGCGCGGCCTTGCTCACCGAGTACGACGGCATGAACGGGAAGGAGTGCCCGCCGGCGCTCGACGAGGTGCACACGATCGCGCCCCCGCCGCGCGCGGTCAGGGCCTGTCCGCCGTGCCGGATCGCGTGCAGCGCCGTCGTGACGTTGCGCCGGAAGTCGTGCTCGAGGGTCTCGGCGTCGAGGGCGAGCACGGGACGGAAGGTGCCGCCGCCGACCGTCGTGACGACGGCCGCCAACGGGGTCTCGTCGGCGGCGCGCACCGCGGCGGCCACGTCCTGATCGAGGGCGGAGTCGCCGACGCTGACCCGCACCGGCAGCGCCCCGGGAACGGCTGCGGCGATCGTCGTGGCCGCCGCCCGCAGCGTCGCCCCGGTGCGTCCCATGATCGTCACGGCGGCCCCGTCGGCGGCCAGCGCGGCGGCGATGGCGCGGCCGAAGCCGCCGCCCCCGCCGATGACGAGCGCACCGCGGCCGGTGAGCGGACCGGGTGAGGTGCTGGTGGGGTCGGGAGTCGGGCTCATCCCTGCTCCCTCGGGAGTCGCCGGAACATGTCCCGCGTGGACGGGTCGTCCATGAGCACGAAGGTGCCCGTGGCCGTGACGCACGTCAGGTCCCCGACGCGCAGCTCGCCGGAGCTGCGTACCTTGCGCCCGTCGCGCCCCTCGTGCCGGGCCAGGATCGTGATCGTCGAGCCGATCGGGATGGCCGCGCGGAAGGAGACGTCGAGCCCGACGGTCACCGCGGCGTATCCGGCGCGGGCGTTGGCGATGCCGAGGGCGTGGTCCATGAGCATGGCCGAGGTGCCACCGTGCACGTGCCCGGGTGGTCCCTGGAAGGCCAGCCTCAGGGTGACCTCGCCGCGCAGCGAGCCGTCCGGCTCGACCCAGAGACTCACCGGCGGCGACAGCGGGTTCTCGGTGCCGCCGGCGGGGTCGAAACGGCCCGGGCCGGGCTGGCGCCACATCGTCGCGATCCGCTCGGGAAGCTCCGGGGCGTGGGCGTCGATCCGGGCGGTGAGCCCGTCGAGGTCGGCCACGATCCGGTCGGCGTCGGCGTCGATGGCCCCGCCCGCGCGGGTGATCGCGTCGACGAGCCGGCGGGTGGCTGAGGCGACGGCGTCGATGCCGGTGTCGCGGGGCTGTGCCGTGGCGAGGGTGGTTTCCACCGGGCGGACTCCTTCGGCCGATCAGGGCAACCAAGCGCTTGCTTGATCGCACTTTAGCGACCCGGTGGCGCGCTGGCAACGCTTGCACCCCGGGCGTCGTCCCTCGTGGGTCACGGTGGCGTCCTTTGGTGGGTCGCGGCGGGCGTCCGCCCATTGACGCGCCCGCAGCCTGCCCCTACCGTCCCAATCGAGCGCTTGGTTGGCTTCGGGGGGCGTCGCATGCCGGCAGCCTCGGGGACGCCACGGCCGAGCAGCTCCAGGCGGGCATCACGCCGCCGACGCCATCCAACCACCCACCGTGACCCCCGCGCCCGTACGGCCACCGCCGAACGACCCGCCGGCACCCGGCCGCGCCCCGGGCACCCGGGACCCCGCCGGCTGCCGCGGAGCCGCTCCCGGCGCGGAGCGGCAGGTCAGGAAAGGAGCACCTTGTCCCGCATCCCGCACCACCGACGCCTCGCCGTCGCCGTCAGCCTGCTCGCCACCCTCGCCCTCGGAGCCTGCTCCGGCACCCCGACCAGCGACCCCGGCGCCACCGGCACGGGGGAGATCGACCCGGACGCCGTCCTGCGGGTCACGGCCTCGTCCCCGTTCCAGAACCTCGACCCGGCCCAGCCGGCTCCCGGCGGTTACCCCTACCTCACGCTGATCTACGACCGGCTCACCATGGTCGACTCCAGGGACGGGATCGTCCCCGGCCTGGCGACCTCGTGGACCTACGCCAAGGACGGCTCCTACCTCGAGCTCGCCCTGCGCGACGACGTCACCTTCCACGACGGGACGCCCTTCGACGCGACCGCCGTCAAGGTCAACATCGAGCGCGGCAAGACGCTGCCGACGAGCACCATCAAGCAAGACCTCGCCGCCATCACCGGCGTCACCGTCGTCGCCGCGCACACCGTGCGCCTCAACCTCACGCCGGGCACCGGCGCGGTGCTCCCCTCGGCCCTGGCCACCGCCGCTGGCATGATGGTCTCGCCCAAGGCGATCGCCGACGGCGTCGACCTCAAGCGCGCCCCCGGCAACGCCGGCTCGGGCCCGTACGTCGCCACGGAGTTCGTGCCCAACGAGAAGTACGTCGTCAAGCGCGCCGAAGGCACCCACTGGGACCCGGACGCCGGGCGCCTCGCCGGGATGGAGATCACCCGCGTCCCCGAGGGCGCCACCCGACTCAACGGCGTCATCAGCGGTCAGACCGACCTCAGCTTCGTCTCCTCGGCCAACGAGGTCGTCCAGGCCCGCCAGCTCGGCGAGGCCGGCCAGCTCAAGGTCACCACCCGCCCGTTCCGCAACGTCCTCGGCATCCTGCTGCGCGCCGACATGGGCGACCTCAAGGACAAGCGGGTCCGGGAGGCCATCGCCCGCTCGGTCGACCCGGCCGCCATCCGCGCCCTCTTCGCCGACACCTGCACGCCCACCCGCAGCATCTACCCGGACAGCCCGTGGGCGGACCCGGCGGCGACCTACCCGTACGAGTTCGACCTGGCCAGGGCCAAGGCGCTGATCGCCGAGGCCGGCGGGGCCAAGGTGTCGATCAGCTTCTCCGCCGGCACCAACACCGAGCAGCCCGCCACCGCCATCCAGGCCGCCATGGCCCAGGCCGGCATCGACGCGACGCTCAACCCGACGCCGAACTCCGAGACCGAGGCGCGCTTCATCGCCGGCGACTTCGAGTTGGAGGTGTCCAACACCTTCAACCCGCGCCTCGACCCGGCGGGCACGGTGGACAACTACTTCACCGGCAACTACCGGCTCGCCACCGACCCCGGGGCCATCGCCCCGATCGCGGCCAGGGCCGCCGACCCCCGCTCCAGCGTGGGGGAGCGCGCCACGCAGTACCACCAGCTGTGGCAGCGGCTGTTCACCGAGGCGTGGTTCATCCCGCTCTGCAACCTCACCAGCGCCACCATCGCCTCCCCGAAGGTCGTCGGGGCCGAGCAGCTGCCGTGGACCAACCTCGGCCTGTTCGACCTGCGCACCGTCGCGATGACGAAGGGCTGAGCGCCAGGTCCCCACCCGTCGGCCGGCCGGTCGCCCACCCGACCGGCCGGCCCGAAGAAAGGCAGTCAGAGCCAGTGACCCGTCCCCCCCCCCCCCCCCCCCAGCCCCCCCC